>JAKEHV010000300.1 GCA_022614915.1 Gemmataceae bacterium | reverse complement strand
GACCATGCATGTTGCCCCACGCCGGCCGCGCCAGCCCAAACAGGACTGTTCCCCCCACGTGCTGCATTCATGTACAAGTTCGGGAATGGGCCATCGGCGTCGTGAACAAACTGGCCGAGAAGTGAGGACAGTTTCCCGCACCTGAAGATTGTGCAAGTGGCAAGAACGGCTCGTTCTTGCCACCAAAATCAACCAAGTGGCAAGAACGAGAGGATGGACATAAAGACTTAATCAAGAATAACTTACAACTATCAAAATCACCGTTCTTGCCAACTCGTGCATAGGCATACCCCCTCATTGTTGCTAATTGCTAACAACAATTCTCTGTTCCTACGTTTCAAAAAGTACGAATTCACAACTCGCTGCAAAGACTTAGCTTGCGGCAGTAGATCAGTGTCGGCCTGCGGCAATCCTGCCTTTTGCACTTTCTCGCCAACTAAAGAGGCTTGCCGAGACTCCCGATGACCTCTTCATGGATGAAAACTCCGCCCAAATAGTGAGCACGGATGCTGTGCCATTGGACATTCCAGTATCCGTTCGACCGCTGTTTGGTGATCGGGATTTTTCGGTCAGTGTACACTCATTTCCAGTTTTGGATCGGCCGGCCTGGGTAAGATCAGTGGCCAAACTGTCGCTCAGCGTTACGACGCAAGGGTGGCGCTTTCCGACGCCGCTGGAAACAGCGCCGAAGCAATCCGCCTCTGAAAAGAATGCAACACCAGGGGACGAGGCGCCGGCGCGAAACGATAAACCCAGGGCGCGGACCCGGCTGCAACCACCCGCCGAGCTGGTGATGTACAAGGACCGATTGCTGTACTTGTTGCAGCCGCCTTTGGAGGACATGTTCGCGGGGCGGCAGGTGCAGTTGCCGTTGCAGCCGTACCCATATCAGGTGAAAGGCATCGCGTTTCTCATGCCGCGCCATGCCGCCCTCTTGGCGGACGAAATGGGGCTCGGCAAAACGGCCCAAGTGCTCGTCGCGCTTCGGCTCCTCTTGCAGGCGGGACTCATTCGCCGCTGTCTGGTGGTGTGCCCCAAGCCGCTCGTGCTCAACTGGACGCGCGAAGTCAGAATCTGGGCCGAGGATGTGCCCTACGAAATCGTCGGCGGCGACACGAAGGCCCGGCGCGCGCAGTGGTTCGCGTCGCGCTGCCCGCTCAAAATCGTCAACTATGAGCTTTTGACGCGCGACGCCGCCTTCCTCGAAGACGAACGCTTGCGCTTCGACGTGGTCGTCCTGGACGAGGCGCAGCGCATCAAGAATCGCGAATCGAAAACGGCGCAGGTTGTCCGGTCGCTGCGCCGCGACCGCTCCTGGGCCATGACCGGAACACCCATCGAGAACCGCGTCGAGGACCTCATCAACATTTTCGCGTTCGTCGATCCGGACCGCATTCCGCCGGAGACGCCACCCAAGCTCTTGCCCGAGTTGACGGGCGACGCCATCCTCCGACGCGTCAAGGAAGAAGTGGCCACCGACATGCCGCCCAAGGTCATTCACGACGCTTTGTTGGAATTGACGCCCGCGCAACGCGCCGCCTACGAGCTGGCGGAAAAAGAAGGCGTCGTGCGCCTCAACGCCTTGGGCGACACGCTCACCGTGCAGCACGTCTTCGAGCTGGTCTTGCGCTTAAAGCAAATCTGCAACTTCGATCCGGCGACCGGCGACAGCGCCAAGCTGGAGCAACTGCTCGCCGACGCGGCCGAGGTCGCTGATAGCAACCGCAAAGCTATCGTCTTTTCGCAATGGGTCGAACCGCTAGAGAAGCTGGCGCAAGCGCTCACGCCCTACGGACCACTGCTTTTCCACGGCAGGATCCCGCAGCGCGAGCGCCCGCGGATCCTCGACGACTTCAAGAAGGATCGCTCGAAGCACCTCTTGCTCATGAGCTATGGTACGGGCAGCGTCGGCCTCAATCTGCAATGCGCCAATTACGTTTTCCTCTTTGACCGCTGGTGGAATCCCGCCGTCGAGGATCAGGCCATCAACCGCGCCCACCGCATCGGCCAAAAGAGCACGGTCTTCGTCACGCGCTTCGTCAGCCACGGAACCATTGAGGAGCGCATCGCTGATATCCTGGCAAAGAAGCGGCAACTGTTCGCAGATATGCTCGGTCAAAACGGGCCGCCGCCCTCCTTGGGTCTCAGCGAGGAGGAAATCTTCGGCTTGTTCGACGTGAAACCACGTCCGAAGCGGGCGGCGTGATTTGAATCTAACCACAGAGACACAGAGACACGGAGAAGAAAAAAAGCGTAGAAAAAAAACGACGAGCCTGCTGGGGTTTTCAATTTGCAAGTTGAAATCTGGTATTCTCTGTGTCTCTGTGCCTCTGTGGTTAAGATCTATCAATGCGCTCACTGCATCCAGTCGATCTGGCCATCGTCATCGCCTACCTGGCCGGCACTACGCTTTTGGCGATGTGGTTCGCGCGTGGCCAGCGCGATACGCGCACCTATTTTGTCGGCGACCGCAACGTAGCCTGGTGGCTGGTGCTGGTTTCCATCGTCGCGACCGAAACCAGCACCGTGACGTTTCTCAGCGCTCCGGGTCTAGCGTTCAACCCCGAGGGCGGCAATCTCACGTTCTTGCAGCTCACCTTGGGCTATCTCATTGGCCGTATCCTCGTCGCCTGGCTGCTGTTGCCGCAATACATGCGCGGCGAGCTGTTCTCGGCGTATCAACTCTTACGGCAGCGCTTCGACGTTCGCGTGCAGCGCGTCGCCTCGGCCATTTTCCTTGGCACGCGGACCGTCGCGGACGGCTTGCGGCTTTGCTTGACCAGTCTGCTCTTGCAGCAGTTCACCGGCTGGAACATCGCGGTGTCGATCGCGGTCATGAGCGCCGTCACGATCTTCTATACTTACCTGGGCGGCATGCAGGCGGTCATCTGGACCGATCTTGTGCAATTCGTGATTTACATTGCCGGCGCCATCGTGGCGGCGGTCTTTATCGTCCAGCTCTTACCGGACGGCGTCAGGGCGCTCATCGACACAGCCGACTCCGTCGGCAAGTTGACGGTTCTCGACCTTTCGACCGACCCGACGCGTCCTTTCACGCTCTGGGCGGGCTGCATCGGCGGCGCGTTCCTCAGCATGGCCAGCCATGGGGCCGATCATCTCATGGTGCAGCGCTATTTGTGCAGCCGTTCGCTGGGCGAGGCCCGGACCGCGCTCGTTCTCAGCGGATTTGTCATCATTGCCCAGTTCGCGCTGTTTCTCTTGATCGGCGTCGGCTTGTTCGCGCTAGCCAGTTACAGAGTCTTAGTTATGCCGCCTGGGACCAAACCAGATGCAGTTTTTGGCCTGTTTATCGTGCATCACATGCCGGTAGGCTTAGTTGGTCTGATCGTTGCAGCCGTTTTGGCGGCGGCGATGTCCACGCTTTCGAGTTCGCTGAACAGCTCTGCCGGCGCGTTTGTCGCCGACTTCTATCGCCCGCTGAAGCCCGGACAAACGGAAGAGCATTACCTTGCCATTTCGAAAATCATGACGCTGTTCTGGGGAGTTGGGCAAGGCGCCGTCGCGCTCGGCGCCTTGGCGCTCGGCAGCGGCGCCATCATTGAGAAAGTGTTGACCATCGCCGGTTTCACGACTGGAATTGTTTTGGGCCTTTTTCTTTTGGGAAGCATGCGGCGGCCAGTTCGCTCCGAGGCAGCGCTTGCCGGCGTAGCGTGCGGGTTCTCGGCCGTGCTTGCGCTCTGGCTGCCAAGCACGCGGGGAACAACGCTCTTGGCCTGGCCCTGGTTCGCGCCGGTGGGCGCGGTCACGACGGTGGCTGTCGCACTTCTCGCGGACAAAGTAGTAGGCACACTCCGTGTGCCGTCTCCGTAACGGCACGCGGAGCGTGCCTACTACAATGGATTCATGGATCACCTGTTGACCGAAGCCCGCAACCCGGCATCGACAAACCTGGATGAACTGACGCCGCTGGAACTGGTGCGCCTCATGTGCGCCGAAGATGCGCACGTGCCCGTTGCGGTCGCCGCCCAGGCTGAGGCGATTGCGCAGGGCATTGAGGCCATCGCGGCACGGTTGCAGGTCGGCGGGCGCTTGATCTACGCGGGAGCCGGCACCTCCGGACGGCTCGGCGTGCTCGACGCCACCGAGTGCCCGCCCACCTTCAACTCGCCGCCGGGCCAGGTCGCCGGCATCATCGCGGGCGGAACGCGCGCCCTGACGCAGGCCGTGGAAGGGGCAGAGGACCATCCGGAATTCGCGGCAGTGGACCTGCAAGCGCTTGGGCTTGGCCCAAACGACGTTGTTGTCGGCATAGCCACCAGCGGCCGGACGCCCTATGTGCTGGGCGCCGTGGATTACGCCAAGCGCGCCGGGGCATTCGCAATCGGCTTCTCGTGCAACCCCGATTCCGATCTTTCCGGACGCGTCGATCTGGCCCTCACTGTGCCGGTCGGCCCCGAGGTGTTGAGCGGCTCGACGCGGCTCAAGGCAGGCACGGCGACGAAGCTCGTGCTCAACATGCTGAGCACCGGCGCCATGATTCGATTGGGAAAAACGTATGGGAACCTCATGGTCGATCTGCGGGCCACCAATGAGAAACTGCGGGCGCGCACCAATCGCATCGTAAGGCAGCTGACCGACCTGGATCACGAAGGGGCCGACACCCTATTGGAAAACTGCGGCGGCGAACTCAAGACCGCACTGGTCGCGCAGCTTGGGCAAACCACGCCCGCCGACGCCCGCGCACGACTAAGCGCAAGCAGCGGCAGCGTCGGTCAGACCCTCGTGGCGTTGCGCATTGCCACGGCGACTACGCATGCGAATCTGGTCCTCGGCATCGACGGCGGCGGCACCCACACCGTCGCCCTCTTAGCCGGACGCGTCAGCGAGGGCGCCGCCACACTAGCCCGACGCGCTAGCGAGGGACTCTTCCTCGGTCGCGGTGAATCCGGTCCCTCCAACATCCAAGCCGTTGGCCCCGCGCGCGCTTTCGCCGCCTTGGATCAAGCCGTGCAGTTGGCTTTCGCAAATGCACGCGTACCACGCGGCACGGTGGCCGCCGCTTGTCTGGGCCTGGCAGGCGCGGATCGGCCCGCCGATCGAGATCTCATTTTGGAATGGGCGAAGCGCGTTCGGCTGGCGGACAAAGTCCAAGTCACCAATGATGCGTCACTACTGCTTGCGGCAGGCTGCCCCCTCACCCCCGGCCCCTCTCCCCAACAGGGGCGAGGGGAGAACTTGTCCGGTGAAGGCTGGGGTTTGGCAGTCATCGCGGGCACGGGCTCCTTCGCTTATGCCAGGACACGCGACGGCACAACAGGTCGATCCGGCGGCTGGGGTTATCTTTTAGGCGACGAAGGCAGCGGCTATGCAATTGCCGTCGCCGCGCTGCAGGCCGTTGCCCGCGCAGTGGACGGCCGCGGCCCTGCTACACTCCTCAGCGAACGATTTTTACAAAAACTGGAATTGGCGCAACCCCAAGAGCTCATTCCCAAAATCTATCGCGGCGGCATGGATCGCCCGGCGCTGGCTGCCCTCGCGCCGCTGGTGATTCAAGCGGCACAAGCAGACCAAGTCGCGCGCTCCATCGTCTCCAAAGCCGCCCAGGAGCTGGCGGAGACGGCCGCGGTCTTGGCCAAGCGCCTGTTCACACAGAAGGTCCCGATCGCATTGGCTGGAGGTCTGTTTGTTGGAGAGCTGTCGTATCGAGAAGCTTTTCTGGAAGCCTTGGCCGGGCAGGGCGTTGCGTTTGAGCCGATCACCGTGGTGAGCGAACCGGCCCAAGGCGGCGTGCGGCTGGCAATGAGCATGCTTACTTGATTGGGCGTTACTTCTTTTGCATGTCCGCTTTCGTCAGCCTGTCCACTTCGGTCCAGAACTCCGCCTCTAATTGCTGCAACTCAACGCCGAGGTGCGTGCGAACTGCCGATGCGAACTGTCCGGGACGGCACGCAAAGTACAGATTCAAAAAGCGCTCGACGCCATACTTTTGCAACAGGAACTCGGCAAGCGCGCCACCCACACTCCATGATTATTGTTAAGTTTGCCCCCCCCAAAACGCAAAAACCCGCGGCTCCTTGCGGAAACCGCGGGTCTTTTGATCCACGCTGGCGCACTTGGTTCTTACACCAGTTCCCGAATCACGCGCCCGCCGTTCACCATCGGCGTCGGCCGGCCGCTCGGGTCGTTGTAGTGCAAGTCCTGCGGCATGCCCAGAACCTGGAACACGGTCGCCATCAAGTCTTGCGGTGTGATCGGCGTCGTGCGCGGCACCTCGGCCTTGGACGACGATTCGCCCACGACCTGGCCCATCCGCAAGCCGCCGCCGGACAAGGCCAGCGTCGAAAGCGGCGCCCAGTGGTCGCGGCCCGCCCCGCCGTTGATGCGCGGCGTGCGGCCGAACTCGCCAGTGATGACGAGCAGGATGTCGTTCTCCAGGCCGCGCTGATGCACGTCTTGCACGAAGGCGGAGACGGCATGATCGACCGGCGGCGCGGTTTGCCGCATGCTCTGGGCGATGTTGCCATGCATGTCCCAGCCGCCATAGTGTATGGTGACGAAGCCGACGCCCGCTTCGCACAACCGGCGGGCCAGGAGCATTTGCTGGGCCAGGCCATTGGTGCCGTAGAGGTCGCGGGTGCGCGGCTCTTCCCGTGTGACGTCGAACACTTCGCGCGCCCGGCTCACGAGAAGCTGATGTGCTTGCGTTTCAAAGCTATCGAGCCCCTGCATTAGGCCCGTGCGGTCAATGTCACGGCTGAGCGTATCGAACGAGCGCAACAGATCGCGGCGCTCGTTGAGCCGATCGAGCGTGACTTGCAGGTTCATGTTGTTGCGAGCGTTGCCGGCGGTGTCGAACGGCGAATAGGCGGAGCCGAGCCAGCTTGGTCCGTCGCCCAGGATGCCGCCTAGACGGACGTAGTTGGGCAGACCGCTCGCCGGGTTATTGGCGCCGCGGTGGCGCGACATGATGGAGCCGATGCCGGGCTTGTTCTGGCCCATGCCGTTGTCGGCCGGCGGAAAATCGTAGCCGGTCATGACCCAGTGCGTGCCGCCGCCGTGGCCGGAGTTGTTATGCGCGAAGGAACGCACGAAGGCCATCTTGTCGGCGACGCGGGCCATGCGCGTGAAGACGCCGCCCAGCTCGACGCCGGGGACGTTGGTCTGCACCGCGCCGATGGTGCTGCGAAATTCGGCCGGAGCTGACATCTTGGGGTCGAAGGTTTCGACGTGGGTGGGCCCGCCGCCGAGCCAAAGCCAGACGACACTAGTGTTGCGAGTTTGCCGGCCGGCCTCAGAGGCCGCGGCACGGAAGCGTAACAGGTCGGAAAGCAGAAGGCCGCCCATGCCAAGGGCGCCGACCTTGAGGAAATCGCGGCGGCTGGAGCCGTCGCAGGCGGTCCGGGTGCGCTTGGACCACAAGTTCAACATGGGAT
>JAKEHV010000299.1 GCA_022614915.1 Gemmataceae bacterium | reverse complement strand
TGCAAGGCATTCGGGTTACTTCGCTCCCCGTGAGAGTGTAACGAGTTTATGGGACGCCGCGGGCGAACTGGACTGGGGTGCGTCGCTTAAAAACCTTTGGACAGGGTGTTTTGCCGGACCGAATCCGCAGCGGCCGATGATGGTCTACAAGTACAAATTTCTCCAAGTTTCGCTGCGTTACAAACTGGCAGAGGTGAATTTCTTTGAGTTGCAGTCCGCGATTCAAGCACTGTCTGATTCTCCCCTCTTCGGCGGCTCGCCGCAGCGCAACATGGCCAACGTCAAGGACAAGAACATTCCCGCGGAGTGGGTGGTCGAAGAAGGCAAGCTCAAGAACATCAAGTGGGTCGCGGAGCTGGGCTCGAAGTCGTTTGGCGGGCCGGTGATCGCGGGCGGCAAAGTCTACATGGGCACGAACAAGTCGCGCGATCCCAAGGTCAAAGACCCCAAGGCGGTCCTCTATTGCTTTAACGAAGCCGACGGCAAGTTCCTCTGGCAAGCCGTCCATGACATTCCGCCCGCGGACATTTTCACCGAGGCGCGTTCCTATGGTCTCTTGTCCTCCCCGGCCGTGGACGGCAACCGGCTCTACTACCTCACGCAGGATTGCCGGGTCATTTGCACCAGCGCCGACGACGGCAAGACCGTTTGGTCCACGGACCTCATGAAGGACTACAAGGTCATCCCCTTCCACTGCGGCGGCAGCTCGCCAGTGGTGGTGGGCAACCTCGTCTATGTCGCCTCAGGCAACGGCATCGAGCAGATGTCCGGCAAAGTCGCCAGCCCCAAAGCGCCCAGCCTCGTTGCACTGGACAAGAACAACGGCAAAGTCGTCTGGCAAAGCAACCTCCCCGGCGCGAACATTGTCGAAGGCGAATGGTCGAATCCGGCTTATACCGAGGTCAACGGCAAGGGCCAGGTGATTTTCGCGAGCGGGGGCTCATGGATTTACAGCTTCGAGCCTTTGACCGGCGAACTCTTGTGGAAGTGCAACTGCAATCCCGTGCCGCGCAAAGACGCCGATGAAATGGTCAACTACTTCGTGTCCACTCCGGTGATCTACGACAACAAGTTGTACATCGGCATGGGACTGCGGCCCGAGCATGAAAGCCCGACGCGCTTCTCCTATTTCCTCTGCCTCGACATCACCAAAAAGGGCGATGTCTCTTTCAAGAGCTACGATGCCAAAGCGGCCGAAAATAAGAACTCTGCTTTGATCTGGTCCTACGGCGGACCGGTCCAACCCGTGCCGAAAAAGGGACGTCGTGCATTCTTCGAGCGCACCTGCAGCACCGCCGCCATTCACGACGGACTTGTCTATATCAGCGAGGAGCGCGGCTATCTGCACTGCCTGGATGCCAAGACCGGCCAGCACCACTGGGTGCACGATGTCAAAAACGGCATCTGGGGCAGTCCGTACTATGTGGACGGCAAGGTCTATCTCGGCGTGATAGACGGCAGCGTTTACATCTTCGAGGCCAATAAGAACAAGAAACACCTGGGCACCATGGATATGCTCGAATCCCTGCACGGCACGCCGGTCGTCGCCAACGGCGTCTTGTACATCAACACCGGCGCCAGGTTGTACGCGATTGCTGAGAAAAAATGATTCTCCGAGCCGCGCCCGTGAGGAAGCGGAGCACTCGCAGGCGCCCCGCTTCCTCTCGGGCGCGGCTCTGAAAAAGAGATAAGCTACTAGAAGCATGATTTCACAATCCCTTGATCTCTGGTCGCTCGTTCGCAAACGTCCGCAGATCGACCCAGTCGACTTGGCGGCGGCGGTGCAAGCGCAAGTTCGGGAGCCGGAACTCGACTATCGCACTCGTTTGTTGATTCGCGACAGCGTTGAAGCACTGCGCCTACACTGGGGTGACCAGCGGCTTGCGGAATGGCTGGCACAATCGCCGGAAGGCGAGACGATTGAGCAAATATGTGCGGACCAGTTTGACGAGATCGGTTTTCCCTCGCTGCGGAGTCGTCTCATGGAGAAAACAGACCCGGAAGACGTCCGCCGCTATCTCAGAGAAGTCGGTCAATCCGTGCGCGGCCAGCACCGACTGGATATCGCCGGCGCCATTGCTCTCATCTTGTCCGGTTATCTCGTGCGGCACACGGACGACGTCGACGTGATCGACGAAGTTCCCAAGGAGATCCGGGAGCGGTACGAATTAATGGAGGAATTGAAGAAGAGTTATGGCCTCGATATGAGGCACATGCAATCTCACTATTTGCCTGCTCATTGGCAGAACCGCCTCACGGATTTGGGATCGTTTGGCCGCTTGCACGTTTTCCTGGCCGACAAGTACGACGTGTTTTTGAGCAAACTGTTCAGCAAACGCAGAAAAGACAAGGATGATTTGCGAGCCGTCCTTCCACATATCGACAAGGATCTGTTGAAAACGAAACTCAACGACGACTGCGGTTCATTTCTTCAAGACCCGAAGTTGCTCGAAATGGCCCGTGACAACTGGCAGATCCTTTTCGGAGAAGAATTACCCAAATGACCTTGACACCTGCCCAGGCCAAGGAGAAACTCGACGCTCACGTGCGCGAGATGGTCGAATGGCACTTTAACCCCGCGACAGGTAGCCCTTTTTGGGTCGATGCCGCGGCGGGCAAAAATCCCCTTTGCAAACTGAGCTTCGATCCGCGCAAAGAGGTGAAGTGCTTCGACGATTTGAAGAAGTTTGGTTTGTTCGAGGACGACTGGTTGCGCGGCGGGCCGGTGCGGCGCTGGCTGCCCAAGGCCCTGTGGAACAAGCCCACCTACGTCTTCGAAACCGGCGGCACCACCGGCATTCCCAAAAGCCGCGTCGTCGTCGACGACTTCCGCATCGACTACGAGATGTTCAGCGCCACGCTGCCCGACAAATACTTCCCCAAAGGCGCCAACTGGCTTATGCTCGGCCCTTCGGGGCCGCGGCGATTGCGCTTAGCCGTCGAGCATCTAGCCCAGTTTCGCGGCGGCATCTCCTTTTGCGTCGACCTCGACCCGCGCTGGGTCATCAAGCTCATCAAGAAGGGCTGGATGGAGCACCTCAAAGCCTATCAAGAACACGTGATCGACCAGGCGATGACGATCCTTTCCGCCGGCCACGAGATTAAGTGCGCTTTCATGACGCCCAAGCTCTTGGACGCGCTCTCCGGCCGCCTGGAGAAAGACGGCTCCTCGATCGCCAAGGCGGGCATCACCGGCATTTTCTGCGGCGGCACCGAGATGACCAGCCAGTGGATTCGGTTCGCGATGGAAGAATACCTCGGACCGGAGGTGTACATCGCGCCGACCTATGGCAACACGCTCATGGGCCTGGCCGCATCCGACCAGCCGACGCCACCGGAATACAAGATTTGCTATTACGCGCCCGAGCCACGCGCCGTCGCCCAATGCGTCGATTTCGATAATCCGGATAAACTCGTCGATTACGGCAAAGATGGCCGCGTCATGCTCACTACGCTGACGAAAGAGCTATTTATCCCGCGCTTTTTGGAGCGCGACGAAGGCGTGCGCGAAAAGCCTAGCGCGAAGTATCTTTGGGACGGCGTTAGCGGCGTGAAGCCGTATCGCGGGTTCGCGGCGACGACGGTGGTCGGGGTTTATTGATGGCCACGACCGTCCGCGAATTAGTCAGTCGAGCGCGAGTAGCCTTGGACGATCTCGTGTCAAAACTCGGTAGCGACTGCTTCCCCTCCCGCGATGGTTGACAGTGCCCGAATGACCGAGGCAGCAAGGTCACTGGGTACGCTCCGCACTGAGCCATCCGCAAAAGCGGTGTTGGCGAGCACGGGATTTGTGCGAAAGAACGTATCGGTCTTGTGCTTCATCCCGAAGGGGCCATTTTCGTGAATGTACTCCGTTATCGCCGGGTCGAGACCGCGCAAGGTAGTTTGCCCTCCAGCCGCCCAAGGTCCGTTGTCCGTACCCGTCTCAACCACAGCAGCAGTTGAAGATGTACCGTCACTGATGTCTTTCAACGTGATACGCCGCTCGAAACCGAAGAAGCCGGCAAGTGGATTCTGCTTGTCAATAAGCGCCGCATCGCGTCCTACTCCCGCCAAGCCGACATAGTGCGTCTCGAACTGTGTCGACGAGGCGTTCCAGCCGGGGTGTGCGGGACATACATAGAGCGAGAGCGCAGTGCGAATCGCTTGATTCTCGTGGGCGTCCCACGGCTGGCTCGGTTTTAGTTGCTTGTGCAAGGCGTCTTGCTCGACAAACGGCAGAATGGACGCCAGCCAACTCAACCGCTTGTCGGGCAGTAGGTCCGCGGCGCGAACGGTGCCGCTCGGGAAACAGCGATGTGTGTCGTGGTGGTGGTGCAGCGCCAGTGCGATTTGTTTGAGCTGATTCTGACACTGCGCACGCGCAGCGGCTTCGCGCACTTTTCACGTAGCCGGCAGGAGCAGGCCAATCAGAATCGCAATGACGGCGACTATGACAAGGAACTCGATCAGCGTAAAACCGAGGCGCGCTTTCACGTGCGTCTCCGAACGATCGACAATGATACCGCTTGGACCATTATCGACTCCTTGCCGGAGCACGTCAACCATCTGTACCCGCAGGCTTTAGTCTGCGGCTAGTCCGCAACCTGAAGGTTGCGGCTACGGAATGACCAGCTCTTGTCCCGGGTGGATCAGGTTGGGGTTTGAGCCGATCACATCGCGGTTCGCCTGGTAGATCCGGGGCCACAAGCCGCCGTCGCCATAAAACTTCTGTGCGATTTTCGACAGGTAGTCGCCTTTGACGACCACGTAGGTCACTTCATCCGGATTGGGCGGCGGCGGAGTCGGTAGCGTGAAGCCGTGATTGCTGCACCAAAGATCGACGGCTGCCGTGAATTCCGGCCCGGGGTCGCTGCCGCCGCTCAGGATTTTCAGCTTCGCGGCCTTGCCCTTTTCTTTCGAGTACGTCCAATCGACGAAACGATAGAAGGAGCCCGCGTCCTTGCCTGCGCCGCTGAAAGCCGCGGTTCGGAATTCGTACTTCATATTGGACGTGCCGGCCGGAAACGTGCCGTTGGTATAGTTGGGCGTGTCGCTCATGCGCGCCGAGCGCACGGGGAATGAAACGGCGTTGCCCTGCACGCCGGTGTCCAAACCGGCGTCGTCGCCGTTGTAGTAGGGATCTCTCTCGCCGGAGAGATAATCGACGTGGAAAAAGTCGGTTGTCGTGTCCACGTCTTGAAAGGCGAAACCCAGGTCCAGCTCTGAGGGCAACGAAGCCACGCCGTCCAAGTGCTCGCGCATGACTTGAATGAAGACGATCTTGGTGCTTTGGTCGCCTGGTTCCGGCGCATAGCGAATGAGGATCGTGGGGCCGCTCAGGAAGCTGAAGATCTTCTTGCTGGGCGGCAAGTTTTCCGGCACGAGAAGAGGTCTTGAGGCTAATTGAATCTCGATTCCCATGATGAGATACTCCTTTGGATGTCCGCGCACCCCATGGATCGACAACGCCCCCTACGAGGTAATGCGTTTTTAGCTCGCGCGCCGGCCAGAATTTCCGCGCCGCTTGGAGAATTGGGACCAAGAGTACATTCGAAAAGGTGGGAAAACCGACGCGATTTGGCGTACAATTCCAACTATACCCACCCCCGGAACCTATCGAGATTCTTTACATGCACATTCCCGTTTCCCGTTGGGGCGAACCGTACAAGAGCCTGGATATCGACAAAGTGGTGCACTTCGGAACCGGCGAAGTGCTGGCGGAGGTGAGCCGGGCCAACGGCGGACTGGTCGAGCGCGACATGCGTTTCGCCAAGCGGGCCCGCGACGTGCTCCGCGCGATTCCGATCAAGCAAATCTTGCAAATGGTCAAGAAAGCAGGCGAGCTCTACGCCAAAGCCGAGTTGCCGTTGGGCGACGGCTCGCAATCGCCCGAGCAATTCGCGCGCATGCAGTCGGCGACCACCGGCCTGCCCGAGCACATGTGCCGCTTCAACATGGAAAAAAACGAGTTCGTGCTCGGCAACATGGACAAGATCCTCGATTCCTTGACGCGCGGTCTCGACCTCGACATTCTGTCGCGCGGCTACGGCGTCGAAGAGCGCGGCGTTCCCGTCAGCTACCAAAGCCTGTCCCCCGTTCTCGGCCTGGTGCTGCCGTCCAATTCGCCCGGCGTGCATACTCTCTGGCTGCCGATCATTCCGCTCCAGGTTGGCCTCGTGCTAAAGCCCGGACCGCAAGAGCCGTGGACCCCCTATCGCATGACGCAAGCATTCATCCAAGCCGGCATTCCCAAGCAGGCGATCGCCATCTATCCGGGACTGGGGGACGTCGGCGCGGCGGTGCTGCAGCACTGTCCCAAGAGCCTGATCTTTGGCGGCAGTGCGACTGTTGAGCAGTACAAGGGCAATCCGCGCGTCCAGGTGCACGGCCCCGGCTTCTCCAAAATCCTTCTCGGCGACGATCAAGCGGACAATTGGCAAAAGTATCTGGACATCATGGTCGATAGCGTGTTCGTCAACAGCGGCCGCGGCTGCATTAATTGCTCGGGGATTTGGGTCACGCGCAACGCCAAGCCAATTGCCGAAGCCATTGCTGAACGAATCGGCCCAGTGCTGCCTTTGCCGCCGGAGGACCCCAAATCGGCGTTGGCGGCATTCACGGTCCCTGGTCAAGCGGATCAGATCAACGCGCAGATCGATCAGGATGTAAAGGAGGATGGCGTCCACGACATGACGGCGAAATTCGGCCCGCGCCTGGTCAAGAAGGAACGCTGCGACTATTTGCGGCCGACAGTGATATTGTGCGACTCTCCCGAAAAGGCGGCCGCCAAGAAGGAGTACATGTTTCCCTTTGTGACAGTGGTGGAGTGCCCGCAAAACGAAATGCTGGAAAAGATCGGGCCGACGCTGGTATGCTCGGCGATCACGGAGGACGCCAAATTCCAACGCGCATTGGCTGACGCCGTGCACATCGATCGGCTCAACCTTGGCCCACTCAAGACGATCGCGCTCAATTGGCTGCAGCCGCATGAAGGCAGCATTGTGGATTTCCTTTTCCGGGCGCGCGCGTATCAGTTTGACAAAGGTATGATCAAGATTTGAAAACTAAACGATCTTGATGTGCCACAGGTACTTATCCTGGTTCGGCCAATTCCCAGTGACGACAAAGTCCAACCCCTGCGCCGGTGTGGTTTGGTAAGCACGCTTTAGCAGCCGCTCATTAGCGGTGCCGATTCCACGCAAAGGCCAGCGTACCGACCGCGGGCCGAAGGAACGGTACAGACAGGATGACGGCAGCGACGAGATACGGCCAAGCAATGACATCGCCGGGCAAGAGCCACAGCATAAAGAGAAAGAACACGACGGCCGCCAAGACCCAAAGAATTACGAGTAGCTTCAGGGTTCGTGGCGGAATGAGATCTTTTCCGAAAACGCGCACGCTGCCTTCGGCGGCGCGATAAAGACCCAAGATGTGTTTGAGCATGGTCGTCTTGCCGGCGCCGTTGGCGCCGACCAAACCGAAGACGCAGCCGCGCGGCACGGCCAGGCTAACCTGGTCGAGCGCCGTCTTGGGACCAAAGCGGCGCGTCAGCCGCTCGATGACAACCACGTTCTCTTTGCCGTTAGTGCTCATTTCGAAGTCCTGCGAATAGTGTCAGCAATGTGTCAGTCATTTGTTTTCCACAAACGCTTGCAGGTAAAGGAGTAACACAAATGACTGACATGATGCCCAAAATGAGTGAAGTGTCAGTCATTTTTCGACCTGTTTTCTGACGTAAGTCCAGTTACCACTTAAACATAATTGGCTGACACATCATGTTTTGTGATGTGTCAGTCAATTCGCCGCTTACCGCGTGCGCGGCTCCTGAATCTACAAAGCGCCTGCCGGACCCATCGCCCGGTCGCGCTGCTCTATGAGTTCGAGAATCTGCTCGAGGTCCACACCCATTTGTCGTGCTTCGGCCAAAAGGGCGTCGATGCGTTCGGTCAAGATCTTCATCCGCTCGCGCCGCGCCAAGGGCGAGCCGGCGTCGGAAACATAGGTGCCCGCCGTGCGCCGTTTCGTGACCAGCCCCGCGACCTCCAGCTCCCGATAGGCGCGGGCGACCGTATTCGGGTTGATCACGAGTTGTTCGGCCAGAACGCGAATGGGCGGCAACTCCTCCCCGGGCTCGAGCCGGCCGGCCGCGATCAAATACTTGACCTGGTTGACGATCTGCAAATAGATCGGCACGCCGTCATTGGGGGAAAGGTGGAGTTGCATCGCGGCCCGCGCTCCATGGCGTCAACGTCTATTGTATTAACTCAATAATACAAATGCGGCAAGCGATGTCAAGCGCTATTCCTGAAGAAAACGGAAAAACGTGGCCGCCACGCTCCGTGTGGCGGCGGCTACACCACTTCCCCACCCTCCGCGAGGCTACGGATCCACCCCACGCGGAGCGTGGGGTCTACGTTGTTGTCACCCGAAAGACGCGTCGCGCCGAGGCCACGCCGTCACTGGCGCCCACGACGACCAGAAACGAACCCTTAAATGAGGCCGGCGGATCGACCGTGAGTGTTTGGCCCTGGATGCGCAGCGCGATGGTGTGCAGTGCCGCGCCTTGGGCATTGTGAAGCAGATTTGGATTCGTCCAGTGCATGCTAGTTAGCTTCGCGACCACCGGGCTCTGCGCAAGGCCGCCGCCGGTCCACTCGCGCACCATGCCGCCCGGTTCGATGGTGTACCATTTGCCGTTGAGGCGGCTGCGCAGCCATTTCTCGTTCAGGCCGCAATAGTTTTGCCAGAGATTCCCGGTGGAGTACAGATCCAAGCGCTGATCGAGCTCGAATGCGCCGCTATACTGAAAAACCGCTGCCGACAGAGTTACCGAGTCGCTGTCCGCGTCGGCCGCGCTTAAGGCGATTGAGAGATTCGGCTGCGATGTGGGCATCGTTCGGTCCGCAAGCGCGGCCAGGGACGGCGCCGTGTTGTTGACCGTCACCCTAAAAACCCTGACGGCACTAGCCTGGCCATCGCTCACCTGGACGCGCACCAAAAACGGGCCAACCAGGGAATGCGGCGGATCGACGATAAGATTGTTGCCGGAAAACGTTACCTTGACTCCGGCTTGTGCAGACGGGGTGGCGACGTTGACCAGGCGCGTCGGATCATTCCAATTGCTTCTGTCCAAGGTGGCGACAATCGGACTATTCCCCAACGCCCCGCCCGACCATTCGCGCACCGTGCCGTTGGGCTCGATGCTGTACCACTGGTTGTTGACGGCCGCGCGCAGCCATTTTTCGTTAGCGCCCTGCGAGTTCTGCCAATAGCCCCGATCGACAAATAGATCAAAGCGCTGATCCAGCTCGAACGCCGCGTTGTATTGATACGCCGCGGCGGCGCGTGTGAGCGTGTGGCCGTCCGGATCGGCGACTGCGAGCGGAATGGTGATGCTTGCCTGGCCGCGCGACATGGTCCGGTCGGCGATCGGACCCAGTGTCGGCGGCCGATTCGCTTTGGCAATGCTCGAAAGCGCCGCCAACAAGTCCAGCCTTTTGAACGACAGCCCGGTGTTGGTCACGTTGTCGTTTTCGTCGTCGCCGTCCACGACAATATCGCCCGTGGACCTCATCAAGCCAAGGATGGTATCCTGGTTCGCTTTGGCGGCCTGACCATTGGCATCCAAGGCCTGGTGCAGGAGCACTGCTGCGCCTGCGACCACCGGCGTCGCCATCGACGTGCCGGCCATATTGCGGTAACCATTGTGAAGCCAGGTGCTCGAAATGAGCGCGCCCGGCGCGAAGATGTCCAGTCCGGCCGAACGCTGCGAAAAGCTGGCGATGCGGTCGGCGGCAGTGCTATGGTCGCGCGCGCCGGAGATCCAGCTCATGGACCCGAAGTTGCCGGTCCACACCGCGCCGACGCCCACGGTTAATGGACTGATCGCGGGATAGCCCAGGCCCGGCTGGCTGCCGAATCCAAAATAGCCGTTGCCCGCGGCAGTCGCGAGAAACACGCCTTGGCTCTTGAGCGCCCCAAACTCATCTTCGAGGAAGGTAAAGGGATTGGTTGAGTAGTTGCCGCTTCCCAAAGAGATATTGACGGCGACGATGTTGTACTGGGCGCGATGCGCGACGATCCACTGCAAGGCTTCTTCGACGTCGCCGAATGAGCCCGAGCCTTTGGCGTCGAGCACCTTGAGGGCAATGAGATTGACGCCGGGCGCGACGCCGGCAAAGGTCGCGCTGTTCGCGCCCAGAATGCCGGCCACGTGCGTGCCGTGGCCGTTGTCGTCCATGGGGTCGTTGTCGTTGTTGGCGAAATCGTAACCGGCGACGACGCGTTTGCCCCAGCCGCCGCCCAGCGCGGCGTGGTTGTAGTCGATGCCGGTGTCGAGGACGGCCACGCTGTAACCGTTGCCGCGGTAGGGATAGTTGGCGAAGACGCTGTCGAGGCCGATCAGCGAGCCGAAGCCGCTCGCTTGAGCCTGGGCGGCGAAAGAGTCGAGGGCAAAGCGCTGCACGCTCCAGGCGGCATGATCCGTGCCGGAAGAAAGCGCCAGGCGCTCCTCCAATGGTTCAAGCACAGGGCGAGTGCGGGCGGAAAATGAGCGAGCGGGGCGAGACTTGCCGTGGAACAACGTCCACGGCCATTTCCAGAAGGTCATTGGGGAGAATTCCTTCGGCAGCCTGGCAACCAATGCGCGTTGGCGGGAACACGCGCATTGGCCCATGGCTTTGCGTCCCCGCGTTGCCGCGGGTTTGCGTTTTTCGGGAATCGAGAGGGGATTCCGCTCAACACCCCGCGCCCTTGGGGAGAGGGCTCGGGGGGAGAGAGGATCGATTCAGGCCAAGCATAGGTTACAGCTGGGCACAAAGCAAATGAGGGGCTAACTGCTGTTTACGTTTAGCGTTCGCTTCATGCCTCGCGATTACGCGCCCCAGCTGGGAATTCTCGAGCGCGAAACGTTAACCGCGCGAAATGTAAACGGGGGCCTTGACTTTAAAACATTTGTTTTATACTATTGATTAAGACAGACGATTAATACGTCTGTTGGAGACTGACCATGACAACCAAAGACGATGCCGACCGCCGCCTGTTGGACGCTGCCGGGCAAGTGTTCGCCGCCAAAGGATACGAGGGCGCCACGGTCCGCGAGATTTGCGAACGTGCCGGCGTCAACGTGGCCGGCGTCAACTACTACTTTCGCGATAAGGAACGGCTGTACATCGAAACAGTCAAGGCCGCCTGCCGGCATCAGACCGAGCAGTTTCCCATCCCCGATTGGCCGCCAGGCACGCCTCCCGAGCAAAAGCTGCGTGACTTCGTGCGCATCTTCAGCCAGCGCATGCTTTCCGAAAACCAGGCGCCCTGGCACCGGCAGCTGTTTCTACGCGAAATGGCGCAGCCCACCTCCGCCTGCGCGGAATTGGTCCGCGATACCGTCCGTCCGACCGCCGCGGTCTTAGGGGCCATCCTCGAGGAAATGTTTCCCGAACTCCCCGACCACAAGCGCTTGGCGTGCGCATTCAGCATCGTCGGCCAGTGCCTGTTCTATCGCGCCTTTCAGCCGATTGTGACGCTGCTTGTGGGCGAAGAAACGGCGCGCACTTTCAACGCGCAACTGGTCGCCGAGCACGTCACCGCGTTTTCGCTGGCGGCTCTGGGTGCACCGCCCAAATCAGCCAAGCGCAAAAGAGTCTCGGGACGCCCCAAATGAGGTATCCGCCATGAATTGGATCGCGCTCAAGATGCTGACCGGCGACCGTAGCAAGTACCTGGGCCTGATCTTCGGCGTCACCTTCGCCACGGTGCTCATGTCCCAGCAGGTGTCAATTTTCGTCGGCATCTTGGCCAGGACCGGCAGCCAAATCCTCGACGTCCGCGACGCCGACATTTGGGTCATGGACAACAAGGTGCGCTATATCGACGAAGTGCCGGGTCTGCGCGACAACGAGCTGTTGCGTGTCCGCGGCGTGCCCGGCGTGGACTGGGCCGTCAAACTCTACAAAGGCCAGGTCCGCGCCCGCCTGGCGGACGGCAACTTTCGCAACGTCATCCTCTTCGGTCTCGACGACGCCACCTTGGTCGGCGCTCCCGAGGAGATGGTCGCCGGCGATTTGGCGGACCTGCGCCGCCCGGACGCCGTCATCATCGACACGGCAGGCTACGAATACATGTGGCCGGGCGAGCCGGTCGTTTTGGGCCGCACGCTGGAAATGAACGATCGCCGCGCGGTGCTGGTCGGCGTGTGCAAAGCCTCGGCGCCATTCACCACGCTGCCGATCCTGTATACGCGCTACAGCGAGGCCGGCCGGTTTGTTCCCAAAGAGCGCCACCTCATGTCGTTTGTGCTCGTCAAGGCCGCGGACGGCGTCGAGTCACAGACCCTGTGCCGCCGTATCGAGGAACAGACCGGTCACTCGGCGCTCACGCGCGACCAGTTCTTTTGGAAAACGATCCGCTATTTCCTAAGCTCGACGGGCATCCCGGTGAACTTCGGCATCACGATCACGCTCGGCTTCATCATCGGCGTCGCCATCGCCGGCCAGACCTTTTACCTGTTCACGATTGAAAATCTCCGCCAATTTGGCGCGCTCAAGGCCATGGGCGTCAGCAATGTCCGCATCGTCGGCATGATTCTGTTGCAAGCGCTAGTCGTCGGAGTTTTGGGATACAGCATCGGTGTCGGGCTGACGGCGATTTTCTTCGAAAGCACCGGCCACATTACCCATTTGGCCGGCCTGCACATGTATTGGCAGATCATGCTCGGCACCGGCGCGGCGGTGCTGGTCATTGTCGTTCTGGCAAGCTTGCTCAGCATTCGCCGTGTGCTGGTCACCGAAACGGCAATTGTGTTTCGGACGTAGGTTAGGATTCCGCACCTGACCAAAGCGCCCAAGACGCATCGCAGGCCACAACGGACAGGAACGGAATCCTATCCTACGTAACTCTGAGGTCAACAATGCTCGGCACGCTCCTGCAAAATCACGAACAGCTCAGGCCCGCAGCGCCTCCTTTGGCGCCCTACGAAGGAGCTTCCGTTTCGGCGGTGCGCTGCCGCGGCGTGACCAAGCGCTTCGGCTCGGCGGATTCGGGGACGTGGGCGCTGCGCGGCGTCGATCTCGATGTGCCGCCGGGCCAGATGACGCTGCTCGTGGGGCCTTCGGGCTGCGGCAAGACGACGCTCATCTCCATCGTTGCCGGGCTTCTGGACCCAACGGCGGGCGATGTATGGGTGCTCGGCAAGGAGTTTCGACAGCTGGGCGGCCGCCGGCTCGTTCAGTTTCGCGGCGACAACATCGGCTTCGTGTTTCAGCAATACAACCTGTTGCCCGCCCTGACTGCCTTGGAAAACGCTGCCGTGCCGCTCTTCATCGCTGGCCGCCCACGCCGCGAAGCGCTGGCTAAAACCGCGGACGTGATGAAGGCGGTGGGCCTTGGCGACAAGCTGCATTCCCTGCCGTCGCAATTGTCGGGCGGCCAGCAGCAGCGCGTGACCATCGCCCGCGCCCTGGTTCACGAGCCGCGCTTACTGGTCTGCGATGAGCCGACTGCCGCCTTGGACGCCGATTCGGGCCGCACGGTGATGGAACTGTTACGCCGCGTGGCCGTGCAGCCGGGCCGAGCTGTCATCGTGGTCACGCACGACAGCCGTGTTTTTTCCTTCGGCGACGCGATTGTCCACATGAACGACGGCCGCATCGACCGCGTCGATGGGTCGCCAAGAGTTTAGGGTTGGGTGGCATGGTGGCACTCATCGTTCGACATGCTGGGTGGCATGCTTTCGCCGATCCTGTGCAGGGAGACAATGCTGGGTGGCATGCTTTCGCCGATCCCTTGCAATGAATGCGAACCCTGGATCAGCACGGCGAAAGCATGCAAAAGCGCCAGGTAGCGTGGCGCTTCGCATGCCTTGGCGGTGCTGGTCCTGGGTTCGCTGTGGTTGCACACGAGCCGCCAAGGCATGCCACCCTCCACACAACGCCTTTGCAACGTGCTTACAAGTTCAAGAACAGAGGAGACATCCCATGCGAAGAGCCAGTGCTTTTATCCTGCCGGTGATTGCTTTCGGCCTTTTGACCTTCGCCTTCTTTCATGTGGTGCGCTCGGAGAAGGCCGAATCGGCGCTCGCGCCGCCCTCGACGCCGCCGCGCTCCGGGTACGGCAAAACCATCGGCGGCGTCGGCATCGTTGAGCCGCAGTCGGAGAACATCGCGATCGGCGCGGCCTTGCCGGGCGTCGTGCTCGACGTGCAAGTAAAGATCGGCCAGCGCGTGGCCAAGGGAGCGGCGCTCTTTCGCGTCGACGATCGCCATTTGCGCGCGCAGCTCAACGTGCAACAAGCCAACCTGGCGGCAGCGGAGGCGCAGCTCGCCAAACTGGAGGCCATGCCGCGCCCGGAGGAGCTGCCGCCCAGCGCCGCCAAAGTGCGCGCGGCTAAAGCGGACCTGGCCTTGCAGCAAGATCAATTCGCACGCGGCGAGCAAATGATCGCCAGCCGATCCATCGCCAAGGAGGAATTTCAGCAGCGCCGTTTTGCCATGGAGAAAGCCACGCATCAACACGCCCAGGCCGAGGCGGAAGACAAATTGCTCAAAGCCGGCGCTTGGAGCTTGGACAAGTCCATTGCCAAAGCCGCCGTGGAGCAGATGCGGGCGCAGGTCGAAAACACCAAGACCGAAATCGAACGCGCCCAGGTGCGGGCGCCGGTGGACGGGGCCATCCTGCAAGTCAATGTCCGCCCCGGCGAATACGTGGCCACCCCGGCGGCGCAGCCTCTAATCATCCTGGGCAACATCGAGCCCTTGCACGTGCGCGTCGACATCGACGAGTACGACATACCCCGCTTTCAACCGAGCGCCCCCGCCTATGCGGCCGTGCGCGGCAATCCCAACGTTCACCTGCCGCTCACGTTTGTACGCGTCGAGCCTTACGTCATTCCGAAAAAAGCGCTGACCGGCGACAACACCGAACGTGTCGATACGCGCGTGCTGCAAGTCATCTACGCGCTTCAAGACCCGAGCCCAACGCGCCAGCAAGGCGCATTAACACCAGCCCGACGCGCGAGCGAGGGAACGTTGACAGAAACGAGCCCGACGCGCCAGCAAGGGACGGCCGCCGGGCAGGTTTTCGTCGGTCAGCTGGTAGATGTGTTTGTCGAAGGCGCCCAGGCGCCTGTGAGCGGGACGCTGGCTGCCAAGAAGAATTGAGCCCCCGCAAGGCATTGGAAAAGTCCGATTCTCGCGAACATCCATCGTGATTGGGGCGTCGAATACATCGGAAGGCAGCGCGCCCTTGCTGGCCGCGGCCGTTTTCACAATAATGAAAAGTCCATGCCTCCTTAGCTCAACTGGCAGAGCAGCTGACTCTTAATCAGCGGGTTGAAGGTTCGAGTCCTTCAGGAGGCATTCACTCCTGGCGCGGGCTTTTTAGTTTATCCGCAACCAGCGCCGCAACTTGTCCCCGAAACTTTCCTCCTCCGGGACCACGGGCAAGTAGCGTTTCCAGACGACTAAGCCGCGCTCATCAAATGCGACGTAAATTCTCGAAAAGTTGCTCATCCAAGGCTTGTCAACCCGCCAAACCTTCGAAAAACCAGAATCACTCTTAAGCTCCATGACCGGTCCCGTTGTGTAATCCCCAGCCGGTACGCCGAAGATCGCTTCCACGTCCTTTTCGGTCATGCCTTCCTGGATTCGGTTGAAACTCTCATGGTTGATGCGATGGCGCGGCCCGGCAGTCAACCAAAGCACGCCGTAACCGGCGCCGAGCAGAAGCACCGAGGTCGCCGCAAGCCGGAGCAGTCGCCGTTTCTTCATGTCCCACTGGCTTGGTGGAGTAAGTGGGCCGCGGGCTTTTCAGTTTATCCGCAACCAACGACGGAGCTTGTCCCAGAGACTTTCCTCGACCGGGGTCACGGGCAAGTACCGTTTCCAAGTAACTAGGCCGCGCTTATCAAAAACTACACAAAAAACCGCGTCGTTGCCTGTCCAACGTTCAACGCCTGTCCAACGGCGTCCGCTCCGGTCAACCGGAATCCCAGCAAGAATCTCTTCCACTTCTTTTTCGGTCATGCCCTTTTGAATTCGGTCGAAGCTCCGCACGTCGTCGGTGCGATGCCGCGGCCCCGCAGTGAGCCAAAGCACCCCGTATCCGGCGCCGAGCAGTAGCACAAAGGTCGCCGCAATCCAGAGTAGTCGCCGTTTTGTCATAAGGGACAGCCAACACTTCGAGTTCAGTTTCAGTTTATCCGCAACCAGCGCCGGAGCTTGTTCCCAAGAGTTTCTTCCACTTCCTTCTCGGTCGTGCCAATGGATACGCGCGAATTGATCGACGCTCGTCAAGCAATTAATAAGCATCAATCAGCCGCTCGCAAATGGCACTCCTCAGCCGAACCAGCACCAGCACCAGTAGAACACACCACACCAAGGCAAGCGCCGCCGCGCCCAGCGCGATGCACGCAAAGAAAACTTCCAGGCATTGAAAAGCGGACAGGGCAATCAGCATCACGCCGATCACGACGAGATAGATGCTGGTCGTTTCAATCCCACTCTCTCCAAGAGCAGCCGCCAACTTGCGCAGAAACAAGAGGAACAGAATCTGGGCAGTCCAGCGGCTAGCTCGAATGGGCAGCGCCATCCAGTCGGGAATGGCCAATTGAATCCAGCCCAGCCAGGAGGCAAGTCCCAGAATGGCTGCCAGGGCGGCCAATATGTTCAAGAGGACCGCCCAGTAAATGAGATGATGGGCGCCGGTCTCTTGTGGCACGACCAGGCACAGCCACCAGCCAACCACTTCAACGAGCGCGGCAGCGAACACCAGCCACATACTCACGCGCAAAAACAGCATCAAAGTCTCGGCGGATGGCAATTCTCGCCAGAGCGGATAAGTGGCAGCTAGGAATACAAGAGCCATCGCCGCGAAATTCAGGGCCAAAGCGAATAGGCAGAGCGACAGCCCCATGGTCACGCGCCGCATGCTCCGATCCTGTTCCCGGACTTTTTCAATTTCCGGGAAGTCGCGCGGCAAATCCCAAATCTGCCATACGCTTGCCGCTGTGCCCGCGCCGATGGAGGCGCTGGGCTTGATTGCTTCGGAGAGCTCCGGCAGCGGCGCGCCGCTTGCCACGGCGCTGCTCAAGACTGCCGCTGCTCTGTCTGCCAGTGTGAGCGGTTGCTCCCGGCGTCGTTCCGGGGAAGAGTTTGATGCGACGGGGGTGAGGGGCGCCGGCCCCGCCATCACATCTTCTTTGTCACTCTTTTTCAGTTTGGGAATGACCATGGGATGCAGACATGTCAAACAGATCACGGTCAGGCCGCCGAGCACCGTGGCGGATTCATACTCGCGCTGGCACGACGGGCATTGATAGCGAATCACGGCCGATACCAAAAGGACGCGCGCGGGATATGACAATCATCGTAAACGGTTGCCAACAACTTCACCATGGGAAAGGCAGCGGCTCATGCATTTCCGCGTGCGATGGAAGGTGGTTCTCGTTTTGCTGGCCTGTTTGCAAGGTCATGCCTTGTGGTCCCAGGACAAGACTCTCGAAGCGCCGAAACTGCTTGGTCACCACGGCTCCGTCCTTTCCGTCGCCTTTTCGCCGGACGGCAAAACGCTCGCCAGCGGCGCCCGCGACGCCACGGTCCGGCTGTGGAATCCGCAATCGGGCAAACAGCTTCATGCCTTGACCGAGCACGGCAAGGATGTGTACGCCGTCGTGTTCGCGCCGGACGGCAAAACAATGGCCACCGGCAGCGCGGACAAAACCATCCGGCTGTGGGATATGGAGTCACTCAAATGCCGGCTGACGATCGCAGGACATGGCGACACGGTGCGCGCTCTCGCCTTTTCCCCCGACCGGGGTCTCCTGGCCAGCGGCAGCGTGGACAAGACCGTGCGGCTCTGGGATGCACGAACCGGTGAGGCAAAGGCCACTTTGGAAGGCCATGAGCATCAAGTGCGCTCGGTCGCCTTCGAACCGGACGGCACACGCTTGGCGAGCGGCGGGCCAGACAAGACGGTGCGCATCTGGAGCGTCGCAACGGGAAAGATCGAAAAGGTTTTGCAAGGACATACAAGCTCCGTGGAAGCAGTCGCCTGGTCCGCCGACGGCAAATGGCTGGCCTCAAGCAGCGCCGACAGCAGCGTGCGCCTGTGGGACGCGCAGACCGGCGAATTGCGGCACACGCTTGGCGATCATGGCGGCGAAGTCGATTCCATTGCCTTCTCCCCAAATGGCAAGCTCCTCGTGAGCGGCTGCAAAGACACCCACATTCGCTTCTGGGATCCGCAAACCGGCAAGCTGTTGCGAACGGTCAAAGGGCATGCCACGCGCGTCGAGTCGCTCGCCTTTTCGCGCGACGGCAAGATGCTGGCCTCGGGCGGCGGCGGACCGGAGGCGGCCATCCGTATTTGGAATATGTCTGGGCTCAAGCGATAACAGCCGCGAAAAACGCAAAGGACACAAAGCAGAAACTGATTTCCTTTTGTGTCTTTTGCGTTTTTCGCGGCAATAGTGCATGTCATGAAGCCGCCAGCGGGCACATATATGCGGCAACGACGCAACAGCAATCCAATGGCCGCCAAAAACGGCAACCTAGTCAAAGCCGTGAAAGAGATCCGCACCTGGGCGGGCGCGGGCCGGGATAACCACGTTCCGGATAAGGAGCTCTTACGTCGGTTTGTTGCGACCCAGGACGAAGCCGCGTTCGCCGGCCTCGTCAAACGGCACGGCCCCATGGTGCTCGGCATGTGCCGGAAGATGCTGCGGCACGCGCAGGACGCCGAGGACGCCTTTCAAGCCACGTTCTTGGTGCTGGCGCGCAAGGCCAAGTCCATCCGCAAGCAGGAATCGGTGGGCGGCTGGTTATACGGCGTGGCCTATCGCGTCGCCAACAAGATGCGGGTTACCGAAGCCCGCCGCGCCAAGTCCTTGCGCGTGGGGCAGACATTCCTGTCTGCCGAGCGGTGCGACGACGCGGATGCCTTGACCTGGCGTGAAGTGCAAGTCGCCGTTTGTGCGGAGCTGGAACATCTGCCGGACAAGTATCGCGCGCCCTTGCTTTTGTGCTACGTGCAAGGCAAGACCCGCGACGAAGCGGCGCAAGAGCTTGGCTGGGACTTCGGTGTCTTTCGCGGCCGGCTGGAGCGTGGCCGCGAATTGTTGCGGGCCCGCCTCGTGCGCCGCGGGCTTACGCTGTCGGGAGCGCTCTTGGCCGTCGGCATGGCAGAAGCGGGCCACGCCGCCGCGCTGTCGCCTACACTCTTGTACTCGACGGTTCAGGCTGCGCTCGCCGCGGCCAAATCCTCGGCGGCCGCCGGACTGGTTTCGACCCAGGTCGCCGCCCTTTCCCAAGGAGTCATTCAAGCCATGTTCTTGACCAAACTAAAATCATTGCTTGTGGGCGTCGCGACCGTCGCTTTCCTCGGTGCGGGCGTCGGCCTTGTCACGTTCCGCGCCTCGGCGCTGGCAGGCGATCCAATGCAGGCCATCGAGCAAACGCAAACGGAGCCGCGCAAGCAAGCCAAGGAGGAAAACGACCCGGTCAAGCTACGACGGGAGATTGAGCGCTTGCGGCAGGAACTGGACAAAACGCGGCTGGAATTGCAGCGAGCCAAATTGGAAGTCGAGCAGCTGAAAACCAATGCGTATCTCGCCAAGATTGATGCGGAACAGGCACGCCTAATTGCGCTTGAGGCATTGCGGAACGCGCGCGAAATAGACGAGGCTCGCAATAAGGCCTTGAACCTGCAGCAAAAGCAAAACGCCATTCAACCAAACGAAAAGAATTACGATGTACCGTCGACCGCAACGCCGGATGGAATGAAGCTGGCGTTGGGCCAGGAAAAAACGGTCACTGTTTTGGAAACACGCACTGGCAAGCTCCTGTTCAAGTCCGAGGGCCACACCGGCGCCATCACTGCCTTGGCCTTTTCGCCCGATGGCAAATTACTGGCCAGCGGCAGCAAGGACAAATCCGTCTTGTTATGGGACGGGACCATGGGCCGCCAGATCCGCAAGTTCGCTTTTTCCAATCCGGTGAATGCCATTCTGTTCAGCGTGGACGGCCGAGTGATCATCATCAGTGAGAGCGACGAGACGGTGCGCGAAATAGATCTGGCGACCGGCGCCGAGCTGCGCGCTACCAAAGGCAACAAGAAGTAAGATCTCACGCAAAGTCGCAAAGCGATCCGCGGGCCTCGAATACTCGGCCCGCGGCGTCGAAAAAACTCCTTTGCGTCTTTGCGCGCCATTTCTCGCACAGATTATTCTTTTTTCCCTTTACAGACGGCTTGTCATCGGCTTAGATAAAACCCGTCCCGTCTCGGCAAGAAACGCCTGCTCGCGATAAGATTCCTGCCCGGTCGTGTGCATCGGGTGAAAACTTTCCTGTCCCCCAAGCCGACCGTTGGACGGTCGGAACTGCGCGAGGGCATCTATGAGCAACTCCATTGCCGTTCAAGCCGCACCCACTCTGCGTCTGCACGCGGAAACCGCCGCCGACCTCATGGTGCCCAATCCGATCTCGCTGCGGGCCGGCGCCAACGTGCGCGAGGCGCTGGTCCTGTTAACCGACAAAGGCTTTAGCGCCGCGCCCGTGATCGACGACGCCGGCCGCCCCGTCGGCGTCCTAAGCCGCGGCGACCTTTTGGTCCACGACCGCGAAAAGGTCGATCATCTCGCCCCGAGTCCGACCTATTTCTACGAGCAAGAGCTGCACAACAAAAAAGGCGAGCCCTTCGACGGCTTCGAAGTCGAGAACGTGGATCCGACTACCGTCAGCGACCTCATGACGCCGGCCATCTTCTCCGTAGCGCCCGATACCGCGGCCGCCAAGGTCATCCGGGAAATGCTTGCCTTGCACGTGCACCGCTTGTTTGTCGTCGATGAGGAAGGCATCCTCATCGGCGTCATCACCGCGATGGATGTGATGCGCCATCTGCGCCCTTGACGTTAACATTCCCTCCCTCGCTTGCGCGTCGGGCTAGTGTTTACGTTTCGCGCTCTCATGTAGTGAGCGCGAAACGTAAACAAAGCGCGAAACGTGGACAACGGTTTGGGGGTTGACTGTCTGCGCGTGGCAGGTAATGATGTACTATTGGTTTACGGCGACAACACGGTAATGTTGCCTATTCGTGTTTCTTGAAAGGAGAACGAAGTCCTTGCCTCCGGGAAGCTTTGACCGGCATTCGCCGCATGATCGCCACAGGGATCAACATCAGAGGGTCAACGAGCAAATCCGTATCAGTCCGGTTCGGTTGATCGGCCCCAACGGAGAACAGGTGGGGGTGATCCCGACCTCGCAGGCCTTGGAGATGGCCCGCGAAGCCAATTTGGATTTGGTGGAGGTGGCCGCCCAAGAGCGCCCCCCTGTCTGCAAGATCATGGACTTCGGCAAGTTCAAGTTCTTGCAAAAGCAAAAAGCCAAAGACAAGACCAAAGCCCACCAGCAAAAGCTAAAGGAAATCCGGCTGCGCCCCAAGACCGACATCCACGACGTCGAAACCAAGATCAGCCAGGCACGCAAGTTCCTCGAGCACAAGGACAAAGTGCTGGTCTATGTGCTGTACAAGGGACGCGAAATCCAGCATGTCGAAGAAGGCAAACGCATTCTGCAGCTCATTCTCGAAAAACTCGCCGACATCTGCAAAGTGGAGCAATCGCCGCGCATGGAAGG
>JAKEHV010000298.1 GCA_022614915.1 Gemmataceae bacterium | reverse complement strand
CCGGCCTTGACCTGCACCCACGGCAAAAACTTCAAAAGCCAGCGCGGCGTGATGGCTTCCCACAGCGGCGGCGTTTTCGCAGTCGTCGCCAGGTTTTGGGCAGCTTGCGTGCTAAGAGGCATGTCGTGATCTCAACTACTTAAAGGAGTTTTGTTGTGCATCGAACAATCTGTTAGGATTATAAGCCGGCACGTCGTTCCCGACATGAGAACTCGTTTATGGACCCACCACAAGCCATAAGTTCGGCTTCGCCGATGCGGCCGCCGCGCCGCCCCAAGAGAAGCTGGTGGCGACGACTCGCCTTTTGGGGAGTTGCGTTGCTCCTTTTGGGCAGCGGCGGCTGGCTGCTCCTGTCCTGGCTCGGCAACCTGGAGCTTCGCAGCCTGGTGGCCGAAATGGACCAGGCCGACCCCAATTGGCGGCTGCACGACTTGGAAGCCAATCGGCGCAGACTTCCCGATGAAGAAAACTCAGCCTTGCACGCCATGGCCATTGTGAAACTGATGAAGGGATCACGTGAACGATACGAGATACTTGAGCGTCTGTTCGAGGGCTTGCCGGCGCAATCGCAACTAAACGAGCAGCAGATAGAGTTTCTGAATGAACACCTCACACTCAACGCAAAGGCGGCGCTCGAAGCGCGAAATCTGAAGAACATGCCCTGGGGCCGGTTTCCGATTGTCTACAGTGAGGATTGGATTAACACCATTTCGCAATGTCAAGACGCGCGGCATGTCGCTGGGTTGTTGCAGTGGGACGCGTTGCGCCGCACCCACGAGTTCGACGCCAACGGCGGCATCGAATCGTGCCAGGCGCTTTTGAATACGGCGCGGTCCGTCGGCGACGAGCCTTTCCTGATTTCGATGCTTGTGCGCGTCGCCGTCACGCAAATCGCCGTAACCGCGGTCGAGCGCGTACTGGCTCAAGGTCAACCAAGCGAAACAGCCCTCCACGATCTGCAAAAGCTTTTCGAAATGGAAGCCGGCGAACTGCTTTTGCGCAACGCCTTACGCGGCGAGCGCGCCGGCATGCATCAGCTCATGACCGCTCTGGCCGAAGGCAAAGTGCAGATGAACGCACTCATGGGCGGTCCGGGCGGCGGCGACTGGCAAGCGGAATTGCTGGGCCGCGTTCCCGGCGTGTTGGTGCGTCAACACGCGGCGCTTTTGCGCTATTGCAACGCGTTGTTGGAAATCGCCAAGCTGCCGCTGGAGGATCAGCAATCTCGTTTCGAAGAAATCGAAAAAAACATCAAGGATCAACCCCTACTAGTCAGGCTGTTCGCGCCGGCCGTGAGCAACGTCAGCGAGGCCAATCGCCGCACGCAAGCCCACGTCCGTGCCACTATTCTGGCTCTGGCCGCCGAACGTTATCGCCTCAAGCAGCAACGTTGGCCCGAGTCCTTGGACGATTTGGTTAAGGAAAAGCTGATCGAGGCGATTCCTGCCGATCCTTATGCCGGCGCCCCTTTGCGCATGAAAAAACTGCACGACGGGTTGGTGTTCTACAGCGTCGGCAGGGACAAGTTAGACAATGGCGGGCATCTGGATCGAAACCGCATGCTGGAGCCCGGCGTCGATCTCGGCATCCGGTTGTGGGACGTGAATTCGCGCCGCCAGCCGCCGCGACCGCCCGTGCCGTTGGAGGACTTGGAAGAGAAACGCTAGCCCTCGTTTCAGACCACTGTAGCGGAATTCGTGAGAATTCCGAGCGTGTTGTCGCAGGAACTCTCACGAGTTCCGCTACAGCAAGGTGAAACGCGCTCTAGGCCGACTTTGACTATTGGCATGTTGTCGCCACGAGTACTCCTTATGGACTCACCGCAATCCATTAGCGGCGCATCACAGGCTCGTCCTGCGAACCCGCCGCGCCGGCCCAAAAGAAGCTGGTGGCGCCGACTCGCCTTCTGGGGCATCTCGTTGCTCCTTCTGGGGAGCGGCGGCTGGTTGCTGCTCTCCTGGCTCGGCAATCTGGAGCTCCGCAGCCTTATGGCGCAGATGGACCAGGCCGACCCCAACTGGCGGCTGCATGACTTCCTGGCCAGCCGCCGCAAGATTCCCGACGAAGAAAACTCGGCGCTCGTGGTGACGGCTGTCAAGAAGTTAATGAAGGGCCAAAGCGTTTCCTGGCCGCGAGGCGAGTTGTTCGGACGACTGTTCGAGGGCCTGCCGCCCCAGACGCAATTTAACGAGCAGCAAGTCGCCCACCTCGCAGATCGCTTCCAACCGCTGGAGAAGGCCGCGTTCATGGCGCGCAAACTGAAGGACATGCCGCAAGGGCGCTATGCCATTGCTTACAGCCCGGACTGGCTCGGCACACTTTTGCCCGACATCCAAAACGCGCGCCAGGTCGCGGAGCTATTGGAGTGGGACGCCTATCGGCGGGTTCACGCTTTGGACGCCGACGGGGGGATTGAGTCGTGCCAGGGGCTAGTCAACACGGCGCGCTCCGTCGACGATTACGGCTTTCGCGTGTGGGACGTGCCCTTCCGCCGTCAGCCGCCGCGGCCGCCCGTGCCGCTTGATGATTTGGAAGAGAAGAATTAACTATTCCCCGTTGCAATCTTTTGGAGGCCAATGCCATGAAAACATTTCTCAATCTCCTCGGCGCCAGCGTCATTCTGTGGTTCGTGGCCGGGAATGCGGCTGGGCAGGGCGGACAACAACTACGCTATCAGCCCAAGGCCGGCGAGCTAATCTATCGCAAAGTGCAAAAGATGACGCAAACCCAAAACATCATGAACAAGGATCTCAAACAGGAGATGAGCAATACCGAAGTGAGCGTCTGGTCGGTCGGCGAAGCCGATAAGCAAGGGAACCTGGAAATCCGCTCGGCCACCAAGCTTCTCGTAGCCAAGATGAATCTCGAGCCGGTCGGCGACTATTCCTTCGATTCGCGCAAGGACGATAACGAAAAAGGCAGCGCCCTGGGCGCCGCCTTGACGCCGCTGTACGAGCGGATGAGCACCGCCAACCTCGTTTACACCATCTCGCCGCAAGGCAAGGTCCTCAAGATCGACGGCTTCAAAGAGGTAATCGGCGACGCCAAGGACAATCCCATTGCGGCGCAATTCGCCGGCGGCGGATCGGAAGAGATGGCCAAGTTGGCGTTGGGCGAACTTGTCGCTCAGTTCAGCGACAAACCGGTCAATCCGGGCGGGCGCTGGGAGGTGCCTTTTGCGCTCAACTTCGACAAGTTCGGCGCTGCCAAGGGCAAGAAAACGTACACCTACGAAGGCGAAGGCAAGGTGGGCGCGCACAAGACGGCCAAGCTCAGCTTGAACACCGAGATGGCCTTCGACATCGACATCGACATGGGCGGGGCCAAAGTGACCGGCAAGATGTCGATCACCGACTCCAGCGGCACGATTCACTTCGACCCCAAAAGAGGCGTCCTGGTTTCCCTCAAGTACGAATACAAGATCTCTGGAAACCTCAACGTCTCCGCGGGCGGCATGGACATCCCCGTCGCCTCCGAGCAAGTCCAGCAAGTGACCGTGGAGTTGTTGGATAAGTTGCCGAAGTGACACTGACTACTTCTTCTTCTGGAAATATTCCAACCAGCCGAGCACGAGCGCGTCGCGGAGCGTGTTGCCGCGGCGCAGCTCGTCGATCGAATCGCCCCAGTAGAAGCCGATCCAACCGGCGGCGTGCTTGCGCGAGCCGTCGACGAAGCGG
>JAKEHV010000297.1 GCA_022614915.1 Gemmataceae bacterium | reverse complement strand
ATGCCGTTGGTCGGATGAAAATACGTGATCGGATCGCGCCGCATGGACGCGGGTTCGACGATTTGGCTGCCGTGGTCGATGACGCCGTGCACCAGCGTGTGATAGAGCTTGTCGTGCGCCAACTGTTCGCGCACTTTGACGAAGCCGAAAAAACTCCGGCCTTCGAAAACCAAGTGACTGCCGGACTTCTCCGATTGCAATCGTTCGGCGATCTTGACGCCGCCCAATACGCAGCCCAGCGCCAGGGCAAAGCGCAAGGGCCTACCCGCCAGCGCGAGCACGATTATCATCATCGTCGCCATGAGGTAATTGCGCGTTGTCGTGCTGCCGGGCTCGGTCGCCCATTGGACTGCCAAATAAGAAGTCGCGCCAAGAAGCGCGGGCATTAGGAAATCAAGAAGCCAGCCCTGGATGGTCGGCCGACCTTCATAACTGTCGCCCGGAATGAGCGGCGTCTGACCGACGAGTGACGGGCGGAGAGCGCAGGCCAGCACCATGGCCAGATAGTATTCGACGACGCCGAACCAAAAGAAGGTAGGCGCAACCAAGGTGTTGAACAAGCCTCCCGCGACGCCGCCGATCGACATGCACAGATAGAACTCAGTCAAATGCCGCGACGCCGGGCGGTCCTTGGCCAGCTCGCCGTGACAGACCAGCGCCGTAGCAAAGTAAGCGAGAATATGAATGATAAAAATCAGCCAAATGGAAAGCCGCTCCATAGTCGTCGTGAGGACCAGAATCAGCACCATCAGGATGCACGGCTGGATGTAGAGCATGACGGTATGCGGCATATCAGTCCACGGGACAGGCCAGCGCAGGAAGACAAGAATGAAGGTCAACAGATAAAGGGCAAGCGGAATGATCCAAATGAACGGGATGGCGGCAATGTCCGTGGTGAGATACGTGGTCACGCCGAGCATGAGGCTGCTCGGGGCGGCGGCCAGGCCGATCCAGCGCAAACGCCGTCCCCAGGTAAGCGGGTGCAGCGCGGCGTCTTGCTTGACGAGAGGCGAATCTGCGGCAGCCAAGGCGCGATGGCGCTGCACGCGCTTTGCCGGTGTGACCGCGGTCGACGCCGGCTTTTCCACTTTCCGCTGGGGAGACGGCGTCGCGGTGACGGGGCCGACATTCTCCCCTCGCCCTGTGGGAGAGGGGCTAGGGGTGAGGGCGGGCACTTCTTTCCAGACCGACAGCCCGCATACCGCCACCAAGATGACAAAAGCGGCGTAGCCGATCGTCCATAGCCACGTTTGCGAGTCCAAATCGAAGTAGGGCTCGATGAGAACGGGATAAAGGAGCAACGCCAACATGCTGCCCAGGTTGCTGGCGCCGTAGAGAAAATACGGGTCCTTGGCGGCGGGATGGCCGGTCGCGCTGAACCATTTCTGGAGCAACGGAGCGGTCGTGGACACCACGAAAAAGGGCAGGCCCACCACGCCCAAAAGCAGCCAAAGCACGGCGAGCACGGGGTTATGTTCGACCGGCGGATTCCACGCGCCGAGGCTGAACGGCAACACCAGAAACGGAAGCACTAAGATGGCGAATTGCAGGACCAGCTGTCGCCGGCGCTTGTGAAAGTAGCTGACCGAGTGCGTGTAGCCGTAGCCCACGAGCAAAACGGCCTGAAAAAAAACCATGCACGTGTTCCAAACGCCGGGGGTGCCGCCCAGACGCGGCAGCACCATTTTCCCGATCATGGGCTGAACAAGGAACAAGAGCGTGGCGCTAACGAAAAGCGTCAAAGCAAAAAGGAAGAGCAAAGGACACCCCGTGCCGCTTGCGGATGGCAGAATGAAGATGGCAGATTTGAACTTATGGATTCAAACCCCAATTGAGGAGGAATGTTTCACGGCATTTTGGAATCATACTTGCAACACACCGGTCTTGAATGGCTTGCCCTCGTCAAAGCGCGTCGCCACGGCCAATGCGGTCAGTAGCGTCGCCCGTGTCTGGTCCGGCTCAATGATCTTGTCCACCCAAAGCCGCGCCGCAGCGAAGCGCACGTCGGTTTGCTCCTGATAGCTGGCCCGCACCTTATCGCGCAGCTCGGCCAGTTCCGCGGCGTCCGGCTCGTGGCCTTGCCGTTTGAGCGCGCTCACCGTGATGTCCAGAAGCGTGCCTGCGGCCTGATCGCCGCCCATGACGGCGTACTTGGCGGTCGGCCAGGCGAAGAGGAAGCGCGGATCGAATGCCTTGCCGCACAGGGCGTAGTTACCCGCGCCGAATGAGCCGCCCAGGATCACAGTGATTTTGGGCACGACGCTGTTGGCGATGACGTTGACCAGTTTAGCGCCCGCGCGGATGATCCCTTCCTGCTCCGAGTCGCGTCCCACCATGAAGCCGTTGACGTCTTGCAAAAAGAGGAGCGGCAGCCGGGTTTGGTTGCAATCCATGATGAAACGGGCGGACTTGTCGGCGGCATCGACGTAGATCACGCCGCCAAACTGCAGCGACCCGTCCGGCAGCCGCACGCGCTTGCCCTGATTGGCAACCACGCCGACCGCAACGCCGCCCAACCGGCCATAGCCGCACACCAGCGTCTGACCGAATTCCGCCTTGTATTCATCGAACGGCGCGGCATCTAAGATCGTACCGATCAACTCGCGCACGTCGTATTCTTGGCGCGGCTGCGCGGCGATAGCTTCTGCGAAAGGAACGGTGTCCGCGCCCTTTTTCTCCTGCGATGCGAGCGGTGGCGGATCGGCGGGCAACATGCCGACGAGACGCCGCAACCGCTCCAGGCAGGCCGGTTCGTCTTTCTCGTGGAAGTCGATGGTGCCGCTGACCGCGGCGTGCATAGCGGCGCCGCCCAGCTCCTCGTGACTCACCGTTTGTCCGATGGCTGCTTTGACAAGTGCCGGACCGGCCAAGTACAAGCCGCTGCCCTCGGTCATGAGCAGCTTGTCGCAGAGCACGGGGAGGTAGCCGCCGCCGGCCACGCAATTGCCCAAGATGGCGGCAAACTGCGGAACGCCCAATGCGGACAGGACGGCGTTGTTGCGGAAAATGCGGCCGAAATCGTCTTCATCGGGAAACACTTCATCTTGAAGGGGCAGAAAGACGCCGGCGCTATCGACGAGATACACCAGGGGCAGCCGGTTCTCCATGGCGATGCGCTGGGCGCGCAGCACTTTCTTGACGGTGATGGGGAAGAAGGCGCCGGCCTTGACCGTGGCGTCATTGGCAATGATCATGACGCGGCGCTGGTCGACGACGCCGATGCCGGTGACCACGCCGGCCGCCGGCGCGCCGCCCCATTCCTGGTATATCTCGAAGGCGGCCCACAGTCCCAGCTCGTATAGTTCAGTGCCGGAATCGACAAGCCGGGCGATGCGCTCGCGGGCGGTCAGGCGGTTTTTATCGTGTTGACGCTGGATCGCGGAGGCGCCGCCGCCTTCCTGGATTTTGGCTTCCTGGCGGCGAAGGTCCGCGATGAGAGTGGAGACCGGAGATGGTGCGACTTTGTTTTTCACTCCAATCTGACCTTAACATGCATTGGAGGGATATTCACTCAACTTGAGGATGACGTCTTCAGGATTTGATGCAGGATCTGGAGAAGGTGCTGGGCAGCTTCACCGTGCAAGACAATGCTCTTGCGACGTGATCCGTTGGCTGAATCGTGAAACACCATATTGACCTGGTCGGGCGTAGGCGTGATCTCGATAGTTCCAAAATCGTGTCCTTCATTTTGGGGCCGGATCGTGTGATCGCCGGTGAGCGTTTGGTCCGCTGTCGAACCTTGAGCGTCCCAGCCCGCCTCTTGCAATATCGTCGCGACTTTCTTCAAAGCATCTCGTGTTGTCGTGTTCATTATCACACCTGTTCAATGAGCCGGTTGACAAGCTTGGCTGCCAGAGCCTTAGCTTCTTGGCTGTCCGCCAAGCGAAGCAATTGCGGCAAGATTTGCAGTCGCATGTTGTCTTCTCGCAGCTTCGTCGGACTTTCTGGGCACAGCAATCTCCGACTAGGAAATCATAGCAGAAAGTGCACGTCATTCCGACCACACCTTGCGTTGCCGCGACGACGCGATGTGGAGCATCTTGCGGTATTTGGTCACGGTGCGGCGGGCGACGGGGTAGCCGGTCTCGCCGAGCTTGGCGACGAGGTCCTCGTCGGACAGAGGGTTGGCTTTGTCCTCGTTGGCGATGATTTCGAGCAGTTTTTGTTTGATGGTTTCCCAGGCGACTTCCTCACCGCTGGCGGTTTGGGTGCCGCCGCCGAAGAAGCGCTTCAGTGGAAAGATGCCGCGCGGCGTCTGCACCCACTTTTCGTCGACTGCCCGGCTGACGGTGGTCACATGGACGCCGACCAGGTCGGCGATCTGTTGCATTTTCAGAGGCTCAATATGCTCCGGGCCTTTTTCGAGAAAGGAGCGCTGATGTTGAATGATTGCCCGCGTGACTTTGGCCAGCGTATTGCGGCGCTGTTCGATGGCTTCGATCAGCCATTGCGCCGATTGGATCTTGCGCTTCAAGAATTCCTTCGCTTTTGGGTCCGACGCTTTGTCCCGATAGAGCTGGATGTAACGCGGGCTGATGTACAAAGGCGGCGTCCAGTCGTCGAGCAGCTTGACCTCGTACTCGCCTTCCTCTGTGCGGTCGACCGAAATGTCCGGCACGACGTACGGAATGTTTTCCGCGACGAATTGGCTGCCTGGCTTGGGATTAAGACGGCGCAGGACTTCGATGGCTTCTTTGATCGTCTCCAGGTCGTAGCCGGTCCGCTTTTGAATGATGGGCAGGCGATTGTGCTGAATATCTTCCAGATGATTGGCGATCAGCGCGCGCACTACGTCGGCGTGCGGCGTCTCAGCAGAGACCTGGAGGAGCAGGCACTCCTTGTGATCGCGCGCCCCGACACCTAGAGGGTCGAGCTTTTGGATGCGCGCCAGAGCACGCTCCAGATCGCGCACTGTCACAGGCGGCTCTTCGGGATCTTGGCCCGCGCGCCATGCGCCGTTGGATTCTTGAGTGTGAGCTTCAGCAAAGGCAGCGTTCAGGCTTTGAGCGATATCTTCGAGCGACGCGGCCAAATAGCCGCGTTCGTCGATATGCGAAATCAGGTAGCGCAAGAGTTGCAAATCTTCGGGAGAAACATCGACAAACGCCAACTGATCGTTCAAGTAATCCTGCAAGGACTGCGGCCGTGCCGCCATATTAACCATGGCGTCGTGCCGTTTGTCGCCTTCCTCGTCGATGCGATTCGCGGAGGGCCGGTGCTCCTCGTTAAAGTGGTCAGCCCATTCCTCATTCATGGCGATGAGACGGTCAAAATCCTCGTCGTCGCCTTCGTCCTTGATGACCAGTTCCTTCTCCGGGTCGACCGGATCGGCCTCTTCGGGCTTGGGCTCTTCGAGGGTCTCTTCCGGTATCTCGGTGTTCGCTTCACCGCTTTCGTCTTGTCCTGCTTCTTTGAGCTCTAATACCGGGTTTTCCTGCAACTCGTGCTCGATGCGCTCTTTGAGGGCCATGATGGCCAGCTGCAGAATCTCCATTGACTGGATCATGCGGGGAGCCAGAATCATCTTCTGCTCCATCCGCTGGGACAGGCTCGTGTCTAGTCGCATGGCTGGAAGCTCCGTCTAACGACACTCCCCCGCGTCATACTTCTCATCGCGCGTCGCAATCTCCCAGGGCAACCGCCCAGGCGCAATTCACTCTGCAAACGGAGATCGCGCTTAACCTAATCCCGGCAGATTCATCCCCGCCGGCAATCCCAAACCGGTGGCCATTTTCGAAGTCTCTTCCGCCACCGCTTGCTTGGCCTTTTTCAAGCCTTGATTCACCGCCGCTGCCACCAAATCCTCCAACAGTTCCTTGTCGTTCAACTTGGCAGCCTCGTCGCTCAAGATGATTTTTTGCACTTCCATGTGCCCATTGACAATCACCTTGACCATGCCGCCGCCCGCGTCGCCTTCGGCCGTGATGTGCCCCATTTTTTCTTGAAGCTTGCCCATCTCCTCGCGGATTTTGGGCAGGTTTTTCAGCATGCCCATCATCTGGCCGATTTCTTTGAACATGTTCACCCTTCCTCAGTAGATTCTTCCGCGCCGGTTTCGAGCTCAACCTCGGACATTGACTGCTGACCGAACGCTTCATCCATCTGCAATACCTGGCCTCCTAAGAGTTCCATCGCGCGGCCAACCAACGGCAGTTTGCCGGCTTCGACTCGTTGCTTGCGGACCCGGGCCATTGGACTTTCCGCAGGAGTCGACGCCGGCGCCGGTGCGCTGCCGTTGGTTTCCACCGGTGTCGCTAGCCATTCCAGCCGAACTGAACAAGGCTGGCTGGTGATTTTGGTCAACAACTCCTCGACGCGTTTGATGCGCGTGGAGTCGAGATAGTTGTCGATTTGCTGATTATAGCCCTTAGCGATCCTAAGAACCAGTGTATTTGGCCCGGAAATTGCTACTTCTTTGGCTTTCGCCAATTCTCTGGACAGCATAAGTCCTGATTGCTCAAGTAGTTGATTCCAGATCGCGGTAAGATTCTCGCTACCAAAAGAGAGCGGAGCGGCTGGTGACTGCTCAGGACTTAGGTTTTTTTTTTCCGCGGCGACCGCGGGCGTCGCCGCTAGAGACCTGGATGCCAACGGCACTGACGCCCCGTTCTGTGCGACCCATTGCGCCAATTGCGACAAAGCAACCAGTTCTTCGAGCCGGCACAATCGCACTAGCGCCATTTCCAACAAGACGCGTGGATGAGTGCTCGTCCGCATTCGGCTCTTGGAGGCGACCAACACGTCCATGCCCGCGAGAATGGTGTCCGCCGACATGCTTTGGGCTTGGCGCTTCAATTCCTCGCGGTGCTTGCCGGTAACGCTGAGGATCTCTTGGTCGGCTCCGGCGCTGTGCACGACCAAGAGGTCGCGCCAATACTCGATCAGTTGATCGAGCAGCTCGCCGAGCTGAATGCCCTGGTCAGACGCGTCTGCGAGCAGGGCGAGCGCGGCGTTGGCGTCGCGCGCCAGCGCCGCCTTGGCGAGGCCGGCGATGCGGTCCTCGTTCGCCGTGCCCAGTAGTTGGTGCACTTGTTCAGCTGTGAGCTTGTCGCTGCCGAAGGCCATCAGCTGATCGAGGAGCGACTGCGCGTCGCGCATCGAGCCGCCCGCCCGGCGCGCGACGAACTCGAGCGCCTCGTCGTCGGCTTTCATGCCTTCGGCGGCAACGATTTCCTTAAGCCGGGCCACGATGCCCTTCATGCCGATGCCGGCGAAATCAAAGCGCTGGCAACGCGACAGGATGGTGATCGGGATCTTGCTCGCCTCGGTGGTGGCAAAGATGAACTTGACGTGCTCCGGCGGTTCTTCCAGTGTTTTGAGCAAGGCGTTGAACGCCTCCTTGGTCAACATGTGCACTTCGTCGATTATGTAGATCTTGTAGCGTCCCCGGCTTGGCCGGTATTGCACGTTGCCGCGGATTTCTCGAATCTCTTCAATTCTTCGATTGCTGGCGCCGTCAATCTCAATCACGTCGATGTCGTCGCCGCTCGCAACCGCAATGCAAGATTCACAATTGTCGCAAGGCGTTGTCGTGGGTCCATTCACGCAATTCAAGGCCTTGGCCAGGATGCGCGCTGTACTCGTCTTGCCGACGCCGCGTGCTCCGGTGAACAGATACGCATGGGCGACGCGCCCTGACTGCAACGCGTTCGTTAGCGCCTGCGCGACCGGCTCTTGGCCCACGAGATCGGCGAACTGCTGCGGCCGATACCGCCGCGCCAGCACCGTATATTCCCGCCCGGACTCGGAGGCATTCTCGGGCGAAGGGGATTTGCGCTTGGCCATGGTGCGTCTCTTGATGTAGCCGCATTCGCAAGAATGCGGAGTGACCTGAAGCGACCCGCGTTCTTGCGAACGCGGCTACGATAGCGTCAAACGAAAAAGCCCTCGGCGAAACCGAGGGCTATTATACGCATCCCCCGAGGCGAGGTGACTGGGAGAGGCTGATCCACTGCACAAGGGGGCGTTGTTTATGGCTGCACCTTCCGGCCTGACCAGGTTCACAACTTCCCTTTGCGTGGGTCCCCTCCCAGCCCCTT
>JAKEHV010000296.1 GCA_022614915.1 Gemmataceae bacterium | reverse complement strand
CCACCACTCGACGATTCCAACACGACTGCAACACGACTCCAGCGGCAAACCTATCGCAACTCTCGCTACAATGCAAACAATGAGCCGAACACGATTGGTCCGTGTACCGCTTTTTTGTTCTTTTCCGTTGCATGTCCTTCGTGCGTTCCCTACAATCTCGTTTGACAACTTGGTTTGGTATCTTATCGAGAGTGGCTGAGGGAATGGGCCCTGTGAAGCCACAGCAACCGGTCGCCGCGGCGATGGCAAGGTGCTAACTCCCACCCGGTACGGCCGGGAGAGATAAGAGCTGCTCACGCCTCTTCTTCTCTTGATCCTGGCGGGGGTCGCCTCGCCGGATTTCCACTCCCAAAGATACCTGGTGCATGCAATCCGCAGCCCTCGCGTTGCGCGCCTGCGGGGAGAGCTTTTTTCTAGGGTATCACCGATGAGCGAATTGGCGCGTGGCTTGAAGTGTCGATTATGCGGCAAGGAGTATCCCAAGCAGCCGTTGAATTTCTGCACCGAGGATTTCGGTCCCCTCGAAGTCGATTACGACTATGAGGCCATCGCCAAGGCGCTGCGGCGCGAGGTCGTCGAGCGGCGTCCGTTTAACATGTGGCGCTACCGCGAATTGCTGCCCATCGACGCCGAGCCCACCGTCGGGCCGCTCGTGGGCGGAACGCCGCTTGTAAAAGCGAAGATCCTCGCGGAGACGCTGGGAGTGAAGAATCTCTGGATCAAGAACGACGCCGTCAACTTTCCAACTTTGTCGTTTAAGGACCGCGTCGTGTCGGTGGCATTATCCAAAGCGCGCGAGTTTGGCTTTAAGACGGTGGGCTGCGCTTCGACCGGCAACTTGGCGAACAGCGTCGCTGCCAATGCCGCCCAGGCCGGTTTAGAGAGCTACATCTTCGTGCCGGCTGATTTGGAAAGCGCCAAGATCATCGGCACCAGCGTTTACGGCGCGAACGTGATTGGCGTGCAGGGCACTTACGATCAGGTCAACCGCCTGTGCACCCAAGTCGCCTTCAAATACGGTTGGGGTTTCGTCAACATCAACCTGCGGCCCTATTACGCGGAAGGCTCGAAGTCGATGGGTTTCGAAATCGCCGAGCAGTTGGGGTGGCGCGTGCCCCAACACCTTGTTTGTCCGATGGCCGGCGGCAGCCTGATCGGCAAGATCAACAAGGCGTTTGACGAGCTTTTTCACATCGGGCTCATCGATCAGCCCAAGTGCAAGATTTACGGCGCTCAGGCGTCCGGCTGCAACCCGATCACCGATGCGGTCAAGAACAGCCGGGAGAACCACAAGCCGGTCCGCAAGCCGAATACCATCGCCAAGTCACTGGCTATCGGCGATCCGGCGGACGGCTACTTCGCCGCCAAAGTGATGCGCGACTCGGGCGGCTGGGGCGAGGATGTCAGCGACGAAGACATCGCCGACGCCATGCTGCTCTTAGCGCGCACCGAAGGGATTTTCGCGGAAACGGCCGGGGGCGTAACCTTGGCGGTGGCCCGCAAGCTCATTGAGCAAGGCCGAATCCCGCGCGACGAAGAAATCGTTCTGTGCGTAACAGGAAATGGGCTCAAGACTCAAGAAGCGGTCTTGGGATTAGTGAACAAACTGGTTGTAATCCGGCCATCGTTGGAGGAATTCGAGCCGGTGTACAAAGGCTGCCGCTCGCAACCAGCGGAGCCGGCGCTCGTCTAGGGCCAAATATCCCAAGAGACTAGGGAGGAAAGCACTTAGGATTAACTTGTTCGGTTTGCAGGACGGCGGTTCGTGAGCTAGCTTTGCGCAGACACTTTCAAATCCCCTCACCCTTGGGAAAGTGGTGAGAGTGCCAAACGAGCAAGGTGGAGCCATGAGCACCGCGACCGAAGAACTGCTTCTGGAAAGAGAACTTAACGACCAGCTTCGTACGGAGCCGGGTTGGGAAGACGTGGCCAGCGGCTTGGGCAAGGTCCTTTTGGGCCACGGCATATGGTTCGGCGGGACGATGTTTGCCGTCCTCCTGATCCTGATGCCGTTCATGGAATCGGGCTTCAAGCTGAACTTCAACCGGATCAGCTTGGTGCATATGTGGTTATTTTACGCGGGGCTGGGGCTTCTTTCGATCGTCGCCCTGTTTTCCTATGGCATGATTCTCGGCGGACTGTGGAAATGCTTGCTCAAAGCTCCCGAGCGGCGCGGCTGTCGGTTCCTGATGTTCACCTGCATGACGTGCATGGCCATGTGCCCCGTGCTATCGATCGTGTCGTGGGCGGGAGGCATCCATCACGGACCGAACTTGGACCAAGGCGTCGCCGGCTTGAGGCAGGTGCGCTACACCCAACTTGGATTGGTATTGCAGCTTGCCAGCGCCGGCGTGAGCATGCTGTTCACCGGGTCGTTCATCTTGTTTCTGCGCGGGACTTCCCAATGCATGCACTCGCGAAAACATGTCGACAGGGCCGACCTGCTTCTTGCATTCTTCGTGCCGCTCACCATCGCCTCCGTATGGATCGGCCTCAAGGTCGAAACCGATCTGGAAAAAATCGGGACATTGATCAAGCCCATGTTATTCGTCTCACTCGGTTGGATCGTTTGCCTTATCTTGTGGATGATTCTTGTCTTTTCCGTCCGGTCGTGCATTTTGAAGACTCTGGAGCGCGTGCGCAATCCGATCGACTACAGCGGCGTGTCGCACGGCAATCCGCAGCAGCGCGCCCGCCGTTTCGGTTAGATTCTTGTCGCAATAGAATAACTTTATCGCGAGCCTTCAGCGAAGGCGCTTTACGCGCTTGCTGGAGGTTTTTTGTTGTCCCGCGTCGTCGTGGCGCTGCGGCGCGCGTTTCCTTCTGTCCGAGGTAATCACTATGGCGATTCGCGTTCACATTCCCACCCCCATGCGGCCGCACACCGACGGTCAGGCAGTGGTGGAAGCCACGGGGGCCACGGTGCAGGACTTGCTCGACAACTTGGGCAAGAAGCATCCCGGCATCTCCAGCCGGATCTTCGAGAACGGCCAAGTGCGCCGCTTCGTCAACGTGTATCTCAACGACGAAGACATCCGCTACTTGGACAGCCTGCAAACACCGGTCAAGGACGGCGACGAAGTGAGCATCATTCCCGCGGTGGCCGGAGGCTAGATGAGCGCTGACGCGAATCAAGTTCCTGAGGGGGCCGCTGTTTTTCCGCTGATACCCGCGGAGCTTGGGGTGCATCCATTGCTCTTGGCCACGCTGCACGCCGTGGTGTTCTTCGACGGCTCGGCGCAGGACGTGGTGAACGACGCGGCGGCCAACGAAGCCTTGAACTACTTGGCCACGTATTTGCAGCGCCTGGAGGGATCAGATCTTGCGCGCATCCGGTCGGACATGGAGTGTCTCTTTGAGTTCGCACGGCAAGAAAAATGGCCCAAGGAAGAAGTGGATTTCCTAAAGGGCTTCTTGAGTGATTACGGGATTGGAGGAGGCGAACAATGAGTCCCGACCAATCCTTGGATCGCTATAGCCGGCAGATGCGCTTTTACGGCATGATGGAAGCCGGTCAGCGCAAGCTTGCGAACAGCCACGTGACGTTGTGCGGCTGTGGAGCGCTCGGCACGGTACTCGCCAACGCGCTGGTGCGCGCCGGCGTCGGCCATTTGCGCCTCATCGACCGCGACTTTATCGAAACCAGCAACCTGCAGCGGCAAGTGCTCTTCGATGAGCACGACGTCGCTGAGAATTTGCCCAAGGCCGAGGCGGCCGCGCGCAAGCTCGGCGCGATCAACTCCCAGGTGCACGTCGAACCGGTCGTGGCCGACATCGACCGCACGAATATCCTCGAGCTGTGCAAGGATGCCGACATCATTCTCGACGGCACCGACAACTTCGAAGTGCGCTATCTCATCAACGACGTCGCGGTCAAACTCGGCAAACCATGGGTCTACGGCGGCTCCATCGGCAGCCACGGCCAGACAATGACCATCATTCCCGGCCAGACGCCGTGCCTGCGCTGTGTCTTCGAAGCCGCGCCGGCGCCGGGCGAAGCGGGCACCTGCGAAACCGCGGGGGTCTTGTCACCCATTGTCAACATCGTCGCCAGTTTTCAAGTTACCGAGGCGCTTAAGATTCTGACGGGCAAGTTCGACAAGATCAGCCGCGAGCTGATCTACATCGACGTTTGGGAAAACACGCTGCGCCGGATCAAGATCGCGCCGCTGTTGGGCAAGGTCGATTGTCCTTGTTGTCAGCGCCAATGCTTCGAGTGGCTCGACGGCGCACAGGGCTCACAAACGACCAGCCTGTGCGGCCGCAACGCCGTTCAGGTGGCCCAACGGTCGCCGACGCGTCTGAAGTTCGAAGAAATGGCCAAGCATTTGGAGACTCTCGGCGAAGTGAGCTACAACCGCTTCCTCTTGAAGTTCAGTGCCGAAGGGCACGAATTCACAGTGTTCCCGGACGGCCGGGCCATCATCAAGGGGACAAGCGACGTGGACAAGGCGCGGACACTGTACGCGAAGTATGTCGGGCATTGAGCATGCCTGTGATACAATTGGGCATAGAGGAGGTGGCAAATGGTGCAAGTCGTTCTGACAGATCAGCAAGTCGAGCAAATTCGTAGTGCTGCCGGTGAAACGGTGCAACTTTGCGATTCGGGAGGCCGAGTGGTGGCCAAGGTGGAACCGGAGTTCAACGAAGAATTCCTGGCCGAGCTCAAGCGAAGAGCCACGTCGCCGGGACCTTGGTACACGTCGGACCAGGTGCGCCGACGATTGGAAGCCCTTCAGAAGGAATGGGAACGTCTCGGTGGCTTCGATGATACACATATGAGAGAATACTTGGAAAAACTCCGGCAAGAGGATCCGGGACACATGCGCAACTGAGTCGAGGCCGCCATGAGCTATCAAGTGGTTTGGTCCGATGAGGCTCTCGACAATCTGGCGGCCATTTGGATGCAAGCCGCCGATCGAAGTGCAGTCAACGCATCACAAAACAAGATCGATGAGCTTTTGAGGCGCGATCCGTGGAACAACGGTTCTGCTGTACGCGAAGGTCTCTTCGCCCTTGATGTGCCTCCTCTGCGCGGCGTGTACGAGATTTCCGACGCCGATCTACGAGTTAGCGTAGTCGCGATCAACATCCTTAAATGACTTGCCATGAT
>JAKEHV010000295.1 GCA_022614915.1 Gemmataceae bacterium | reverse complement strand
TGGACTTCCGCAGGAGCGAGTGGGCCCGTTACAAGAAACTCTATGACGACCGCACCATCCCGAAGGACCAGTTTGACGAAAAGGAGAAACAACTCAAGGCCGCTCTCGCGGCCCACGCGGTGGGCACGGCGGCGGTGGAAACGGCGGTCGCGATGGACAAGGTCGCGGTAGCCAAGAAGCTCCAAGCCGCGGCCGACGTGGACGCCGCCCGAGCCCGCGCAAAGGTCGCCGCCGCCAATCTGGATCGGGCCGAAACCATGGTCAAGTTCGCCACCATCCGGGCGCCGTTCGACGGCGTCATCACGCGCCGCAACGTCCACCCAGGCGCTTTCATCACCCCTTCGGAAAAACCGCTCTTGACCATCGCCCGTCTTAACCGCCTGCGCGTCGTCGCCGACATTCCCCCGGCCGAAGCCGCGGCCATCAAAGTGGGGCAAAAGGCCACGCTGCGGGTCAACGGCTTCGCCTATCAACCTACGGGCAAAGTAGACCGTACTGCGGTCACGCTGGACATCGACTCACTGACACGCACGTTGCGCGTCGAGATGGACCTCTGGAACGCCCCCCCGGAGCTTGCCGGCGGCTATGGTTTCGTCACCATCCTCGTCAATGAGCCGGAACGCTTAATGGTGGACTCCTCGGCCGTCGTTCCCGGTGAGACGCCGACCGTGATGATGGTCAAAGACGGGGTGTGTTGTTCCTGCCCGGTGCGCTTGGGAATTTCGGAAGGGGGCCGTGTGCAAATCTTCAACGGTCTCAACGAAGGCGATCTGGTCATCCTGCCGGAAGGGAGCACGTTCCCGAACATAGGCCAAGCGGTTTCTGGTTCTCGATAGGTAGGGCACCGATGCGGCGGATTGCCGCGCTTGGGCTGTTTGAGGGTCTTGAGCAGGCGGTCCTTATACGTCCGCATCCTTGGGCTCCCGATAGCCCTCGCGTTTCGCGAGGGCTTCATCGCCGGCTGCGTGATACCGAGGCGCGCGGCGATTTGACGCTCGGTCAAGTTCGTGGCGCGCAGCGCGACAACCTTCTCCCGAACTCCACACGCTGGGGCGGATCGAATAGATCGACAACCATGGGGCGTCGCAAAAGCTCCAGGTCCGGAGTTACAAGGTTGTTGGTGAACGCCGTGCGATCGAGGACAAAATGTGCCCGCAGCACGATGTGGCCGCCGGCACCGCCTCAGCTCCTCCGCGTACGCCGGGTCGTCCTTGTCGGTGAAAATCGGATGGAGCGCCGGGACATACACGGCGCCAGGGGAGCGCCGGGAGAGGAAGAAGATGCCCTCGCGCCCCTTCTCGAAGGGTTGGACTCTGGGCAGCTCCATGGGGATCTTTCCTTTGCCAAAGAGCCTGTTGCGGTCGGACCAGGAGGCGGGCTGATAGAGTTGGGCGATCCAAGGAGGATTGACGATGTAGCCGAATGCCGGCGCAATCCCCAAGGCAAAGAAGCTAGCGAGCAACAATCGTTTCATATGCTCGCCTCCAAGAATCAGAGTGGACAAAATGTAGAACGACCAGTTTACCAAAAGCGGCGCTCACCCCGATTTGGAGTGCGGCGCTTTACCGCCGCTTTCTTTGGACAGCCGCAAGTCTCGACGCATTTGAAAAAACAAAAGCGGCGGAATAGCGCCGCACTCCAAAGGTGAGTTAGGGCATAAGCGAGTGGCCCAAAAAGTCCGTCATCCAGCGCCGATGGCGCAGAGGTAGAAGTACCACACGCCCTGCTCGTTACATACCGTATTCATAGAAAAGCAGCAAAATGTCTTGGCCTTTCTCACCGGATTTGTTCAAAATAGAAGGGACTCGTGCACCGCTATTACCGAAGCGAATCTAACGAACAGTATCTTGTTGAGGGCTCTCTCCATGCCGAATCGTCGTGATTTTCTCAAGGCGTCCGCCGCGGCGGGCGTCGCCAGTGCGGCCATGTCCATGTCCGCCAAGTCTTACGCTCAAGTGCAAGGCGCTAACGGCCGCATCGGCGTCGCCTTCTTAGGCGTCGGCGGCCGCTGCCAGCAACACATTGACGTCATCCTGGCCCTGCAACGGGCCAACGCCAACAGCGTGCGCCCGGTCGGCGTCTGCGACGTCTGGGACGGCGACGCGCGCTTGGGCCGCGGTTTGGGCCGGGGCCTCAACCCTTCGGCGCGGCGCTGCGGTTTGAACGTCGATGACCGGCAACGCGTCACCAAGGACTATCGCCGCCTGCTCGAATTGCGCGACGCCGACGTCGTGTGCATCGCCACGCCGGACCATTGGCACGCGAAAATGTCCATCGACGCCGCGGCCGCCGGCAAGCACATCTATTGCGAAAAGCCGATGACCCGCACCATCGAGGAAGCCAACCTCGTGGTCGATGCCGCTCGCCGCCACAACGTCGTCATGACCGTCGGCGTGCAATGGACCGCGGACCCGATCCTGCCCCGCGTCAGCGACCTCATCAAGCGCGGCGAGATCGGCCACGTCTGCCAGGCGCAGACGTGCTACTACCGCAACAGCCTCGTGGGCCAGTGGCGCTACTATCCGCTCACGCGCGACATGAACCCCACTACCATCGACTGGGACATGTTCTTGGGCCATGCATTCTCGGTGGTGCCGAACTTGCCGTTGGGGCCGCGCATGCCGTTCGACCGGGCCATCTTCGCGCAATGGCGCTGCTACTGGGACTTCGGCGGCGGCCTTTACACCGACCTCTTTGTCCATCGCACCACCCGCATCATGAAGGCCATGGGCGTCCGCTATCCGGCTCGCGTCGTGGGCGGCGGCGGCATCTTCCTCGAATACGACGGCCGCGACGTACCCGATGTGGCCACCATCGTCGCCGACTTTGAAGAAGGCTGCCAGCTCATCATCACCGGCACCATGATCAACGATCATCCGGTGGAAGATTGCATCCGCGGCCGCCTGGCGACCATCCGTTTCGGCAGCCGCCAGGTCACGGAAAATGGCCGGCAGCGCACCGACTACGGCTATGAGGTTCTGCCGCAGAGCGTCTCGAATCGGCCGACGCAAGGCGGCGCGCGCCCGCCGCAAGCGAACCGCTGGGTGGGCGGCGGCATCTCCGAAGGCGACGGCACGCAAGCCCTGTGGGAAAACTTCCTTGAATGCTGCCGCACGCGCAACCGCGAAACGCTGTCGACGCCGGAATTGGGCGCCGCCGCGTTCACGACGGTGGCGATGGGCGTGCAAAGCTATCGCCGCGGCCAAGCGCTGGCCTGGGACAAGGAGCGCCGCCAAGCCGTGCCCGCCGACGAAACTTGGGCCCGCAACTGGGAGCGCCGCAGCCACGAGCGCGGCCGGCCCAACCAGGTCGCCGGCTGGACCGGCGGCAACGCCGGCAGCACGTTGGAGCCGCCGGACTATCAAAACCTGGCCGGCCCGTGGACCAACGGGCAAGATCCGGCGCCCGCCGCGGGCGCGGGAGGGTCGAGCAACTAAACGCAGCAACGGAAAACGAAACGCCTGCCGAAATCCGGCAGGCGTTTTTGTTAGTACGGAAGGTATTCGATTCGATTTTCCATATCCTTTGGGTCGAGAACTTTCGCGATCAATTCGAGATCTCCTTGTGTCAGTATGCACGCTCAGGAGCGAGTCGGTCAAGTTCAACAACATCACCGTGGCACTATTGCTGTTGGCCATCATGGAGATGCGACTCGAGCTTCTTCGTCAATTCGGCGGCCTTGATTCCCCGAATCAGGATTCTCTTGTCCCGACTCGTTAGTCCCGACAGTATTTCCACCTGCGAGCGCTTCAGGCCCAACTCATCGCGCAACACTTCAACAATCGCGTCGTTCGCCTTGCCTTTGTCCGGCGAAGCGGAGACGGCCACCTTGAGAGCGTTGTTCTGTTCGCCGACAAGACCGTTACGGCGGGCGCCGGGTTGGGCGCGCACGCTTAACACGCAGCCTTCCTCATGATCTTGAATCTGGATCATACAATGCCTTCGAATAACACGCTTCCCAGCCGCACAAAGGTCGCCCCTTCCTCGACGGCGACTTCAAAATCGTTGCTCATGCCCATCGACAGATGCTCGACGGCGTGCGGCGGAACCAGTTCTTGACGCAAGCGATCGCGCAACTCACGCAAGAGTTTGAACGCCGGCCGACACCGCTCCGGTTCCTGAAGCGCGGCCATGGTCATGAGGCCGCGGACTCGGACGCTTGTCAAATCGCGCAGCAGCGGCGCAAGGGGTGCGATTTCCCCGAGCCGGAATCCGTGCTTCTGCGCTTCGCCGCTGGCATTGACTTCCAAAAGAACATCCAAGGTCTTGCTCAGCTTCGCCGATTCGCTGTCGAGGGTCCGCAAAAGTCGCGCGCTGTCCACCGAGTCAATCCAATGGACGGCGGGCAGAGTGCGTGCCACTTTGTTTCGCTGCAAGTGGCCGATGAGGTGCCAACGAAGGTCTTTTGGAAGCGCCTCCGCCTTGCGCCAAAGTTCTTGCGGCCGGCTTTCGCCAAGATCGACGATGCCAAGCGCCGGCAAGAGAGCGGCGATTTCCGCGGAAACCGACTTTGTCACGGCGACCAGCGTGATCTCCTTGCGGTCGCGGCCGGCGCGGCGGCAGGCGGCCTGCAAGCGTTCCTCCACCTTCGCCAGATTTCTCCGCAATCTCTCCACGCTCCGCGCTCCACTCTCCACTCGCTCTCCGCTCTCTATCATAAACCTTCGCGAACCAACAAACAGATCTGTGGAGAGATGTTGTGGCAGACGTCCAAGCCTTTCGGGCCATTCGTTACGATCTGGGCCGCGTCGGCAATTTGAGCGATGTCGTCGCTCCGCCTTATGACGTGATCGACGCCCGGTTGCAAGAAGCGCTCTACGAGCGCAGCCCGCACAACGTGGTCCGGCTTATCCTCAATAAGGAAACGCCGGCCGACAGCGAGCGCGACAACCGCTACACGCGCGCCGCCCAAACGCTCCGAGCCTGGCAACAGGAGGGCGTGCTCGCGCAGGATTCGGCCCGGGCGCTCTATGCCTACCATCAGGAATTCGAAGCGGAGGGCAAGCGTTACACGCGCAAAGGCTTCATGGCCCGCGTGCGCTTGGAAAAGTTTGGCGCGGGCCGCATCTATCCGCACGAAGAGACTATGAGCGGGCCCAAGGCGGACCGCTTGAAGCTGTTCCATGCAACTCAGATGAATCTAAGCCAGATCTTCGGCCTCTATCCGGACCCGGAAGGAACCGTGCAGGCCCGTTTGGACGCCGCCGTGGGCCGGGCCTTGCCGCTTCAAGCAACCGACCACTTGGGCGTCGTCAGCAAGCTCTGGGCGGTGACGGACCAGGAAGCCGTCAGCGCCGTCGCAGGCCTGCTGGGGCCCAAGCCGATCTTCATCGCGGACGGCCATCATCGGTATGAAACAGCGCTCAAATATCTGGATGACAAACAACAAAGCGGCGAAATCAAGTCACCGGATGCGCCGGCCAACTTCGTCCTTATGATGCTGGTCGGCATGCAAGATCCCGGCCTCGTCATCCTGCCGACGCACCGGCTGCTGTCTGGTGTGGGTGCAGTGCGCGCGGAGAATGTGCGATCCATGTTGGAGCCGCACTTTACGGTCCAGACTGTGGGGGCCGGTCCCGATGCCGCAAAGCAAGCCTGGGAAGAGATCGAAACGGAAGGTACTCAAAACCTGCTCGGCTTCGGCAGCGGCGCCGACGATGTCTGGCAGATCGCGCGCTTTCAGTCGCCGCAGTTGATGGCCGATTTGGCCTCCGAGCACAGCGCCTCGTGGCGCGGCTTGGGTGTCGCGATTCTGCAACGCGTGGTTGTCGATACTCTATTGCCCAACGCGGGTCTTAAAGCACCCAAGCTGCAATACGTACACCTGCTCAAGGAAGCGACCGACGCCATCCGGGACAAATCATGCGATCTGGCTGTGCTAGTGCCGCCGGCCACCATGGATCACGTCGAGCAAATCGCCGGAACGCTGGAGAAGATGCCGCCC
>JAKEHV010000294.1 GCA_022614915.1 Gemmataceae bacterium | reverse complement strand
GTGCCCATCCCCGGCCAGGAGATTACATTGCCGTCCTTCGGCTACCGCATGACGTCGCCGGATTTGCTCATCCGCGCCGATATTACATATCTGCGGCAAGATTTTTCGATGATGATGCAGGTTCCAGACGCCAAGCCTTGGCCGGAGATGCAGCGCTATGACTTCCTGGTGCGAACGCGCGTCTTGACCGCGGAAGAGGAAAAGACGTATCGCGAGCTGCTCGACAAGCGCGCGACCAAATGGGTTTCGCCCAACCAGCAAGCGGCGCTAACAGCACTGCGAGCGTTGACCGGCCAGGACGCGGGGCCCAGCGCGGCCGCGTGGCGCAAACTGTTGTCTCCTTGAGTCCGTTTCCGTTTAGCGTTCGCTTGTTGCCGCAATTCAACGTGGCGAGCAGCGAACGCTAAACGGCGGAGCAACCTGACAATCCCGCCGGGTTCCGTATCCTGCCAGCATGGCGACCGCGACCTCCTCTGGGCTCATCGACCGCCTGCGCGACATCGTCGGCCCGGGCGGCATGTTGTCCAATTCCAGCGAGCTTGTCGTCTACGAGTGCGACGGCTACACCATCGAAAAAAACAAGCCGGACGTGGTCGCCTTTCCCACTTCCACCGACCAGATCGTGCGCATCGTCAAGCTGTGCAATGAGCTGAACGTGCCGTTTCTGCCGCGCGGCGCCGGCACCAGCCTCGCCGGCGGCTGCTTGCCGGTCGGCGGCGGCGTCATGATCGCGCTCACGCGCATGAAGCGCATCCTCGAAATCGATTACCGGAACCGCTTCGCCGTCGTCGAGCCCGGCCTCGTCAATCTCTGGCTCACCAATCACCTCAAGCCGCACGGCTACCATTTCGCCCCCGACCCGTCGAGCCAGGGCGCCTGCACCGTCGGCGGCAATGTCGCCACCAATTCCGGCGGACCGCACACGCTCAAGTACGGCGTCACGGTCAACCACGTGCTCGGCCTGGAACTGGTGCTGCCCGACGGCAGCGTGGTCCAGACGGGCGGGCCGACCGAAGACAATCCCGGTTACGATCTTACCGGCGTCATCGTCGGCTCGGAGGGCACTTTCGGCATCGCGTCCAAGATCTGGGTGCGGATCACACGCAACCCGGAAGCCTATCGCACGCTTTTGGGAGTTTTCGAATCCGTGGACGACGCCACCAACACCATCAGCGACATCATCGGCGCGGGCATCATCCCCGGCGCCTTGGAAATGCTGGACAAGCTTATTCTCGAAGCGGTCGAGGCGGCCTTCCACTTCGGCTTTCCGCTCGACGCCGGCGCGGTGCTCATCATGGAGGTGGACGGCCTGGAAGCAGGCCTGGACGCCGACGCCGAGCGCATCGTCGCCATCGCCAAGAAAAACAACGCTCGCGAAGTGCGCCGGGCCAACACGGAAGCGGAGCGCTTGCTGCTATGGAAAAGCCGCAAGCAGGCGTTCGGCGCCGTCGGCCGATTGGCGCCCAGCTATTGCACGCAAGACGGCGTGGTGCCGCGCACGAAACTGCCGCACATCTTGCGCTTTATCCAGCAAGTCGGGCAAAAGTACAATCTGCGCATCGCCAATGTCTTTCACGCAGGCGACGGCAACATCCACCCAATTCTCTTGTTTGACGAACGCGACCAGGACCAGGTGCGGCGCGTATTGGCGGCCAGCCACGAGATTCTCGAAGAGTGCGTCCAGTGCGGCGGCAGCGTGACCGGCGAGCATGGCATCGGCGTGGAAAAGATCGACTTCATGCCGAGGCTGTTTTCGCCCACTGACTTGGGCATGATGCTGCGGCTGCGCGCGGCCTTCAATCCGGACAACCGCTGCAGTCCCGCGAAAATGCTGCCCACCGTCGGCGCATGCATTGAACAGAGCAAAGCCGGACGCCGCGCGGCGTTGTAGCTTCAATCAAAGACACGCCCGATTGCCGTTTCATGGGCGATCACTACAATGGGTTAGTTGCTCTTCATTCCTGGTGCCTTCCCCTTCCCCAGATAACATCTCCGGATTCGGCGGACATCAAGCGAGCGGAGAAGGACTCTCCTGCCCTTGGGTTAGACGAATGAGCTTTTCTCCGACCGAATCGATTTCCAACACCGCCAACCGTTATCGGCTCTTGGCTTACGTAGCTGACTTGGAGTTGGAAGTAGACCGTCTGCGCAAACACAGCCAATTCGTGCAGCACGAGGTCCGCGGAACGGTGAAGCGAATTCACGAACTCTGTGCGGCTTCGGGGGCAAATGACGCGCCCCAGCAATTGGCCGAAATCGACAAGTCTGCCAAAGAGTTGGCAGCGCTCTTGCGCGACCTGCAAGAGCCGCAAGGCTACCATCCAGCCCACGATCAGGTCATTGCCATTGCACTGCGTCCTCTGCTCGACCAGGTGTTTCGCTGGCAGCAGCGGCTGGTGGACGCGCCGAAGGTCGCCCTTCGGCTCGAACTGGGCAGCGAGTATGTGGAATGGTTTCCCGCTCGCCTACGGCACATCCTGGACAACCTCTTTTCCAACTCCCTCAAATACCGCGATGCGAGCAAAGCCGAGTCGTGGGTGCAGGTCGGACTGCAGGTGTCGCCGGAATGCTACGAGTTTCGTGTTTCAGACAACGGCGTCGGCATGCCGGCAGGCGAACATCAACACGTATTCGAGTTGTTTTACCGTGCGGCGCCGGCGCGGGCAGCCGGCCTGGGAGTCGGACTGGCCGTTGTCAAACTGCTCATCGAGCAGAGCGGAGGAAAGCTGACGGTGCATTCCTCCGAAGGAGAAGGCACCACCTTTGTCGCGGTCCTGCCGCGCTATGACGTGGATGACTTTCTGACCTGAGGCGGATAGCGCGCTCCTGCGGCTGCCACTTCATTCAGTGCGGGCGAAGGGATCCATCATGCACGAACCTCTAAAGATCGAGAACATTGAGGAAATGCGACGCCAGGAAGGCATTGATGACGCCGAACTGCGCGTCGAGATTGGGCGGCTTAAAGTGGGCGACTTCGTCAAACTTACTCTGTTGACCGGCACGACGTCGTTCGAAACTCTCTTGGTCCGGATTACCAGCATTCGAGGATCCGCATTCCGTGGCAAGCTGGCCAGCCAACAGACCTCGAAGGGCCTTGCGAAACTTCGGGACCGGCCCGCTTTCGCGTTCACGACCGCCCACATTCACTCCATACCGAAAAAGGCGGCCAAGCCGACGCCGGTCGTGCCGGCCCCCGGTTGAGTGACAACCTAGAATCGTCCGCGGCGCGGAGGTTGCCTCCTAGCCGCACACTCCTCCGCGTTGGATGGAGATGTTTGTAGAAGTTCGTTTCGTTGACTGGCCTTTACTCCTCCAATTCGAAGGAGCGGCCTCTTTTTTTGTGGAGTTCGCAAATGGGTAAGAAGCTGTACGTCGGCAACCTGGGATATGGCGTGACCGACAGTGAACTAACGACGATGTTCGAGGCCCACGGGACCGTGGAGTCGGCTCAGATCATCATGGATCGGGACACGGGTCGTTCCAAGGGCTTCGGTTTCGTGGAAATGAAGTCCGATCAGGAGGCCCAGGCAGCCATCGCCGCCCTCAACGGCAAAGAGTCGGGCGGCCGCTCGTTGACCGTCAACGAGGCGCGGCCCCGATCCGAAAGCGGCGGCAGCCGAGGCGGTTCCGGAGGCCGCGGCGGTTATGGCGGCGGGCACGGAGGAAAGCGCTACTAAGAAAGTTCTGATCCGCACATCCCGGTTGTCAAGGGATCCAACATGCATCTTGAACTCGGCATCGCGGGCTTGGGACTTAGCGTGATTGGGGCGATCCTCCTGGCGCTGGCGGATGCGTGGTTCTCTCGATCGGTGTTGATGCACCTCGACGCCTTGGAGGCCAATTTGTCCAAGGTGATCGAGGTCTTACTGGGCGGCGGCAGCGAGTTCGTCAACACCGGCGTGGATCTGAAGCGCGACCGCGGGCAAAATCGGGCGCGCTCGCTGAAGCTCTTGGGTTGGACGGTCTTAGTCCTGGGACTGCTGACTCAACTTGGCGCGCTCTGGCTCTTCTTTACTTCGCAGCATACTTAGGCCGGCAAACTGTTATGCTGGGAGAATCTTCGACATAAGGAACTCTTCATGACTAAACAGAAGAAAAAAAAGTTGTGCGTGACCGCCGACGGCAAACGCCGCTACATCAGCGTTCCCCAGGCCCGGTCCAAGGAGTTGCACGAATACCTGCGGAGCAAACGGGTCCGCTCCGCTCCGCCCGAACCGGCCTGCACTGGTTTTGACAACATAGAACTTGCTTATGATATCAATGTCGGCGGCGTGCAGGCTCTGCTCACGGCCTGGGTTTAGAAACTCTATTTTTTCTTGATATCCCGGAAATCGGGCGACGCGGCCAGGGTGAAGAGCAGCACCTCTTCGCCCGTCATCGTGCTGATGTCGTGGTGCAGGCTCAACACTTTGACGCCGGCTACTTTGTATACCATTGCTTCCATGACCGGCCGCGCTGTTTCAACCAGATGGGTCCGCACCTGCTTGAGCAGGTCTCTTCCCTTCTCTGCTGGAAGCGTCTTTACGAGTTGCTGTTCGGCGGCCGTCAATACGCCTTGGAGACGAACCAACAAGAGATCTCCGATCAAATGAGTGTGAATGTCCTTGGGTCCGCGGCCCATGTAATCCTGTTCGAAGCGGCTAATCCCTTCGCAAATGGCGGCTTCGATTTCTCCTTGTGTTTTCATGACGACCTCATGCGTGCCAATCCTGTCGGAAGGCCTCGGTTTGGGCGATTCTGCAATCATGATACCGAGCACGACTCAACTATCCACTTGCTTTCCCGTTCCGAATCGTGAATCATGAAAGCGTTGGATAGACTGTTAGCGGTCAGTTGACTAATTAAAGGGCAACTCGGCACTAACCGGGGGACCCGTTGACGAATACTCCGACGTGGTCGAATACCCGAGTGTGTTCCGCCACGTCGGCTTTTTTTTGCTGAGCCAACTCGGAGTCCTGAGCGAAGAAGTTGGCGTCGGCCGTTTAGTCTCTCTTTACAAAAGGGAGTTCGCCCCATGTCTACCACGCCGTCCGTTAGTGAGCTACTGCGCCGGTACCTCGAGCTTCGAGAGTCCTGGTATTCCGTGTGCGCCGAGGAATTATGCCGCGAGTGCCCGGAATTGCTCGACGAGTTGAAAAGCCAAATCCGAGCTGTTCAGAACGAGCCTGCGCAAAGTGCGAGCACCAAAACCGAGACAGTGGCGCGCACGACTTATCTCGTTGCGAAGAGCGGTCCCATTCCGTCGGTGGACCCGCATGGGCTGGCATCGCCCATGCGGTATCGGACCCTGCGCTTTCATGCGCACGGAGGGCTGGGCGAAGTCTTTGTCGCCCAGGATCTGGAACTGAACCGACAGGTGGCGCTGAAGCGAATGCTGGCCGGACGCCTCGCGGACCCCAAGAGCCGGGAGCGCTTCCTGTTGGAAGCCGAACTCACCGGGCGGCTGGAACATTCGGGCATCGTGCCCGTCCATGGGCTGGTGCACGACGAAGCCGGCGCCCCGTGCCACGCCATGCGCTTCATCAAAGGAGAAACGCTGAGCGAGGCCATCCGGCGCTTTCACGAGGTGGGCCGCCCCGAATGCGAGCGCCGACTCGCCATGCGGCAGCTCTTGAATCGCTTCGTGGCCGTTTGCAATACGGTTGCCTACGCCCACAGCCGCGGCATCCTGCACCGCGACCTCAAACCGAGCAACATCCTTTTGGACAAGTACGGCGAGACTCTCGTGGTGGATTGGGGGCTGGCGAAGGACATGGCCGCACGAGAGCCCGACGAGGGGAGCGCGCGGTCCGCGCCCCATAGTCCACTCCCCTGCGCCGGCTCCTCCGTTCCCACGCAGGCCGGCGAGGCGGTCGGCACACCGGGTTACATGAGCCCGGAACAGGCGTCCGGGGATCAAGAACGGGTCGGTCCCGCCAGCGATATTTACTCCCTCGGAGCGACCTTGCGCATCCTCCTGACAGGGCCCGCGCCGAAGGAAGACCGCCTATTGGAGAACGAACCCGAAACAGTCCCTTACCGCGCGACAGGCCCGCATCCCCATTGGAAAGGCGTGCCCCGCGCTTTGCAGGCGATCTGCCGCAAGGCGATGGCACCGGACGCGCGCGCTCGCTACGCAACCGCCCTCGACCTGGCTGCGGACGTCGAGCACTGGCTGGCCTACGAGCCGGTTGGCGCCTGGCGCGAGCCGTGGACCGTGCGGATGCGGCGTTGGCTGGATCGACATCGCACGCTGGTGACGGCTGCGGCGGCCGCGGTACTGGCGGTCGTCGTGTGTCTGAGCGTGGCCACGGCGCTCTTGGCCGCCGCCCACGACCGCGAGCGCCAGCAGCGGGAGCGGGCGGAAGCCAACTTTCAACTGGCCCGCAAGGCGGTGGACGGCTACTACACGGAAGTCAGCCAGGAGGTGTTGTTGAATCAACCCGGCATGGAAGAGCTGCGCAAGCGCCTGCTGCAGACGGCCCGCGACTTTTACAAACAGTTTGTCCAAGAGCGCAGCCAGGACCCCGCCGTCCGCGCCGAGTATGGCCGCAGCTATTGGCGACTCGCCTTCCTCACGAGCGAAATCGAATCCAAGAGCAAGGCCATCGAGCACTACCAACAAGCCGTGGCGATCTTCGAAGAACTGGTCCGTGATTGGCCCGACGTTCGCGCTTATCAATATGACCTGGGCAAGAGTTTCAACAATCTGGGCTTCGCCCGCAGCGAGGTCAACCAGACCGGCGAAGCGGCTGCAGACTATCGACGGGCGCTCGAGCTGTTCGAGAAACTGGCGGCCGAGGATTCAACGGATCCCGATTTTTCCAAAGGCGTGGCCGCGACCTGCAACAACCTGGCCCTGCTCCACCGCGCCCGGAAGGAGGAAGCCAAGGCCGAGGAAGCGCACGAGAAGGCGCTGTCCATCCGCCGCGGCCTGGTCAGTGCGCACCCCGGCGTGGCCGAATTCCAACATGACTTGGCCGCCACGCTCAACAACCTCGGCATCCTGTATCGGTCCACACGACGAGCGGACAAGGCGGAGGAAGCCTTCAAGGAAGCCCTGGACGTTCGCAAACGCTTGGCTCTCGCCCACCCCAAATTCGCCAAGTACCAACACGATCTGGCCAACAGTTACAACAGCTTCGGCCTCTTGTGCAGCACGACCGACCGTTTTGTGGAAGCCGACGATCACCTCAAAAACGCGCAGGCGATTTGGGAGCAACTGGTTCGCGACCACCCCCGAGTCGTCGAGTATCAAAACGGCCTGGCTTCGAACCATGCCAACCTGGGCAGTGTGTATACGCGCAGTCGCCGACCCGAGCCGTCGCCGCTGGC
>JAKEHV010000293.1 GCA_022614915.1 Gemmataceae bacterium | reverse complement strand
CTGAAAGGACACAGGAAGTACGTCTTTGCCGCGGTGCATGCCGTCGCCTTCTCTCCCGACGGCAAAATGCTGGCCTCGGCCAGCAATTACAAGGAAGACCAAGGGATTCGCCTTTGGGATATCGCCACCGGCAAGCAGTTGCTCCGATTTGAGATGAACAAGATTGGTGTCTGGCAAATTGCTTTTTCCCCGCACGGCAAGACGTTGGCGGCGGGCGGCGATGACAACCAAGTCATCCTCTGGGATGTAGCCAGCGGCAAGAAGCTGGGCAACCTGAAGATCCCAAAGGAAAGATTGGGAGGCTGGCTCAGGCCGATTAAATGTCTGGCCTTTTCGCCCGACGGCAGGACGCTCGCAACGGGAGGAACCGACCAAACAATTCGCTTGTGGGACATGGATACGCGCAAGGAAGTTACGGCGTTTGCCGGCCACGACGGATCCGTGCTGGCCGTCGCCTGGACCCCCGACGGCAGCACGCTGGCTTCGGCAAGCGGCGACGGGACAGTGAAATTGTGGGACGTGCCCGGCTGCAAAGAGCGTGCCACCTTGCGACACACGAGCCGGTCTGTCCGGGCGGTAGCTTTCAATTCCGACGGCACGCTTTTGGCCACGGCGAGTGTGGAAGGCATTGTGCGTTTATGGAACGTTGCCGGCGCGCGGGAGTTGGCCAGCCTCAGCCATGGAGGTTATTCGAATTACTGCGTAGCGTTTTCACCCGACGAGCGATATTTGGCTGCTAATGGCGGCCCGCGCGGCTCTTATCTGGTGGTATGGCGTGTGGCCCAAGCGCTGGAGCAGAAGGTGGGCAAGAAGTAGCAGTCGGCCGCGAAACACAAAGGTTGGGCCTTTTTAGCGCTAATTCGGTCAATCCAGGGAGAAGTCAGATGAGTAAGAACTGTCACGCGGCGCTGGCGGCGGCCGTGCTGGCTTGGGCTCTCGACGGCAGCGCGCCGGCACAATCGCAGCCGACCGAGCCCCCGGACCAGGCCGGACCTGCTAAGGAAAAGGTGCACGAGGCGGTCCGTCAGCAGTTGGACAGATGGCGGAAGGGTAACGAGGTGTTGAACGAGTTACGACAAAAGGAAGTCGAGATATGGCAGAAGGAACTCCTGGACGACGTGAACAAGAGGCACCCCGTCGAGCGCTTCAGGCGGGAGATGATAAAGCGCGAAGCGCTAGACCAGCTCTACTGGGCCATAATGTGGCTTGTGCTCGCCGCCTTCTTCGGGATCTACGGAGTGGTGCAAATGCGGAAGTTGTTCAAGAGGCCGGCACAGGAACCGCGCGTGTGTAGGGACGTCGACGCGGGATCAACACCGCCAAGGCATGCGAAGCGCCAGCCAATGCCAATCCAAGAGGAAACAGTTGGTTCGGTGAAGAATCCAGGTTGACGCGCAAATCTCATCCTAGGGAAAGCGCCGACTTTCACCGTCCCGAAAGGAGAAGCCAGTGCTGACACAATTCGAGAACCAATTGGCCGACTTTCTGAGCAACAACGCACAGGTGCGGAAGATCGATTTTCATTTTGAAAACGCCGGTGGGGGATTTCACATCAGTCCGCAAGGCTTCGCACGCGTGGCCAGAGCGATTCGGCAAGAGCGCATTCGCGCCTGCACCGGCTCGACTTCGTTAGGAGCTGGTATTGCAGGACTTTACTACCAAAACACGAATCGCTTCGAGCTGGTGTCCGACGTTTTCCCCGCTGCCGTCAACCCGCGTGGCATTATCGTCCATGAAGCGGTCCATGCCCTGATCGATCTCTGCAAGTGTGTGGCTACTACTCGACTGAGCGATGAAGCGGCCGCGTATTTGGCGCAAGTCGTTTTCATGTTTCAGAACGGCCGGAGAACCTTCACCCGGCCTCAGTACACCGCCGCATATGACCTGGCCAAGGCCTCCGGCATCATTGATCCTGCCACGAACGCGGTGCACGCGGGCGTGCGGCTGACTTGGCAGCAATACGAGCCCTTGCGCCGGGAAATCCACAATCGGCCCGCCTACCAGACGGTGGGCTGGCTTGCTCCGACGGGCGCCAGCGGCATTGCGATGGCGCCGCAGCATCCTTGCACGCTGTGATGCTGCGTAGTCGAACGCGAGGAACTTACGATGAGCCTGACTATCTTTGGCGAGCTAGCCGACCGTTACGATGCACAGGTTGAAGAGGCAATCGAGGCCCTGGACTCGTGGGTAGAGTCCACAGACTATAACTGGGTGGCGGCGGGTACGGCAGCCGGCGCGCAGGCATTCATGAGGTTCAGCCAGTCTTTTGTGGACGTGCTGCGGCTGGGAGAAGGAACGATTGAAGAGGCCCCTGAGGCCATCTCGCAGGAAGACTATGCGGCTGCCGCATGGGGAGTCGCTGAGGACGTCCTACGCCTCTTGATAGTGGCGGGGCCGATCGTGCGGTTGAGTGCCAGGGGGGTCCGTCTCATCCGAGCCACCCAGGCGGAAGGGACGATGGTTTGCTCCTGGGTTGCCCACACGCAGGCCATTCGCCTATCAGGTCAGCGCTTCTTTATTACCATGCGCACCCTGCTTCGCCAAGCGGGCCTCACGGAAGCGCAAATCCAGGCGGCTGGAGGAACGAGCCGTCAAGCCTTTCGGAAGCTGATGACGGCCCTGCAACGCTTACGCATTCGCTTCAGCCAGCCTTCTCATCCGCCCGATCTGGAAGGCCTGTTTGAGATGATTCGGCGGTCACCTCGGAATGTTTTTACGTTTTCCATCTCTGGGTCTGGAGGCGGACACCGGTTATCTGCAACGTTTGCGAACGGCGCAGTGACCGTCTTGGACACCAACGGTCGCGTGTTCCAAGGTCTGCGAGCGTTTCGGCGAGCTTATCGGGGAGTCGAGTTGGGATCCTACCCCATATTGAGGTTCCCTAATGCTGTAATGCTCAACGTTTATCAAGCGGGAATCGCGGCAGGTCACGCATCGGGGATTGCGGCCGGAGTACAAATGGCGACCGCGAACGACACGCCTGACATCGCGTTCGAAGTTATCCCACCGCGCTGGGTCGACGCCAGAGGCCAAACGACGGTTCGTGGAGTCCCGGACTGGGGTTGTCTCGATTGGGGCTGTACTCGCCTAACGGGTGGTTCAACGGTCGACGCCCCCGCGGGGGTGTTCCCAACGACGGGCGAGCGAGGATTGCGCCCGTATGAGGAATACTTCGGCCGCGCGGGCTCGCACGAGGACCGCCCAGTGCGGCGACTGACGAATACCCATCGACCTTCTCCGCGAGCGATCGGGATACGACGTTCAGGGTGGTGAACGCGCGAGCTAACTGGAATACCAAGCGAGGTACTTGACCCCATGTGTCAAACAGCTTTTACCGAAGTAAATCGGCCCATGCAAGTCACCTCGCCGCTGGGCCAGGATGTCCTTCTGCTGGCCGGATTCACCGGCCAGGAGGGAATATCGCAGTTGTTCCGCTTCCAACTCGATCTCTTGGCCAGGAACCGGCAGGAAGTCGCTTTTGAGAAGTTCTTGGGCCAGCCGCTGACCGTCCAATTGGCCGACGCAGACGAGCAGTGCCGCTATTTCAACGGCATCGCCAGCCGCGTCTTCCAGGGCATGAGCGACGACACCTTCACGTCTTACCACATTCAGATTGTGCCGCGCATCTGGCTTCTGACCAACAGGGCCCAGTGCCGCATCTTTCAGCGCCTCTCGGTGCCGGAAATCCTTCGCAAGGTGCTCGAAGGCTTTGACGTCGAGTACCAGATTCAGGGGACCTTTTATCCACGTGAATACTGCGTGCAGTACCGCGAAACGGACTTCGACTTTATCAGCCGGCTCATGGAGGAAGAGGGCATCTACTACTTCTTCAAGCACACCGACGGCGCTCACAAGCTCGTGCTCGCCAACACGCCGCCGGCCCATCCCGATATCCCGGAGCCGAGCACATTGGTTTTCCACGGCGCTGAAGAAGAGCCCGAGGAAGATGGGCGCAATGTCTATTCCTGGTCGAAGGCCCAGGAGCTGCGCCCGGGCAAGTACACGCTCTACGATCAGCACTTTGAGTTTCCACGCCGCCATTTGGAAGCCGAACGCGTCATCCACTCTGCCGTTGAGGTGGGCGAGACGAATCATCGGTTGCG
>JAKEHV010000292.1 GCA_022614915.1 Gemmataceae bacterium | reverse complement strand
TCGATGCGCTCCGGGCCCCAGTAATGAGCCACGACGTGGCTGTGACCTTGCCACTCGAAGCGCAAGGGCGGACCGCCCGGCACCACTGACATCACCGGCACGGCAACCGGCTGTGCCTTGAGGCACGGCGGCCGCCACAAGAGCGCGTGGGGCAGACATTCCTGTCTGCCCTCCGCGTCCGGCAGACAAGAATGTCTGCCCCACTGTGCCAGCCACGACTCGTAGCGCCAGGCGAGCTCCGGCTGGGCGTCGGCCCGCAGCGATGGCCGCAGCACGGCTTTCTCGCCCAGCCGGCTGCACAGACGCTCGACCAGCACGGGGAACTCGCGCCAGCGCTCGGCGTTCTCTTCACCAAACATCTGCCCTTGGTGAAAATCCAACGGCGCCGCCGATGCCCGTACCATGACGCGCGCGACTTCGGCGGGAAGTTGCACGCGCTCCAGATGCAAACGCACCAGCTCCAGCAAATGCCGCATCGAAGCGCTGGCGTGCAACAGACCGACGAGGAAAGTAGTAGGCACACTCCGTGTGCCGTCCGTCGTCGACGGCACACGGAGTGTGCCTACTACTTTTGACTGCACCAAGTGCAGCCAGCACAAGAGCCGCTGCACGCCCATTTGCCGGGGACGCAGTTTCTCCAACACTTGTTCGAGCAACTTCTCCAGCACCGCTTCGATGACGCGCCGGTCGCCGCAGGGGACTTCGAACTCCCAAGTAGCTTCGTCGGGCTCGTGCGCCCGCTCAAATGTCAGCGACTCGGCAACGTCGCCCAAGGCTTGATCGAGCCGCCGCAACAGCTCCGGACCGAAGCGCGACGGCAACGCGGCGCGCGGCAACTCCAAAAGCTGATCGATCCGGCGAATGTCGAACGCGCGCAAGAGCTGGATCACGTCCTCGTCCAGGCGCAGCGACTCGACCGGGAGCGGCTTTAACTCGTCGCTATGTTGGCCAGGCAGCACGACTGCGGCATCTGCGGTCCCGTAGTGCGCGACGGCCCAGGCGGCGCCGATGGTGTCGGCAACAGCGGCGCGGCCGGCGTAACCTTGCCGGTGCAAGTCGCGTAACGCTTTTTCCGCCAGCTTTAGTTCGCCGCCAAAGAGCGGGCCGCAACCGGTCACGTCCAAAAGCAAACAGTCGGGCTCGTGGACGGCGACCAGCGGGCTGAAGCGCTGGGCCCACAGCGCCAATTTTTGCAGCGCTTCGTAGTCCGCCTTGGGCTCGTGCGGCTCACAGTAGACCCCACGCTCCGCGTGGGGATCAGGCCCCACGCGGAGCGTGGGACCTACTATGGCCTTGGCCTCGGCGAGCGGCATGCCCGGCGTCACGCCCCGTTGCGCGGCGCTCGCGCAACAAGCGCGCACCACCAACTTGCCGCGCACGAGGGCATGAAGGATAGTAGTAGGCACACTCCGTGTGCCGTTGCTTGAAGGTGGCGGCACACTCCGTGTGCCGTCTCCAAATGACGGCACACGGAGTGTGCCTACTACTTTTTTAAGCTCGGGCCGCGCGGCGCGCAGGCGCTGGATCGGCCAATGGGGAAACCAGACGCATAGAACCCGCTTCATCGCCCAGTTCCAAGTCAACGGCCCCACCGCTTGGTCCACCCCGGCGATGAAGCAACTCGATCCGCAACCGCCGTCCCGGCGATGGGAAAGTGGGGCAGGCATTCTTGCCTGCCGTGGCAGACAGGAATGTCTGCCCCACGAGCGGCACGGCTTGCACCAAGAAGCGCGCCGCCGCCCACGAAGGCGCCGCGCGGCAAGCGGCCGGCCGCAGCAAAAAGCCCAGACTGCCCCCTGCTTCCGCAGCCAGTTGCAGCCGGCGAAAGGCGCGGTCATTTAGTTTTTCCACCCAGTTCATTGCTACCGCCACCGCCCGCGAGCGCAGCGCTTGCTCCAGAGCCCACAAGGCGTCGCGCGGCTGGGCCGGCTGCACGACGACGGTGCGCGTCAAGTCGATGCCGAGGGCGGCCGCCGCCGGGGGATAAAACTCGCGCCGCTCATCGAGAATGACCACCGCGCCGCGCTGTTGCACGCGCGCCGCCAGCACCAGGGCCAAGGTCGCCGCCCCGTTGCCTTCGCCCGCGCTCAGCCACTCGATCAGCGTGCCCGGCTCCAAGCCTCCCTCAGGCAGAAGCCGGTCCAGCCCCGCCAGTCCGGTCGAGATAACCGCCGCGTCGTCCGCCCGCCGCTCGTGCCGTTCCAGGCGACGCAGTTGCTCTTTCAAGTTCTGGATCAACTCGGCGCGCGCGGACGTCATCACTACCCCACGATGCAAAAAGGTTGTTGTAGTATACAATAGAACACTATAAGCTCAAGAGCCACTTCGCAGGAATGGGCTGTAATGAATTGGCAAATAAAAAGTTGGGTTGATTCTGGAAATGGAAAAACTTCCAGCTGACGAATAAAACACGATGTGTCAGCAAATTAACTTTAATCTAGGACTAGATTTACGTCAAAACAATGGTCGAAAAATTGATGACACATCGCTCATCTTGCGGGTCGTGTCATCAATTTCTGTTACCCCTTTATTGGCAAGCAGTTGTGGAAAACGAATTGATGACACATTGCTGACACCAATCTTGGCACACAATCCCTGGCTGGGATGCTCCTGAATGTTGGGCGAATTCAACCGCGAAAACATCGGTTCAGCTTCTCCCGAAACCTTGCGATATGCTCCGGCGTTGTCCCGCAACAGCCGCCAACCATGGCCACACCCGCTTCCAACAAAAGAGGCAATTGCTCGGCCATTTCGCGCGGGTCACGCGGATACACCCAACCGCTTTCCGCGCGCACCGGCGTGCCCGCGTTGGGCCGGGCGAACAACGGCAACGACGTAACCGAACGATACGCACGCAGGATTTCACGCATATCGGCGATGGAGATGTCTTTACCGCAGTTGACGCCGAGGGCCGCGACACCTGCGCTTTGCGCCCAGGCCGCGCAATCCGCCGGCGACAAACCGGTGAAAGTCCGCAATTCTTCCTGGCGTCGAAGAAAGGTGAAGGAAACCAACAGAGGCTTAGCGCGGACGGCGACGACTATTGACGCCGCTTCTTCCGGAGTGGAAATCGTCTCAACCAAAGCGGCATCCGCTTCACTGCAAGCAGACTCAAGTGCCCCGGCGACTTCTGAAAGCAAGGCGACGGCCGGACCAAAATCGGCAATGACGAAGCCGCGCTCGCCCTTGGCTTGGCGAGCTAATGCAACGCCGGCGCGCAACTGCGCCGCGGCGGCCCTCGCAGATGGAGCCGAAAGAGCGGTCAAGGTATTGGACAGGAGCACTTCCGCCCCCGCCGCGACGTAGGCCCGGTGCACTTCGAGAATAGTCTGAGGCCGCTCGAGGTTCCAGGCCGCCGAGCCGACCTGGTCCGGCAGACCACGGCGCATTAGCTCGGTCCCCATCGCGCCGTCCATCAGCACGACACGGCCGGATCGAAGCGCTTGGAGAAAAGTTGGCTGATTATTCTGCACGGAACACTCGTGTCCGAACAAAGCGCGAATAAGTGCGGCGTGCATGTGACAGCGCTCACTGTTTTCGCTTGGGCGCGGGGGCGTCCGCGGGAATCGGTCCGGCGGGCAAAATGTCCCAGCTCGCGGATTCGCGCAGCTTGTCGGTCAAGTCCTTGAAGAGGTTGGCGCGCTTGAGGAACAAGAGCGCGAAGCAGGTGTCGGGCACGCCGGGAAAACGGTCTTCCCAGCTGCCGTCTTGCTTTTGGTGTGCAACGATGATTCCCGAGCCCCACGCGTACCAGTCTTTGCCGCCGATCTTCTTCAATTCATAAATCATGGCGACGCGCTCGATCGACCAGAGAAAATACAAGTCGCCCCAGCTGTCGGCGCCGAAAATCGTGCCGTGAAAGGCGAAATCCGGCGTCCACGACACGACCGGCGGTTTGCCGCGACCGGTCTCGGTCGTGCGATAGTATTCCTGCATGGTGTGCGACGCCTCTTGCCTATAGGCGCGCTTGTCCGTCGACAGGAACTTGGTCTTGCCGACCAGTTTGCCAAGATAATCGAGCGCTTTGGCGATGGCGGGATCGTCGAACGGAATCGGTGTGTTGGCAGTCGTCGACGCGGCGGTCACGCGTACGTTGGGGCCTTTGCGAACGGGTTGATCCTCGATGCCGCGCTCGAGCGCGAGGAAGATCAAGCCGGCGCACACGCTGCTATGATGCATCGGCAAATTGAGGTCATAATGCCAGGTGCCGTCCTTGGTCTGTTTCTCGCGAGCCGCTTGATTGACCTTTTTTAGCGCCGGCTTGACCGGAACGCCATGCTTGCGCGCCGCCCACAGCGCCAAGGCCGAGAATTGGCTGTTGGATAAGTTGATGTACCAAAGGTCTTTGGCCACGGGCTGGCCCGACTGCAACGTCGCTCGGGCCTGCTCCGCTTCCTCTGGGCTTACGGGTTGGCCGTAGCCCCAGAAGCCCGTCTTGTCCTGTCCGGCGAGCAGCCGATAGGCGAATGTCTCGAGTAGTTTCACGTCGCTGGCCGGTATCTTGCGTTGTTCCTGGTGCAAGCGATCGAGGAACAGGATGGCGGTGGACAGTGTGTAGGTCGCGTGTATGTCGTTGGCGGCGTTGCGCAACACCTGCACGGCTTTCTGCACCGCCGGATCGTCCGCCGGCACGCCGCATTCCAAGAGCGTCAAGCCGGCCAGCGCCGCGGCGCCGTAGCTGGCGTTGCCGCGCTGCATGTCGGAGCGATAGAAGTAGTCGTTGTCTTCGAGAAGTCGCTTCTTTAGAAAGACCACACCGCGCTCCACCGCGCCTTGAATATCCGCCTTTTCGTATTGCATAGTGGAGGCTTTGTCGAGCTGCGCGATGTCCACAATCGGTGCTTTGGGCGCGATTGGTTGAGCGTCCTTTCCTTTGAACAGGAAGTAGGCCGATGCGCCCCCGCCTCCCACCAGCAAGAGGAGGATGAGTGCCAAGACCAGGCCGCGCCCTCGGTTCGGCGTGCGCGGCGGCGTATCCTCGGCCGGCAGTGTGAACGGGCTTGCCCCCTCAACCCCAACCCCTCTCCCCGCAGGGGCGAGGGGAGACATCTCAGGCGGCAAGGACTTGCCCGTCATGTCATGCCGCGACAGAGCCAAAACCGGATTCGACTGGCTGTTGGAGGCGGGATTCGCGCCTAGACGAATGATTGCCGAGCATTTGGGGCACTGAATCTTCGCCGGCGCCGGCTTAGGGATTGCCAATAGCTGCTTGCAACGCGGGCACGGATGTGACATGATCCGGCTCCAAAGTCGTTCTAATTCGAAGAAATGCAACGTAATAGTCGAAAGGTGGGCTTTCGTCGCCCTTCCGTAGTTAACCTCTCAAAGCGGCAAACTTCAAGCAAAAACCGCATTCTTTTCTTGAATCGGCTGCCACGACTGGTTAATTCACGCTAACTCGACTCCATCCGGTTAGTCCCATGCGCTCGCGTAGTTCCAAACCGCAGCGCGGGATACTCCGAACGCGAAACGGTCCAGGAGAACTAATCCGGGTAGACAAACTCGTTTAGGTTGAAGATCACACGGCACGCTTGTTCCAGCGCCAATCGAGCGCGCGTAGCGGTATCGAGCTTGGGCTGTTCGCGTTCCAGCTGTTCCCGCTCCCTCAAAAGAAATGCGCTCAAGACTTTTTCCTCTTTCGCGCTCGGCTGCCGGCACAGTGCTATCCGATAGGCGAGTCCAATTTGCTTACTTGCGTCGTCAGCGGCTTCGCGCACCAGGCGGGATGCGAAATGCTTCGCCTGCCGCTCAACAAACTCGCCGTTGAACAAGGTCAGTGCTTGCGGCGCGACGGTTGTTGTCAGCCGTTTTTCCGCCGAGCGCGTCGTGTCGCACAAGTCCAGCGTCTCCAACAGCGGCACCACGAAGGAGCGCTTGATGTGCGCGTAGATCGTGCGGCGCGAGGCTTCCTCCTCGTCGAACGCCTTCCAGATCTTGTCCGGGTCGCTGCTGCCGGCCAACGCTTCTTTGGGCACTTCGGGATACATCCAAGGCCCGTACATTTTTGAATTGAGCTTGCCGCTGACCGCAAGAACAGAGTCCCGGATCGCTTCCACTTCCAAACGGCGATACGGGAAGCGCCAGAGCCGTTGGTTGTCCGGATCGACTTGGGCGTATTCCTTGTTCCAGGTCTTGCTCATCCGGTAGGTGTTGCTGGCGAGGATGAGCCGATGCAGCTTTTTCAGGGACCAACCGTTGTCCACGAACCAGTGCGCCAGCCAATCGAGCAGCTCCGGGTGCGTCGGTTGGGCGCCCATGACGCCGAAGTCGTTGGGCGTGCGGACGATGCCTTCGCCGAAATGGTAGTGCCAAACGCGGTTGACGATTACGCGCGCGGTGAGCGGGTTTTTGGGATCGGCGATCCATTTGGCGAGGGTAAGCCGTCGCCGCGTTGACTTCTGGTCCGGCGCGAGGAACGGCGGCTGATCCTTGACAAGCACCGCGGGCACTCCGGGATCCACTTTGGGTCCGGGCCGGGCGGCTTTGCCGCGCAATAGCAGATGCGTATCGGACGCCTTGGGCGAACTCTCGTGCAAAAAGTAGCCGCGCGGCAAATCGGGAAACTGTTGCACTAGGCTAACCCGCGCCGCCTCCAAGAATGCCGCGGGGTTGCCGCCGGTTTGTAATGCATACTGCGTCCGACCCAGAAGGCCCAGTTGCCGGTCGCGCCATTTTTCCTTGGCCAGTTCCGCGCGCGTTCCCGCCGGCAGCGCCAGCTCTGTCCGGCCATTCTGCGGCCTATGCAACGCGTCGAACACGGCCACCATGCGGTAATAGTCGTGCATGGTCAGAGCCTCGAACTTGTGATCGTGGCAGCGGGCGCAGCCGAGCGTCAGGCCCAAGAACGCCAGCGACGTGGTTTGCACGACGTCGTCGAGCTGATCGAAACGGTCTTCCTTAGGATCAGCCGGCTCGTCGTCCCAGGGACCAAGGCGCAAGAAACCGGCGGCAATCATGGTATCGGCGTTGGCGTCTTCCAATTCGTCGCCGGCGAGCTGTTCGAGGATGAACCGGTCAAACGGCTTGTCGTCGTTCAAAGCGCGAATGACGTAGTCGCGATAGCGCCAGACGAACGGCTTGGCGGCGTCGCGCTCGTAGCCGGCGGTCTCGGCGTAGCGGACAACGTCGAGCCAATGGCGCGCCCAGCGTTCGCCGTGCGTCGGCCGCGCGAGCAAGTCATCGACAATTTTGTCCACGGCTGCGGGCGCTGGATTCTTAAGAAACGCTTCCTGTTCTGCTAACGTCGGCGGCAGACCGGCAAGATCGAGATGGATGCGGCGCAAAAGCGCGGCGGACGGGGCCGGCTCGGCGGGCTTCCAGCCATCCGCTTCGAGGTTCGCCAAGACGAAGGCGTCGATTGGATTGCGGACCCAGGCCGCGTTCTTCACTTTGGGCAATACCGGCTTCACGACAGGTTGAAAGGACCAGTGCCGGCGATCGTGCGGCTTGATCTTGGCGTCGTAGGCGGCCAAGGGATCGTCCTTGACTTGCGCCAAGAGAGCGGATGGAATCGCCGCCATCGCCAGTACGCCAATCAATACTCGGTGCATATCTGCAATTACAAAGGGAGATCGGTTCTGTTGCAATGTAAATGTCACACTTCCGAGGGGAAGGGTTTTAGGGGGCAAAGAGCTCGGTCTTTTTGGACGGGATCAGTTTGGGCAGCATCTCGGCGCCGAGGTTGGCGCCGAAGGGGTTGAGTTCTTCCTTGAACTCGAGCTTGGGCTGGAAGTTTTCGGGCAGCGCATTCCACAAGGAGCGCATAGGCGGCAACAGGAACATAGCGCGCGTGAACTTCGAGCCGGTTTCGCGATAATAATCCGCCCAGCGCGTGCCGTCGAAAGTGAACGAAGGGAAACCGTCGTCGGGCCGGCGCATTTCTATTAGGCGGTCGATATTGCAGTAGGCGTTGTGTTCGGCCTTCCAATCGAGCCAGGTGCGCAAATTGTCCTCCGAGGCGTCGGTGCTTTCCAAGAGCACGAGCGGACGATCGGGCGTTCCCGGCAGACCGACGAACAAGCAGTCTTTGGCTGTTTCCACGCGCGTGGACACAAGGCCTTTGGGATTCTTCGCGGAGCGCAAAACGAAGAGCGGCTCGGACAAATACGCGGACACATTGGTCAAACGGATGTTGGCGCTGGAGTCGGCGGGGACATCCTTGGTCCCGCCCGCGACGGTCAGGAGCGAGCCGGCCAGGCCCAGCAGTGAATTCTCCACGCGCAGATCCAGCGAGCGGCTGGCGCGCACGCTCAAGACATCACCTTCGCCGCGGACAAAGCAATCGATTAGCGCCAGCTCGGCGGGCGCGCGCGTCGGCCGCGCTCCCATCTTCATCGCGTCTTCCGGATCGATCAGCGTCGCGATGCTGACGGGCACGCGCTTGTCGAGCTTGGCGGGTCGCAGCGTGAGCACGCAATTGCGAAACGTGCAGTGGGAGCTGCCGCCCATGAGCACGATGGACTGCGCTTTGAATCCTGTTTGATCCGGCTCCAGCACGACTTCGAGGTTTTCCAGGACAAGCCGGCCGTCGAAGACGCGGAAAAAGCCCGCGTCCACCTCGGACGTGTCCGGCATGGTCAGGATGGGGGCGAAACCGGGATAGGGCCGCAGGGTCACATCCACGCCCGGCTTGTCCAAGCGAATGGGATGGACTTCGACGTCGCGCGTGTCCTTGCGATGCTTGATCAAGATCACATCGCCCTGCTGCGCGCTGGCCAAAGCGGCGAACACCGACTTGAAAACGCCCGGCGCGGCGCCCGCATCTTCCGGATCGACCACTTTCTCATTGGGCTTCAGCTTGACGTCCGCGACTTTGGGCTCATCCGCGAGCGCGGGCAAGGGCGCCATGGTCACTTCCAGGCACTGTTCGATCCCCAGCGCTCGTTTCATGTCCTGGGTGCGAACGCCGCGCACGTCCGGACGCAAACGAAACGCTTCGGCGAGGGTGTCGGCTTTCCAGGGGTCTTGGGTCATCCAGATGGAGACCGCGCCCGGCAGCTTCGTCGAGCCGACGTCGCCGCGCCCCTTGGCGACATCGACAGCGAAGGGGCGAAACTCGTCCTCGAGATTCGTGAGGATGCGTGGCACGCCAAATTCGTCCGGTCGGACCCACAAGGCATTGAGATTGTGGTAACAGTTGCGCAGCCCGTCGAACTTGACGGCCGGCTCGGCATTGTCGGTCTGCCGGATCAAGTCCGGCTCGTCGCGCGTCGACGTGTCGGTGGGCGCCGTTTCCGGGCGCGAGAAGATCGAATACTCCACTTGCAAGTCGCAGGTCGCGGTGTTGTCGAGCCGGAAAGCGGGCCCGTTGATGACGAACGCGGAGCAGCGGTGCAACCGCAACAACGTCGAATAGTCCTTGTGATTGCCGCGCAAATGGAACAGCGCGCCGTAGGGTTTGAAGGCGCAATCCGTGGGCAAGATCTCCGCGGGTCCATGTATGCCGACCGCGACTTGTCCACCGCCGAAATAGCATTGATCGAGCACAACGTGCGGCCGGTCCTCCGAGTCGCCGCTGGGATTCTCCACAGCAATGGAGGCCACCGGCACGCGCGTTTTGCGCAGCGGGATGAACTGGCGCTGCGGCACACCCTTTTGCGCGAATGTGCACTTGTGAAAGCGGACCTTGCCGGCGCCTTTGATGCCCAGTGAGGCGACCGCGGTGTCCGGCGTCGCACTCGCCTCCACCTCGAAGCGGATATTGCGAAACGTGACATTGCCGCCTTCCAGCGTCAGACCGGCAACCAAGTCCGCGGTCTCCGAACGCGTCGAGTACTTGAACCGGATCGTTTTCGGCTCGAAAGCGTCGATGCACTCCAGAAGCAGTTTGCGATTGGACTGTCCGGAAAAGAGCAAGCCATCGCTGATTTCGATGTCGTTTTCCAAAACCGCGTGTAGGCTGTTCTTGTTTTCTTTCAGCAGTTTTTCCAAATCCTGTTCCGTCTTGATGAAAATCGGGCCTTGCCCGGACGGCGCGACCACGCCTTTACCGGCGCCGGATTCCTTCAGCAATACGGACTTGTCCGGACCGGCCGGCCCGGACCGAATGCCGATGGGGATGTTTTTTTGCGGCGGCAAGACGGACAGCACTAGGAGCAGCGCCGCCAACGCCAGAAACGCCGACGACACGAGGAGCAAAGGCCGTTTGCGCGGCGGCTCGGGCAGCGGCGCGTCCACCAACAAGACTCCCTCCGGCAGATCGTCCACCGCGCCGACCTTTTGCGCCACTTGCATCAAGTGCTGCACGAGGTGCACCGGGCGCTGGTAGCGTTCGCGCGGGTTTTTCGACATCATGCGGCCCAGTATGATGGCCACGTCGTCGGGAACATCGGGATTGAGCTCGCGCGGATCGATCGGCGCCACATTCTGATGGTGGTGCAGTTTCTTGGCTGCCGTTCCTTCCGGCGTGGGCGTCTGCCCCGTGAGCATGTGGTAAAACGTGCAGCCCAGGGAATAAATGTCGCTGCGGCTGTCCGCCTCGCGCGGCTCCAACGCCTGTTCCGGCGAAATGTAGTCGAACGTGCCCAGCGTCACGCCCGATTGCGTCAACCCGCGATCGCGCTGCGCTTCCAGACTGCGGGCCAGGCCCATGTCCACCAGCTTGGCCCGTCCGTTCGGACTGATGATGATATTGGAGGGCTTGACGTCGCGATGTACGACGCCGCGCGACGCCGCGTGCTCCAGCCCCGTCGCGATCTGCAGGATGATGCGCACCGCGTCGGGCACCGGCAGCCGGCCGCGGCGCTCCAACAAGGTGCGCAAGTTTTCGCCTTCGACAAACTCAAAGGCGATGAAGTGCAGCTTTTGGTCTTCGCCGCAAAAGAAGACGCGGGCGATGTTCTCGTGATCGAGCTTGGCCGCGGCCCGCGCTTCCTGATGAAAACGCGCGATGTTCTCCACGTCTTGCGCCATATCGGGCGGCAAGATTTTGAGCGCGACGAATCGGTCGAGCTGCGTGTCGCGCGCCCGCAGCACCGCCGCCATGCCGCCCACGCCGATTGCTTCGATGAGTTCGAAATGCGCCAGGCGCCGCCCGCGAATGCTGCCCGACCATTGCGGCGGCGCATTCTTGATCGCAGTGCCCGCAGGGCCCCCTTTGGAGATGATGGTCGGCGCGTCGTCGTTGACTTCAGGTTCGTTGGGGAATACGACCGCCCCGTCCGTGGTGACGAGACGCAATTGCGATTCGCTCTTGCCTTTGGCAGGCGCCAATGGATCATCCGGACGTTGGGCCGATTCCGACATGCAGCGCCATTCGGGCGTACAGCCCGCCTCTTGGGGACACGCTTCCTGCCGCTCCCTTGTCACTCCGAATTCTTGCGAATTCGGCTACGTTTCTGTAGCGGAACTCGCAAGAGTTCCGGTTTGGTTGCCATCGCCGGAGCGGTGCGAGTTAGGGGTCGGGCCGCGTCCGCGATGCTCTCCCCAGAAAGACATGGAATAAGGGGAGGAACCGCTTATGGCTGGGTAAAGTATACCTTCCTAACCGACGCGCTGTCAATCAGTTTGGCAAACTGGGCAATCCGGGCTGCATTTCATCCCACTCCGTGTGATACGTCCCCGGCTCGTCGATCCGTTCATACATATGCGCGCCGAAGAAGTCGCGCTGGGCCTGGATCAGGTTGGTCGGCAGCCGGGCGGCGCGGTAGGCGTCGAAATAGGCAAGCGTGCTGGCCAAAGCGGGAACGGGGATGCCTAGATCGATCGCGGTGCGGAGCACGAAGCGCAGGTCGCGCTGCCGTTTCGTGATTTCCTGGGCCAGTTTTGGATCAAGCATCAAGTTCACCAATGCAGGTTGCGCTTCGAAGGCACGGCAAATGTCCTCGAGCACGGCGGCGCGAATGATGCAACCGCCCCGCCAAATCCGAGCCACGGTTGCCAGGTCAAGGTCATAGCCATGTTTCTTGGACGCCGCTTGCATAAGCGCGAAACCCTGGGCATAGGTCATGACGCTGGCGGCGTGGTAGGCTGCTTCCAAGTGCGGCAGGAAAGCTTCCGGCTCATAGGAAAACGTCTTGTGGGCGCCGAGCAAGGCCCGGCTGCCGGCGCGCCGCGCCTCCTCTTGGCCCGACAAGTCGCGCATGCTGACCGCTGCGTCGCCGGTCAAAAAGGGAACTTGCAAGTCGAACGCTTCCTGCGAAGTCCATTTGCCGGTCCCCTTTTGCCGGGCCACATCGGAAATGACATCGACCAAAAAACTACCGGTCTTGGGGTCGGTTTTGCGGAAGATCTTGGCCGTGATCTCGACGAGGAATGAATCAAGCTCGCCCTGACCCCATTGCTCGAATACCTTGGCCATTTTGGGACAGTCAAAGCCCAAGCCGCGATGCAAAAGATCGTACACCTCAGCAAGAAGCTGCATGAGGCCGTATTCGATGCCGTTGTGCACCATTTTGACGTAATGTCCGCAAGCGCCGGGGCCGAGATAGGCGACGCATGAAGAGTGGAGCGCGGAGGGTGAAGAGTGGAGCGCAGACGGGGGAGAGTGGAGCGCGGAGGGGGGAGCGCGGAGCGCACCCACCTCGCGCTCCGCGCTTCGCGCTCCACTCTCCACTTTGGCTGCCACGGCTTCGAGGATGGGCCGGACCCGTTCATAGCCTGCGCGCGGCCCGCCGGGCATGAGGCTGGGCCCGTGCCGCGCCCCCGCTTCGCCGCCGGAGATGCCCATGCCGAGAAAGAGAATGTCTTTTTCCGCCAATTCCTTCAGGCGGCGCTCGGTGTCTTTGAAATGCGAGTTTCCGGAATCGATGACGAGATCGCCGCGCGACAAGTGCGGAACCAACTCACCCAGAACTGCGTCCACGACCTTGCCCGCGGGGACCAAGAGCAAGACGGCGCGCGGCGACTTCAGTCGGCTCACCAGCGCCGCCAGGTCGGAGGCGGCGGCCACGTTTTTGCCGGCGCCTTCCTGTTCCAACGCCTTGCCTTTGGCTAGGTCTTTGTCATAGCCGAGCACCGCAAAGCCATGATCGGCCATATTGAGAAGCAGATTGCGGCCCATCACCCCCAGGCCGACCAGTCCCAGGTCGAAAAGGTTCAACGCCATGGCAGTATGCTCTTGGGTGCATCGCCATTGTATGCGTGATCGGCACATGGCGTTGTTCAGATTGGTGTAGCGGAACTCGCAAGAGTTCCGACGCCGATTCGCCCGGAATTCCGCTACAAGAAACTGCGCAACGCCCTACGCATCCATCGCCGTCATGCGCCGCAGCTCCATCTGCTGATAGCGGCGCATGAGCGCGGGCAGATTGAAGCCGCAAACAGTCGCGGCGATGCCGCCGCCCAAGAGCAAGGGATAATAGACGTGCCAGGGCTGGCCCACGAGTACCGCCACCACGCCGACCAGGACGGCGGTCGCGCCAATAGCAATGCAGAAAATGCAAAGACCGATCACGAGGCGGCGCGCTTTGCCGAAGCCGGCCAGGACGCCGATAGTCCCACCAAGGATGCCAATGAAGCCGCCGCCCAGCCCGCCGAGCCAGCCGGCGCTACGCTCGCTCCACCAACCGGAAGCGGCTGTGTCGAAAAAGGCGGTGCCACTCAAAGTCAAAGGCGCGATGAACACTTTCCCCTTGCCGGGAAGAATGACACGCACTTCAATGCGTTCCGGCAGAAGAGCGGGCTTGCTCATGAAAGGGAGCACGAGGTCGCGCCAACCGCTCGTGCCCATGAGCGCACCCATTGGCCCTGAGGGATCGCCGGTGCGCGAAACGTATTGGCCGCCGTCCGGAAAGAAGCTCCACATCTCGACGTAGCCGTCGCCTTCGACGTTTTCGTACTTGATCCGGCCGCCCACCTGATACAAGTGTGAGGGCACATTGGGCTTGTGGACTGCAAGCACCGTAGCAATGGTGGGTCGGCCTGCCACGCCCGTAATTTGCACCACCGGTCCATCCGCATCCTTGTCTTGCAACAGTGCGGCGTTCGGTCCCAGTTCCGCGGCATTCCGCCAAGGCAGTCGCTCCTGCCCCAGCGCCAAACTCGCGCTACTTGCCAGAATCCACGCCGCCGCCAGCACGCGCTTGCTCATGGTTGTACTCCAGTTCTTTCTTATGCACCGACAAAAGTATCTTGAGCGTGGCCGGGTCAAGCCGGCCGTCCGCCATCAGCCCGCGCGTCACGCGTTCGAACTCGCCCATCTTGCGTTGGCTGTCGTACACTTGGATCTTGGCGATGAGCCGATCCAGCCGCAACCGCACGGTCGGGTACGAAATGCCGTACGCCTCCGCCAGCTCCTTGAGGGAGCCGGACGCCAACACAAAACGCTTGAGGAAAGCGAGGTCTTCTTCGTCCAAAAGCTGCATCCAACGAAGATTGCCCGCCATACTTTCATATTATTAAATACGACTTCAATAAAATCAAGATACAAATGAAATAATAGTTTGTTTTTGTTAAACCTAGCGAGCGAACGCTTGGCAAGCCGAACGCCGTAAGGCGTCGGGTGCGTCGCCTGTCGGATACCCGGCCGCTTACGCGGCTCGGCTCGCCAGCACGAATTGCTTTTTCCTGCTTCAGGTTTTCCGTAGAATAGAAGTAACGACGCAAGGCCGTCGCTAAACGCCGGATGTGGGTTTGTCCTGCGCCACACAAAAAACAAGGATCCCTTCCATGATCGACCTCATCGACCAAATCAAAGCCCTTAAGAAAGAAAAGAACGCCACCATCCTGGCCCACTATTACCAGGAGGGCGACATCCAAGACCTCGCCGACTTCACCGGCGACAGTCTAAAGCTGGCCCGCGCCGCCACCAAAGTGGAAACGCCGGTCATTGTCTTTTGCGGCGTGCATTTCATGGCCGAAACCGCCAAGATGCTCAATCCCGCCAAAAAAGTTCTCTTGCCGGACTTGCAAGCGGGATGCAGCCTGGCAGAGAGCTGTCCGGCAGAGAAACTGCGCCGCTTCCAAGTGATGCTCCGCGAGAACGGCCGCAAATTTCAAACCGTGACCTATATCAACAGCACGGCGGCTGTAAAGGCTTTGTCCGATTGGGTCGTAACCAGCGGCAACGCCGAGGAGATCATCCGCCGCGTGCCGGCAGACTTGGAAATCCTGTTCGTGCCCGATCGCCACTTGGGGCAATACCTCGAAGAAGTGACCGGCCGCAAGATGATCCTGTGGAACGGCTCGTGCATGGTCCACGAGATTTTCAGCGTCGGCGACCTCTTAGCGCAAAAGAAGAAGATGCCCGGCGCAATCACCATCGCACACCCCGAATGCCCGGCCAACATCCGCGAGCACAGCGACTTCGTGGGCGGTACCGAGGCGATGATCCGTTTCGTCGGCGAGCACCAGGAGCCGCGTGATTTCCTGGTCGCCACAGAAGCGAACATGATGTGGCAACTCGAGAGCAAGCACCCGCGGCACCGCTATCATCCGGTCCCGGGCATCAGCTGCGCCTGCAACAAATGCCCGCACATGGCCCGCAACACGCTGGAAAAAGTCCGCGACTGCCTCCTTTCGGGAAAGCCGGAGATCACCTGGCAGCCGGAATTCGACCGGGCCAGGGAGGTGGTGGAGCGGAGCTTGCTAAAGTAGCCAGTTTGTGGGGACATCCTTCAATTCGCGCGATTTGTTGCATTCACTA
>JAKEHV010000291.1 GCA_022614915.1 Gemmataceae bacterium | reverse complement strand
TATCGCTTCGTGCGGCATCCGTTGATGGCCGGCTTGCTTGTGTGCCTGTGGGCGCACCCGGTGATGACGCCGACGCTAGCCTTTATGAGCGGCGGCATGACTCTCTATGTACTATGCGCCTTGCGGCTAGAGGAACGCGATCTCGTGCGGCGCTTCGGTGCTGCCTATGAGGAATATCGACGCAAGACGCCGATGCTCGTTCCGTGGAAGCTACACTAGCCCGACGCGCTAGCGAGGGCAAACGTGTCGCCCGTGTGGATGTCAAATCCCTTCAGAGATTCTTCGCAGGATCATTGCAACTGGATCCGTTTTCATCGGGCAACCAGTCCGCCCTCGCTAGCGCGTCGGGCTAGTGTTTCTGTTGATCAATTCCTACTTTGACCAAAGCCGGATTTCAGGTAACTTTCAATAAGCTATGCGCATCACCTTGACGGTCCTGGAAGGGCCGCACAAAGATCTGGAATTCTCCTTCGGCCGTCACGACACATTCCTGGTCGGCCGTTCGAAGCACGCGCACTTTCAGCTGCCGCTCAAGGACAAATACTTCTCGCGCATCCATTTCATGATCGAAATGAACCCGCCTCAATGCCGGCTGGTGGACATGGGCAGCCACAACGGCACGTTCGTCAACGGCCAAAAAGTCTTGTCCGCGGACTTAAAGCACGGCGACACGATTCGCGCCGGCCGCAGCATGCTGCGGCTCACCGTCCACCCGACCGGCAGCGACGCGGATTTTCCCATCGAAATGGCGCAGGCGGAAACGGCTACTGCCCCGCGGCCTCAGCCGGCCAAGGCCGGCGCGCCGGCGAGTATCCCGCTGCAACTGCCGGGCTATAATTTGGTGCGCGAAATCGGTCGCGGCGGCATGGGTGTCGTCTATCTCGCCACCTGCAAAGCGGACGGCGCACAGGTGGCCGTGAAGACCGTTATGCCCGCGGTGCATGGCACGCCGAGCCACATCCAAAGATTTCTCCGTGAGGCGCGCATCCTGGCTGAGCTGGACCATCCGCACATTGTGCGCTTCCGCGAAATGACGGAAGCCAACGGCGTCTTGTTTTTCGTGATGGACTATGTCGCCGGCACCGATGCCGGCAAGCTCGTCAAGAAGGACGGCCCAATGCCCGTTCGCCGCGCCGTGCGGCTCCTTTGTCAGATTCTGTCCGCGCTCGAATACGCCCACAAAAAGCAGTTCGTGCATCGCGATTTGAAGCCTTCCAACCTTCTGGTCAGCGAACAGGGCGGCAAGGAAATCGCTAAGCTCGCGGACTTTGGCCTGGCGCGCGTCTATCAGGCGTCGCAGATTTCCGGTCTGACGATCACGGGCGACATCGGCGGCACGGCGGCGTTCATGCCCCCCGAGCAGATCACTAATTACCGCGGCGCCGAGCCTCCCGCCGACCAGTATTCCGCCGCCGCCACGCTCTACACCTTGCTCACCGGCAGATTTGTTTTCGATTTGCCGCGCGAGATCCATCACCAGTTTTCGATCATCCTGGAGCAGAAGCCGGTGCCGATCCAAAGCCGCCGCGACGGCATTTCGGACGCGCTCGCCGCCGCCATTCACAAGGCCCTGTCGCGCGACGCCGAGCAACGTTTTCTGGACGTGCGCCATTTCCGCCACGCCCTCATCAAAGCGGCAAAAGAAGGCACTTAAGACCGGAGCGCCTCATGCCACGCACTGTCACTTGTCCCCACTGTCAACGGGAACTCGAGTTGCCGGAGAGATATAGCGGCATGGAAGTGCGCTGCCGCTCCTGCCGTCAAGTCTTTGTGACGCCGGTATCGGATGCGTTCGTCGCGGTCGAGGAAGTGGCGCGGTCCCACGATTTGTCAGAGCGAGTGCAAGAGCGCCCTCTGAACGCGCCGCAGCGAGCGGCCAACGTGGATGCCGCAGGCGCGCCTGTAGAGATTTCCCGCAAGAAAAACCGCGGTCCGCTGCTGGTGCTGCTCGCCGTCTCGCCGGTGCTGGTTTTGGCAGGCTACGTCCTTTTCGTGGAGCGGCCTTGGCAAGCGCGGCCTCCGAATCCAATCGCCCTGAATCAGGAAGACGACGACCAGCGCCGCCAAGAGATTATGGAGGCGTTTCAGAACCAGAAGCCGCTCGCCGAAGCGGACATCGTCGCCGAGGTCAAGCCGCTCCTTGACGGTTTGGGCAAAGCGTTGCAGGCGGCCGACGAAAGCCGCATTGCCGAGCATTTCGATGTCGAGCGTTTGTTCGATGAATTGGGGGCGTTGGAAATCCTGCCCCTCAAAGGTCCGCAAGCACGGGCGAACTTTGTGTTCGGCGCCCGCAAAGGACTCGGCCAATCGATGAAGGCCAACGCTCCGATATTGGCGTGGACCGGCTACGAGGTGAAGCACATCAAGAAGCTGCAAGGCAATGAGGCCGTGCTGATTGTGCGCCATCAAGCCGCGAACGGCGAAACCCTCAAGATGCGCTGGTGGGTCAGCAAGCGGCTGGGGACGTGGAAGATTTATGATTTCGAGGATTTGCACTTGGGCATGAGGATTTCGGAAATCGTCGCGACCCTTCCCGAGCTGGGCTGGGGCCAGGTGCGCGAGGTTGCTCGGGCGGGAACTGCCATCCGCGACGCCGTGCATGCCGTCGTGTTGCATCAGGATGCGGACGCAGCCGAGAAAAAGATGCAGGAAATCGCCCTCGTCAAGCTACCCAAAAAGTTGGAGTCCGTGCGTCACCTCATTCTTGGCACGATAAGTCTTCATCGCGGCCAACCGGAAGCCGCCCTGGACGAATGGGACAAGGCGCACCAGTGCCATCCTGACATGCCCGGATTGGATCTAATGCGAGGCGTCGCTTTTAATATGAGCGGACAGTGGGACAAGGCGCTCGGGCATCTGCGCGCCTACGAAGCGCTTTTGGGCGACGACGCGGCGGTCTGCCATCAGTTCGGCGAGGCGTATCTTGGCCTGTTTCGTCTACCGGAAGCCGCCGCCGCCTTTCGCAAAGCGCTCGACTACGATCCCAATCAGCTCGACTCGTTTTTGCGGTTACTGCATTCGCTCGGGCCCCAGGACAACAAAGACGACTTGGGCCGGCGTTTCGCCAAGATGGCCCAGCCGCGCGAGAGTTTCGAGACATTGGCGGAGGATTGCATCAAGTCGCGCGATGGCGAAGCGCTCGAGCAACTGGCGCTCGCCATGCGCAAGTTCGATCCCAAGCATCCGGGCGTGAATTATTCCCTGGCTCTTGCCAAGGCGTGGTCAGGCAAAGCGGGTGAGGCGATGCCACTTTTTGTCGCTGCCCTCGGCCGGCAGAACGACCTGTTTCTGCGCCAGCAATACCTGCAAAGCTACGCCAAGGCCATGGTCGAAGCGGGCAAGGCCGTCGACGCGTATAACGCGCTGGAGAACCCGCGCGAGGCCTTTCGCGTCTTCGCCGAAGAGTTGCGCTTCGTCTATGACGACGACTTGCCGCGCTTGCTCAAGCTCTACGCCCGCGATTTCCCCGACGATCCTTTGCTGCCCCTTTTCGAGGCCGAGATCCTGCTTCGCGAAGGGGACTACCAGCAAGCGGACAAGACCTTCACGCTCGCGCTGGAGAAAAAGCCCGACGCGCCCACGCTGGCGAAATTCCGCGCCAGCCGCGTCCTCGCGCGCTACCACTTGGGCCAGGTCGTCTCCGCGTACACGTCCATCGGGCCGCGCAACGAAACCTTCGATCAACTGGCCACGCTCTGTTACCTGGACGACAAGCTCGACCTTTTGGAAGCGCTCCTAAACGCCCACGCCAAGAAAGCCGGCGACGACTTGGAATTGCACCGCCACCGGATTCGGCTGCACCTTAAACGCAACCAGCCGGTGGATGCCTTGGCCCAATTCCAAAAAGCCTTGAACCAGCCGCTGGCCCAAGATCGTAAAGATCGATTCGTCTCGGACTTCCTGTTCGACATGCTCGATGCGGGCCGGCCCGTCGAAGGATATCTGGCCGCCCCCGACGCCAAAAGGGCCTTCGAAGTTCTGGCCGGCGACCTCTTGGACGCCGGCAGCCAAAAGGACTTCCAACAGCTATTGGATGCCCATCAAAAGAAACAGCCGGACCATTGGTCGTTGCATCAATACCGCGCGGAAAAGCACATCGCGGACAAAGCCTGGGACAAAGCACTAAAAGATTTGGAAAAGGCTTGGAAGAAGGCCGACGCCGCCGGTCGCGCCGGGATTCGACAATCCATCGTGTTCGTCAAGTACAAGTCGGGCCGCTGCCTGGACGCCTACGCCGAGGCCGGCTCAAGCCACGACGCGTTCGTGCAGCTTGCCAACCTCTTGTGCATGGACAAAAAAGGCGCGGACCTCGACGCGCTCGTCAAGTCCCACCGCGCCCGCCACAAACCCGACGCGCAACACCAGCCCGAAGCGCAAGCGAGGGAACCCAAACTCGAAGCGCTAGCAAGGGCGCCGGACACGGAGCGCGAAGCCGCCGAGTTGGACTACTATGAAGCGCGGGCCAAGATATTCTTGAAGCAACCCGCCGAGGCCGCCGCGCTCCTGCAAACGGCATGCGCCAAACAAGCGAACCCGCACACCCGACGCTTCTATAGCACCGGAATCGCCCTCGACGCCTGGGATACAGGACAAGGCTTGGCGGGCTATCGCGCCGCCCAGGACAAATCCGCCGCCTTTGAAGCGCTGGCCCGCGTCTTGGTCTTCCGCAAAAAAACGGATGCATTGAAGGAACTCTTGGACGAACATGCCCAGGCGCACGCCGAAGATCACTGGCTGCTCTTGTATCAAGGCGAGCTGCATCTTTTGCGCGGTGAGTCCAGCGCGGCGGAAAAGCACCTGGCCGCCGCTCTTGCCAAAGCGCCCAGGCAGGACGAATGGAACTTGCGCCACAGCCTGAATCGGGCGCGGGTCAAGGCTGGCAAGACTGTCGCCGCCTATTTCGAGCTTGGCCCGTCGTTTCGGCACTTCGAAGAGCTCGCGCACGTGTGCCTGGAGGACAAGAATCCCAAGGAGCTGGAAGCGCTCATCGCCGCCCGCAAGAAGGACCATCCCCAGGACGGCAACCTCGTCGCCTGGGACGTGGACGCGCTTTGGCTCAAGAAGGACTAAGACGGGGCCAGACGGCATCTGAGCGAGCACAAGAACGGCGTGTTTTCTCAGCAGCGCCTCAAGTGGAAATTCGACAACTATTGGGTGCGCGCCTTAGCCATGACGGAAAGGGCCGAGGAAGCAGTGCGCGAAGCCGAACGCCTGTTGAAAAACCGGTACGGCAATCGGCTGCTCATCATCTTCGCGCACGCGGCCTCGGGCGACGCCCAAGCAACCCTGGCGGCCATGGACCAGCTCGCGCCGCGCGAATTCTTCGTGGGTGACTGCAACCGCGATCCGGATTTAGGCCCGATCCTGCGCGGCGAGGGGTTTCGCGCTTTTCGCGAAAAGTATCCGGAGCCGCTCGAAGACCAGCGCTGGGCGCCCTAGCGCTCACCAGCCGGTACCTGGTGGTTTTTGACATTGGAAGCGCTGGCCCGTATCCTATTCACGCGTCTTTTTTTCTCTCCACTTGCCAGGTGTCCAATGCCCTACTTCTCCGACGTGGAAAAAATCAAGTACGAAGGCCCCGATTCCAAGAACCCGCTCTGCTTCCGCCACTACAACGCCGGCGAAAAGATTGAAGGCAAGCCGATGAAGGAGCACTTGCGCTTCGCGGTCTGCTATTGGCACACCTTCCGCGGCATGGGCGGCGACCCGTTCGGACCGGGCTGCGCGGTCCGCCCGTGGGAGGACGGCACCGACTCCGTGGACATGGCCCAAAAGCGCGTCCGCGTGGCGTTCGAGTTCATCGACAAGCTCGGCGCCCCCTACTACTGCTTCCACGATCGCGACGTCGCCCCCGAAGGCAAGAACCTGCGCGAGACCAACGCCAACTTCGACAAGATCGTCAAGGTGCTGAAGGGGGAGCAAGAGCGCACCGGAATCAAGCTCCTCTGGGGCACCGCGAACCTCTTCAGCAACCCGCGCTTCGTACACGGTGCGGCCACGAGCTGCAACGCCGACGTATTCGCCTATGCGGCGGCCCAGGTGAAGAAGTGCCTGGAAGTGACGAAGGAACTGGGTGGCGAGAACTACGTCTTCTGGGGCGGCCGTGAAGGTTACTCGAATCTCTACAACACGGACCTCAAGCGCGAGCTCGATCACCTCGCCAAGTTCTTTCACCTCGCCGTCGACTACAAGACGAAGATCGGCTTCGGCGGACAGTTCCTGATTGAGCCCAAGCCCAAGGAGCCGACCGTCCATCAATACGATTTCGACGCCGCCAACGTGGTCGCCTTCTTGCGCGGCTACGGCCTGGCCGAGCACTTCAAGCTCAACATCGAGACTAACCACGCCACGCTCGCGGGCCACACCATGATGCACGAGCTGGCCTACGCCTCGCAGTGCGGCCTGTTGGGCTCCATCGACGCCAACCGCGGCGACTTGCTTCTGGGCTGGGACACGGACCAGTTCCCCACGGACTACTACCTCACGACGCAGTGCATGCTGGTCATCCTCGGGCAAGGCGGCCTAGCGCCGGGCGGCGTCAACTTCGACGCCAAGGTTCGCCGGGAGAGCTTCGAGCCGGTGGATTTGTTTCACGCACACATTGGCGGCAT
>JAKEHV010000290.1 GCA_022614915.1 Gemmataceae bacterium | reverse complement strand
TTAGCGTAATCCGCATCTGGGAGCATTCGTGCCGTGAAGAAGATCGCCATCGTCCCGACGCTATTGACGCTGGGCAACGGCATTTGCGGCTTTGTCGCGATTACGTTCGCCAGCAAGATCAACGACGCCGAGTCGATCGCCAACTGCGACCTATTCTTCGCAGTGGCCGGCTGGTTCATCGTGGCGGCGATGATCTTCGACCTGTTCGACGGCTACGTGGCCCGATTGTCCAAAACCGCGAGCAAGTTCGGCGGCGAGCTCGACAGCTTGTGCGACGCCATCAGCTTCGGCGTGGCGCCGGCCTTTCTCCTCCTCAAGATGGGCCCGGGCTGGCAACCGCATCCGCTTTTGCATCAGATCGTCGCGGGCATCGCGGCCCTCTATATGGTCTGCACTGTGCTGCGCCTGGCGCGCTTCAACGTCGATAATACTCCTGACCCGGGAAGTCACAAGCGCTTCCGCGGTCTGCCTTCACCCGCGGCGGCGGGCTGCCTCGCAGCCTTGGCCATTTTGCGCGGCGGCCTGGCCGACAAGATCTTGCTGATGTGGCCTGATTCGGATCCCGAACAGATTCGGCAACTCGTGCTGCGTTTCGTCGAAGTGTTCGCTCCCGTGGGCGCGGTCCTCATCGCACTCTTGATGGTCTCGGTGGCGCCGTATCCGCATGTGACCAAGCAGATTCTGCGCGGCCGGCGGCATGTGGGCCATATCGTACAATTGTTGTTCGGCGTATTGATCATTGTGCTGTTGCGCGAGTTCGCCTTGTTCGTGTTGTTCTGGGGCTACGCGCTTGGTTTGCCGATTCGCAACGCCTTGATGAAAAGCCTCAAACGCGAAGAGTCGCCGACGCCGGATGTCATGCCGCGGTAGCGTGTAGTTGTCGAAACTGTAGGCGGACGACAAAGCCCACGGGCCGCGGCCTGTGGGCTTTTTCACTCTTATGAAAGTAGACCCCACGCTCCGCGTGGGGGAACGGAGGCGTCCCCACGCGGAGCGTGGGGTCTTCATTAATGTTCACGGGACTTGTCGAAACACTGGGCGAAGTAAGCGCCGTGGAAAAAGACGGCGCCGGTTGCCTCTTGCACATAGCAGAGCCACGTCTCGCCAAGGAGTTGGCGCTGGGCGAAAGCGTCGCGGTCAACGGCGTCTGCCTCACCGTTGTTGCAACGACATCCGATGCGTTTCGCTTTCAGATTGGACCGGAGACGCTCCGGCTGACGAATCTGGGCGAGCTAAAGGTCGGTGAGCGTGTCAATCTCGAGCGCTCCCTCAAAGTCGGCGACCGGCTCGGCGGCCACATCGTTCAAGGTCATGTCGACGCCGTCGGAGTCATTGCGCGACGCGAGCGCCAGGGCGACTGGGAAATGGTCACCATTCAATGCGCCACGGAACTCACGCGGCAGATGGTCAATAAAGGCTCGATCGCCGTCGACGGCATCAGTCTTACGCTTGTGGACGTGGGGCCCGACTGGTTTCAAGTGGCCCTCATACCACACACCATTGCGGTGACGACGCTGGGATTCAAACAGCCGCCGGCGCGCGTCAACCTCGAAACGGACCTATTCGCGAAGTACATTGCCAAGATAATGAAGGGTGAGGGGTGAGGGGTGAGGGGTGAGGGGTGAGTGAAGAGGGGGCCGTGCCAAAACGCCAGACGCAAACTTATCTGCGCTCGCTATTTCAAGAGCGCGGCCTCAAGCCGAAAAACAAACTCGGACAGAATTTCCTGGTCGATCTCAACTTGATCGACTACGTGGTCAAGCAGGCCGAGCTGACCCGCGAGGACATGGTCCTGGAAGTGGGGACCGGCACGGGCAGCCTGACAGCGAAACTCGCTGAGCACGCCGGGGCAGTGCTGTCGGTAGAAGTGGATCGCGATTTTCACACTCTCGCCAAGGAAACACTGGGGCCGCCCGCACACGTACAGCTGTTGTTGTCCGACATCCTCAAAAACAAGAATCAACTCAATCCGGAGGCGATTGGGCCGCTTTGCGATGGCTGGCGGCGCTTCGGTGAGCAAGGCGGCAAACACTTGAAACTGGTGTCCAATCTGCCGTACGTCGTCGCCACGCCAGTCCTGGCCAATTTCTTGCTCAGCGACTTAACCTTTGAGCGCATGGTGGTGACGGTGCAATGGGAGATTGCCGAACGCCTCGTTGCCTGGCCGGGGACGAAGGACTATGGCGCGCTGACGGTGCTCGTGCAAAGCCTGGCGGACGTGGAATTGTTGCGTAAGCTGCAGCCTGCGGTATTCTGGCCGCGCCCCCAAGTTTCATCGGCCATCGTCCGCATTTGGCCGCGTGCCAAAAAGCGCGCCCAAATCCGTGACGTACAGCGCTTCCGCGAGTTTCTGCGCGATTTGTACTCACACCGCCGCAAGAACCTGCGCGGCGCGCTCGTTAGCTTGCCTGGCAAACCGTTTGACAAGACAGAAGTGGACCGCAAACTGTCAGAACTGGGGATCGACGGCAACGCCCGCGCGGAGACACTCGACCGGCACGTGCATCTGCGGTTGTGTGAAGCGTTTACCCCCTAAAACTGCTCATCACCAGCGCCGCGTTCTGTCCGCCGAAGCCGAAGCTCGTGGACACGCCGATGCGCGTCGGCATTTCCCGGGCGTTATTGGGCACATAATCCAGGTCGCACACCGGGTCTGGCTGCGTCTGGTTGATCGTCGGCGGCAATACTCCAGTCGCCAACGTCAAAGCCAACGCGGCCGCCTCCACCGCACCCGCAGCGCCGATCAGGTGGCCTACCATCGACTTGATGGACGACAGCGGCAAGGCCCGCGACCCGTCGCCAAACACCCTCTTGACAGCCCGTGTTTCCATCTCATCATTGAGGCGCGTGCTGGTGCCGTGGGCGTTGATGTAATCCACGTCGCGATGGTCGACGCGCGCCTCGCCCAGCGCCCCCTGAATTGCCCGGGCCGCGCCGCGCGCTTCCGGATCGGGCTTGGTGGCCGCATAGGCGTCGAACGTCGTGCCCATGCCCAGCACCTCGGCGTAGATAGTCGCGCCGCGCAGCTTGGCGCGCTCCAAGTCCTCGAGCACGAGCACCGCCGCTCCTTCGCCCAAGACGAAGCCGTCGCGCTGGCCGTCGAACGGCCGCGACACTTCTTCCGGCCGCCGGCTAGATTGGCTGAGCGCTCCCAAGGCCGTGTACGCCAAGAGAAGCAAGGGATCGATGCGGCTGTCGGCCCCGCCGGACAGGACAATGTCCGCGTCGCCGCGCTCGATAAGGCGAAACGCTTCGCCGACCGCTTGCGTGCCGGCGGAGCAAGCGGTGGTAATAGTGTTGTTCGGACCCTGCGCGTTGAAGGCAATGGAAATGTGGGCCGAGACCATGTTGGGCAAATACTTGAGCAGCCACAAGGGATAGAGCGTATTGGCGCCGCGCTTGCCCAGGCGCTTGGTTTGGAGCCGGCCTTGTTCGTCGCAAGAATCGACCAGCGCGGGAGTGAGTTCCGGCAAATCGACGGGCACCAGGCCGGTCCCCATGACCACGCCGACCCGCTCCGGATCGATTTTGTCCCACTCCAAGCCGCTGTCCGCGATCGACAGGCAGGCCGCGCCGACCGCGAAGCGCATCGCCCGGCTCATGATCTTCTGGTATTTGCGTTGGGCGGGGTCCAGCAACGAAGTGAGGTCGAAGTCCGGCACTTCGGCAGCGATCTTGACCGGATGCTGGCTGGCGTCAAAAGTACGAATCGGACCAACTCCGCTCTTGCCGCTAAGGCAAGCGGACCAAAACGCGTCCTTGCCAATCCCGTTTGGGGCCACCACGCCGAGACCCGTGACGGCCACTCTGCGCCTGCCCATGACTGCCTTTGGACT
>JAKEHV010000289.1 GCA_022614915.1 Gemmataceae bacterium | reverse complement strand
CCGGACTTCGACGGCGAGCCTGCCCTGGCGACTCAGGTCGAAATCGACGCCGAGGGTCAGACGGTCCCAGGGACGGAAGAAGTCGTCCAGCCGGAAGAAACCATCGAGGACCCGCTGCCCGGCACCGTGGAACCCATCGACTTTGGTGACGAGCCTAACGAGCCACGCAAGTTTTATGTGGACGGCGGTCGGGTACAGATCGCCGCCCAGCTTGTCTACGAGCTCGACGTCGACGGCAGAAGACTCCGTGTTGTGCAGTACAGTGACTACGCCGCCGACAAAGTCCGCACGCTGTACCCGAGCGCGGCGGAATTGCGCAAGAAGTGGGCCGACCCGGACCAGCGCGCGGAGATTATCGGCAAGCTGGAAGAACGTGACGAACTCGCAACCGCTGCCAATCAGCCGGACGCCGATCCGTTCGATCTCTTGTGCCACTTGGCGTTCAACGCGCCGCTCAGGACGCGGCGCGAACGGGTCGAGCGGTTGCGGAAGGAAAAGAAAGACTTCTTTGACGAGTACGGCGCGGAGGCGAAAAGAATACTCGAAGAGCTACTGGAGAAATACGCTGAACACGGCACGGCGCAGTTTGTCCTCCCCGACGTGCTCGAAGTCCCACCGCTCTCGGAGCATGGGAATGTGATGGAGATTGCGAAGGAATTCGGCGGTTCCGAAAAACTCGTCGAGGCAGTGCATCAGTTGCAAACGCTGCTCTATGCGGCGTGACCTTTGAGGGGAGACGCCTCATGAAACCGGCATGGGAATGGACTGAAGCAGACCTCGACGCGCTGATCGCCAACGGGGTCAAGGAGAGCATCGAATTGGATTACAAGAAGAGTGAGGCACTGGGGAAGACGGATGGGAAAAAGAACGAAATCAGCAAGGATGTTTCGGCGTTCGCTAACTCGGCAGGCGGAGCGCTTGTCTACGGGATCGAAGAAAACGGCAACATCCCAACGAGCGTGGACGCGGGCATTGATCCAAGTGACATTACAAAAGAGTGGCTGGACCAGGTAATCAACTCCCGAATTCAACGCCGAATTGATGGCGTTCGCATCAACCAGATCGCATTGTCTTCGAATCGGCCCGGACGCGTTGCCTACGTCGTCTCGATTCCCCAAAGCATGCGTGCCCCACATCAGGCCGCAGATAAGAAGTTCTATAAGAGGTTCAACTTCGAATCCGTTCCAATGGACGAATACGAAATCAGAGACGTAGCGCGGAGAAATGAGTCGCCCGACCTTATTGCAACTCTTTCCTTTTACGAAGAGCAACCAATAAGGCTCCATTTTGAAAAGGATACCGATTTTTCCAAGGGCGTTCCACTTAGTTTTCTCGTCGAAAACACTGCATCAATGCCTGCCACTTACGTCATTTTTTTCCTCCTTGTGGATTCACGCATTCACGTACGAAAGGCCGGTGACTTCAGCATCCTCCCGGAAATCAACGCCACAATGGGAGCCAAAACCTTCAATTTAAACAGGTTTCAATTGAACCATGTTGTTCCAGGAAAGATGCCAATTTTCGAAGGCGTACATTTTCAAATGAATCAGAAGCCCATTGAGCTCGGTTTCCCTCGTATGTCAGACAAGTTTCTTTGCGGTTGGCAAATACGATTACCCGGAGCAACACCGAAACACAAGTGGTTGATGATAGATTCTGACGGCACGTTCGCGCGGTTCATAGATCCGCCCCCAACGGTTCCCATCGAAACGCTGTTCGGCGTATCTTTTGTCTCCATAGGCCGGTGAGTCATGGGAAAAACGCGCTCTACGACCCTCACTAGCGCCCAGCGCCTCGGCTCGCTCATCAAGTCCGCGCGCGACATCATGCGCAAGGACAAGGGACTGAACGGCGACCTGGACCGGCTGCCGATGCTGACCTGGGTCATGTTCCTGAAGTTCCTCGACGACATGGAGCAAATCCGCGAGGAGAAGGCCAAGCTGGGCCGGCACAAGTTTCGCCCGGCCATCGAGCCGCCTTACCGGTGGCGCGACTGGGCCGCCAAGGAGGACGGCGTCACCGGCCCCGAGTTGACCGCGTTCATCAACTACGAGGAAACGACCCGGCCCGACGGCAGCAAGGGCGCCGGACTCCTCGCTCACTTGCGCGGCCTGCAAAGCGCCAACGGCGACGACCGCCGCGACGTCATCGCCAGCGTCTTCTCCGGCGTCTCGAACCGGATGGAGTCGGGCTATCTGTTGCGCGAAATCCTGAACAAGGTCGGCGGCATCCACTTCACCTCCACCGAGGAAATCCACACCCTGGGCCATCTCTACGAGTCGATGCTGAAGGAGATGCGCGATTCCGCCGGCGATTCCGGCGAGTTCTACACGCCCCGGCCCGTCGTCCGCTTCATGGTCCAGGTCACCAACCCGCGCCTGGGAGAAAGCATCCTCGACCCGGCCTGCGGCACCGGCGGCTTCCTCGTCGAAACCTTTCAGCACCTGGAAAAACAGTGCAAGACCGTGCAAGACCGGCAGACCCTGCAAACCCGCAGCATCTACGGCGGTGAAGCCAAACCCCTCCCCTACATGCTCGCCCAGATGAACCTGCTCCTGCACGGCCTGGAGTCGCCGGAACTTTCCAAGGCAAACAGCCTGGCCGTGCGTATCGCGGAGCTGGGCGATAAGGACCGCGTGGACGTGATCCTTACCAATCCACCATTCGGCGGCGAGGAAGAACGCGGCATTCTTAACAACTTCCCCGAGGACAAGCAGACGGCGGAAACAGCGTTGTTGTTTCTTCAGCTCATCATGAGGAAGCTTCGAAGGCCCGGACACGGCAGCGAAAGAGGAGGGAGGGGAGGAGTGGTTGTGCCGAATGGCACTCTATTCGGCGACGGCGTCTGCGCCCGCATCAAGGAAGAACTATTGAAGGAATTCAACCTGCACACCATCGTCCGGCTGCCGAACGGCGTCTTCGCGCCCTACACCAGCATCCCGACGAACTTGCTCTTCTTCGACCGCTCCGGTCCGACCAAAGAGGTCTGGTACTACGAGCAGCCGCTGCCCGGGGGCCGCAAGCAATACACCAAGACGCAGGCGATCCAGTTCGAAGAGTTTGAGCCGTGCCTTAAATGGTGGAAAAAGCGTGAAGAGAACGAACGGGCCTGGAAAGTGGCGGCCAATTGCATCCTCGAAAACGGCTGCAATCTCGACCTCAAGAACCCGAGCGCCAAGCAGGACTTCGAGCACCTGCCGCCGGAGCAGTTGGCGGACGACATATTGCAGAAGGAATTGCGGATTGCCGAGATCATGCGCGAGATCAAGGAAGTGCTGGGGAGGAAGCCATGAGCAAAAGACGGACGAAGAAATTACCGTCACTGGTTGACGGCAAGGTTCCCGACTACGACCAGGTTTTGGAGGGCGTGGTCCACATTCTGGAACAGGCCCGCCGCGCGTCCGCCCGCGCGGTCAATGCGTTCATTACCTCGACCTACTGGGAAATTGGCCGGCGGATTGTGGAGTATCAGCAAGGGGGAACCGATCGGGCAGAATACGGCAGCCGACTGCTGAAACGATTGGCCAACGATCTTACCAGTCGCTTCGGGCGAGGGTTCTCAGAGCGGAACCTCGAATACATGCGCCTGTTCTATCTGGGCTGGCCGATTCCGCAGACGTCGTCTGCGGAATTACCCAGCCCTGGGATTTCGCAGACGCTGTCTGCGAAATCGCCGTCGGAACAACGAAGGTCGCTCCAAGCCGGCGCCCTTTCACGGCACGCTCGGTTTCCCCTTCCCTGGTCGCACTATGTCTTGCTGCTCAAGGTCGAGAAACCTCAGGCTCGTGAATACTACGAAGCCGAGGCCCTGCGCAACGGCTGGACGGTCCGGCAACTGGACCGGCAAATCACGACGCTTTTCTACGAACGCACGTTGGCATCCCGAAACAAGGCAGCAATGCTCAAGAAAGGCGCCGTCGCCAAACCAGGCGAGATTCTCACACCTGAGGAGGAAATCAAGGACCCGTTGATCTTGGAGTTTCTCGGCCTCAAGGACGAATACTCCGAAAGCGACTTGGAAGAAGCCCTCATCCGCCAACTGGAATCATTCCTCTTGGAACTGGGCGGCGACTTCGCGTTTGTCGGCAGGCAACGCCGGCTCCGCATCGGCGACGAGTGGTATCGGCTCGACTTGCTGTTTTTCCACCGCCGGCTCCGGTGTCTTGTGGTGATCGATCTCAAGCTCGGCAAGTTCACGCACGCCGACGCCGGGCAAATGCACCTGTACCTTCGCTATGCCAGCCGGCATTGGACCAATCCGGGTGAAAACCCGCCCGTTGGCCTCATTCTGTGCGCGCACAAGGACGAGGCGGTCGCCCGCTACGCCTTGGACGACCTGCCCAACAAGGTGCTGGCCGCGCAATACCGCCTGGCCCTGCCCGACGAACGGACCCTGGAAGCGGAACTGGCCCGCACGCGCCGACTCTTGGAAAACCGCCGCCCGCGACTGGGGAGGAAGCCATGAGCAAGGGGTGGCCGATGGTAGCACTGGGCGAGGTCGCATCTCCAATCGCGCGACCCGAATGCCCTGTCCCGGGAAAAACCTATCGACAAATTGGCGTTCGGCTGTGGGGCGAAGGCGCGTATGAACGCGAACCTCTTGACGGTGGAGCTACAAAGTACTCGGTACTGTGGCGCGTTGAGGCCGGTGATATTGTCGTCAACAAGATTTGGGCACGAAACGGAAGCGTCGCCGTAGTGTCCAAAGATTTGGCTGGGTGTTTTGGATCAAACGAGTTTCCAACTTTCGCTTCGGACCGTAAGCGCCTAGACCCTCGCTGGTTTCATTGGCTGACGAAGACTGCCGGATTCTGGCAGCAATGCGATGAGAAGTCCCAAGGAACAAGTGGGAAAAACAGGATTCGTCCGGAACGATTCTTGGAGATTGTGCTGCCGCTGCCCCCACTGGACGAGCAGCGGCGGATCGTGGCGAAGATCGAGACGCTGGCGGGCAAGATCGACGAGGCGACGCGGCTGCGGTTGCTTGCTGCCGAGGAGACCGACGCACTAATGAACGCCGTCGCCGCAAAGATGATTGCCGATGCGCGAGACGGTGAAGACTTTCGAATTGAGGAGATCGCAGAAGTTCGCGGCGGGATTCAAAAGAGTCCGCTGAGGGCGCCGGGTAACAACCCTGTCCGCTATCTCACTGTTGCGCATGTCCACCGGAACCGGATCGACCTTGACAACCCTCGCTACTTTGAGGTTCGTCCGGAAGAACAAGATCGTTGGTGCCTGAAGGCGGGTGATGTTCTCATCATCGAAGGCAACGGAAGTGCGGAACAGATTGGAAGAACTGCTCTGTTCAAGGGTGAGATCAATCCGTGTGTCCACCAGAACCATGTCATTCGAATCAGGCCAGATCGACAGCGCATTGAATCCGAATTCCTCAAAGCGTGGGTCGGATCAAGGGAATCAATGTGAAAGTTCCGCCGCGAGATCAACAACGTCAGGTCGTCGAAGCAGTGCATAGGATTCAAGCGATAATCGGCGAGTTCAGGCGACATCAGGCCGAAACCGTCTGTGAAATCGACGCGTTGCTCCCCGCAATCCTTGACCGCGCGTTCAAAGGGGAACTCGAATGAAACGAGACATGGACTTGGTTCGCAGCATCCTGGCGAAAGTAGAAGAGGAGGGAAAAGTCCGTGGGTGGATTCGCGATTTGAGTATCCCAAACCATTCAGCGGAGGAGGTCTCCTATCACATTCAATTGCTTGCTGAAGCAGGACTCTTGGAAGCGCTGACACGAAAGACGCTTGGAAATCTTCAAGCACTTCCAATGCGGCTGACCTGGGCTGGCCACGAGTTTCTCGACGCCGCAAGGAACGATACGGTTTGGAACAAAGCCAAGGAGTTAGTCAAGGACAAGGGCGGAGCTGTCCCGTTCGAAGTGTTGAAGGGGCTCCTCATCAAGGTGGCGTCCTCAGTGTTCGGACTCGGATGAGTAGAAAGGGAGAATCGTTTAATGGCCAAAAAGCCAAGCAAGTCCTTCGGCAAATCGCTTCGCGAGAAGCGAGTTGAGAAGGGCTACAGCCTGCGCAAGTTTGCCGAGCTGGTCGGCGTCAGTCCGACCTACTTGTCGCTGGTCGAACAGAACAGCGTGGACCCGCCGACGTCCGAGCGCGTCAAGCGCATGGCCGAGCTCCTCGGCGAAAACGCGGACGAATGGATCGCTTTGGCCGGCCGCGTGGCGGAGGACCTGCCGCCGATCATTCACGAGTCGACTTTGATACCCGATATCTTGCGCGAAGCTAGCGGTATGACGGCCGAACAACTCCGCCAACTTCGGGAAAAGGCCAGAAAGCTCAAAAAGGAAGGCAGTTAGCCATGGCCCGCCAAAGGTTCCTTGAAGTGCTCATGGAAGGGAACGGGAAGGACGAGAAGCCACGGAAGGAATGACGGCCTCCGTGTCAGGACATTGGCAACGTTGCCAGTTTATGGCCGCCTTGAAGTAAGACGGCCACTTTTTGGCAACGTTGCCAAGTTTTGGCAATGTTGACCCAGACCCTTTCGCGAAGTCGAGTTTTCACTTTCGGGCCTATGCACCAATCTGAAAAGTGAGGGGT
>JAKEHV010000288.1 GCA_022614915.1 Gemmataceae bacterium | reverse complement strand
GGCAAGCTGGCTGGCAAAGCCAACTGCCTGGTCTGAGAGTACGGCGCCAGACCTGTCGCGATGATCTTCGCTCGCGAAGCCAGCGACAACTTGGTCAGTCTGATCAAGAAAATCGACGCCGCCACGGTGGAAAACAGCAAAAAGAATATGGCCAGCTTCGTCTGCTTCCTCTCCGATGAAAAAGACGCAGCCGAAAAACTCACCGACGTCGCCAAGAAGAACGACATCAAGAAATGCGTCTTCTCCTTGGACAACTCGCCCGGCCCCAAGGGCTACGGCGTCGCCAAGGAAGCCGACGTGACCGTCGTGCTGTACAATCAACGCAAGGTTGAAGCCAATCACGCTTTCCGCAAGGGCGAGCTCAACGCCGCCGGCATCGAGAAAGTATTGGCGGATATCAAGAAGATCGTGCCCTAACCATCTTCGCGATCGCTCCAACAAAAACCAAACGCCGCCGGCGAATGCCGGCGGCGTTTTTGTTTTTTGTATTGGCATCACACGCCGGTTCAAAGTTCAGCGTTCAATGTTGGGTGGCATGCTTTCGCCGATCCTTTGCAACGAGAGCGAAGCCCGGACCAGCACGGCGAAAGCATGCCGAAGCGCCACGTATCTTGTCGCTTCGCATGCCATCACGCTGCACAAATCCAACCACGCGGAGCGTGGCGGCTACTATGATAATCCCATGGACTTCCATCGCCACACCCTCCCAAACGGCCTCACCCTCATCGGCGAAACCAGCCCCTCGGCGCGCTCCGTCGCCCTGGGCTTTTTCGTCAAGACCGGCTCGCGCGACGAAACGCCCGACGTCTCCGGCGTCTCGCATTTCCTCGAACACATGGTCTTCAAAGGAACGCCGCGCCGCTCCGCCTTCGACGTCAACATCGACTTCGACCGCATCGGCGCCAACTACAACGCCTTCACCAGCGAGGAGAATACCGTCTTCTACGCTTGCGTCCTTCCCGAATACCTGCCGCGCGCCGCCGACATCCTCGCCGACATCCTCCGCCCCAGCCTGCGCGCGGAGGACTTCGACATGGAAAAAAACGTGATCATCGAAGAAATCGGCATGTACGACGATCGGCCGATGTGGGCCACCTATGACAAGTCCCGCAAAGGCTACTTCGGCGACCATCCCCTCGGCAACAGCATCCTGGGCACCGCGGACAGCATCCGGCAACTGGCCCGCGAGCGCATGCACGACTACTTCAATCGCCGCTACGTCGCCCCCAACATCACCGTCACCGTCGCCGGCAATTTCGCCTGGCCCGATGCCGTCGCCCTCATCGAAAAGCTGTGCGGCGAGTGGCCCAAAGGCGACTGCGCACGGCAAAACATCCGCCCCACCACCGGCAACCGCGCCTTCCAGGTCATTGCCAAGGAGAAAGTCGCCCAGGAACACGTCATCATCGTCTCGCCCGCTCCCGCCGCCGCCGACCGCCTGCGCCATGCCGCCGACACGCTGGCCATGGTCCTGGGCGACGACTCCAACAGCCGGTTGTTCTGGACGCTGGTCGATCCCGGCCGCGCCGACTCCGCCGATCTGTCCTACCAGGACAACGACGGCAACGGCGCCTTTTTCACCTCGTTTACTTGCGACCCGGAAAACGCCAAAGAAAACCTGGGGCTCGTCTTAGACCTGTTCGCCAAAGTGCAAATGGAGAGCATCACCCAGGCGGAATTGGACACGGCCAAAAGCAAGATCCTGTCGCGCATCGTCCGCGCCAGCGAACGCCCCATGGGCCGCATGCAAGCCCTGGGCATGGCCTGGACCTATCTCGGCCAATACCGCAGCGTGGACGACGAACTGCGCTCCTTCGACGCCGTCTCGCTCGCCGACATCCGCAGCCTGCTCGATCAGTACTCGTTCGCCGACCGGGCAGTGGTCGCCCTGGGGCCTCTGGCAGAAATGTAGGACAGGTTCTCAACCTGTCCGCAAAGGCAAATACCCCTGGATTCGGAGCCGCGCACGTAGCAAGCGGTGAATTCTCACGGAATCAATCGCGGTGTCCAAGTGGCACTGACGGCTCGTCAGTGCCACATTTTTCACCCTGGTGGCACTAACGGGAGAATTGACATAAAGTATTTATAATAAACAGCTTGCAAATCTGGAAATCCTCGTCAGTGCCAACTCGTGCATAGGCATACCCCTCCTGGATGTAAGCGGATGCTAACTTAATGTTTGTCAGGGCGAGAATTGTTAGTGATTGATAACTTTACGCCTTTGCGTGAGGTCTTGATCAAAACCTCACGCAAAGTCGCAAAGAGCACTTACTCGATGATTGAGAAGTGCGGCACCACCAACGGGTCCTGCCGCACGGCATAGCGCTGCCAGGGGCCGGGGTTGCCGCGGCTGATGATGGTTTGTCCCACAGGAATGAAGCCCATCGGCAGGGGATTGCGCAGATTGAACTTGAACTGGTTCCCCACCGGTGGAGTCGTCACCGTCACGGTCTCCTCGAAGGGCGTATCCGGGAAAACTTGGAGCTGCGTGCCCACTTGAATCTGGAACGGGGCGCCGTTACGCGTCTGGAAGTTCAAGTCCGGACGCGGATCCAAAGACTGCCCGGTCACTTCGCCCGTTGTCGGTTCGTAATTGACCACTCGCCAACCGGTGTCCTTGTCCGTCGTGTTGAACCACAACGGGCGTATCTGCAAGTGGGTCCGGTCGATGATCGCGAACATGCGATGCCTAATGTTTCGGTTCTCGCTCTTGCCGATTTCCTTGCCGAGCTTGGGCGGCCGGGCCGTCTCGTCCACAACTTCGAAGAAGCCGACCGTCAGCCAGACGGCGAAGCAGTTGCTGCGCGTGGTGACGTTGTTGTACACCTTTTGCAAAAGCTCCGCGCGCTTGTACGGATGCGTGACGTTTGGGTTTTGTAGTTCGAACAGCTTCGGCTTGGGCGCGACTGGCACCGTCGGATCGTCGCGCAGAATCGTGTCGTTGATGCCCAGGCCGTTCGGGAATTGTCCGTTCGGGTCGGGCGGCGAAACAAAGCCGACGCCAAGCGGCATGAACGGCTTATCGTCCTGGGTGTAGGGCATGCCGTCCGGTCCGTTGCGTGACTGCATGATCTTGGCATGCAAGGTCGCGATGTCTGCCAGGGTGAAGCCGCTCACAGCTTGCGGATCGCATAGCGCTTCAAGAATCTCTTTTTCAAACATGGAAGAGTTGATCGCGATCTTGCCCGGCACGCGGCCGTTGCCCGGCGTGGCCTGGCCATCCATCTGATCCTGGACGGCGGTCAATTCGAGAAAACGATAGAGTAGCGTGGGCTCGACTACCCAGGGCGCGTAGTGCAAGAAAGCCACGTCCTGCTGACCGATCATCGCGGGCCTCGACTGAACAAACTGCTGCGTCAGCTCGAAAGGCCGATAACCTGACACGTGCAGGAGGTCGATCGGATTGATCGGCGCCCGGTCCAGGTGCACAAGCCAATCGAACGGCATTTTTAGAGTCTGGTTGGGTGTGGCCTGGTTCGGGGGCGGAGTCTCTTCGCGCGCGTTGTGCCGGAACAAGGTGTGCTTTGGTGGCGCCGGCATCGGCGGCACCGCATAGATGGGGTCTTGCGGCAGCCACTGCGACTTCGTCGCATCATAGGGATCGGCCTGTGTGCCGCCCATGTCAGCGGCGTAAGGTTGCTTGCGGCCCAGCGATTGGCCCATGTCCATGGTCTTCGACAGGTCCGCGCCGGCCGGATCTATCTTGATGCCGTTCAAGACGCCGGCGTCGATGTAGATCTTGTCGATATAGTCCACCGTGATGTAGGGATTGCCCAAGGGATCAAATGCCAAGTGGGGATTGGCAAGGCGTCGCAACAGCACGGAGAATTTTCCGTCTTTCTCGGTCGGCAAGATCTTCGCGGACAGCTTCTTCGATTTTTGCGTGGTGGCAAATCCGGGATTCCGACCGGCCAAGAAATGGTTTGCCGGATCGGCGTCGTTGTTGGGAATCGGACCAATGACGTAAAAACCGTCATTGCCCATGGGCGGCCCACTGAACTTGCCATCACCTGGCAGCACCTGGCGTGTGGCGGGATTCATGGGATCATTCCAGTCATCCACGACGCACTGGGTCATGCCATCCGTGGTCAATATGTTGGCGAGCTGCGGTTCGCCTTTTGAGTTGTCCGGCCTGCGTAGTGACGTATCCTGTTTGATCAACACCAGCTGATAGGGCATATTGGTGACGGTCATGTTCGTCATATCCGACGTGTCGAGATTGACGAGCTTCGCGTTTCCCTGATCGAGCGGGTACACCTCCGGGGTCGGCAGTTGCGGCGTCGGCTTGAATGGATTGAACAATTCCGCCCAGACGTTGAGCTTGTAATAGGTCGCCGCATTATTTGCCACGCCAGGGTCCAGCGGGTCGTTGTCCATCTGCGCATAGACCTCGTTGATGACCAGGCGCGGCAATTCTGTTCCGAAAAGATACTCGGGCGTGCCGCCCGCGCCGGCCCAAGTGCCGTTCCATAGAAACAGAGTCATATAGTCGTCGTTGTCGATGTAATCGACGATGTTGACCGCCAGCTGCGCCAGGTAGCGGGCCGCCTGG
>JAKEHV010000287.1 GCA_022614915.1 Gemmataceae bacterium | reverse complement strand
GCGGGCCGAGACCATGCGGCACCACACGACGACGCACCTATTAAACTGGGCTCTGCGCAAAGTCCTCGGCGAGCACGTTGAGCAGAAAGGCTCACTAGTTGACCCCAATAAGACACGGTTCGATTTTTCGCATGATGCGCCATTGACTCCCGAGCAGATCGCCGAGGTCGAGCAGCTGGTCAACGAGAAGATCTACGCCGATTTGCCGGTGACACCGATCGTCATGCCTCTGGAGGAGGCGAAGAATATTCCCGGCGTCCGCGCGGTCTTCGGCGAAAAGTACCCCGACCCGGTGCGCGTGCTTTTGGTCGGCGTCAAGAAACCGGAAGAGGCAACGCTCGATAATTCGGTCGAGTTTTGCGGCGGCACGCACTTGACGCAAACCGGGCAAGCTGGCTTCTTCAAAATCGTCGGCCAAGAGCTTGTGTCCAAAGGCGTGCGCCGGGTGACGGCGGTCGCGGGCAAAGAGGCGGTGGCGGCAGTGCAGAAGCTTGCCTCCGTCGTCGGCGATTTGACCGAGCGCTTTCGCTGTCAGCCGGACGATCTCGCCAAACGCATCGAGTCATTGCAAGAGGAGATCAAGAAGCTGCAGCAACAGCTCAAGAAAGGTGCCGCCAGCGACCTGGCCGGCGCGGGCGACAAGCTGCTGGCCGGCGCGGCACAGGTGAACGGGGCCGCCATCGTCATCGGCGAAATGCCCGCCGGGCCCGAGGAGCAAATGCGCAATCAGATCGATCGCATCAAACAAAAGGCGAGGAGCGCCGTAGTCGTGGTCGGCTGGACGGATGAGGACAAGGTCGGCTTGATCGCCGCGGTGACCGACGACCTTGTGCAAAAAGGGCTGCACGCGGGCAAGCTTGTCGGCCAGATCGCCAAGGTCGTTGGCGGGGGCGGCGGCGGCAAACCCACCATGGCCCAAGCCGGCGGCAAAGACCCCGCCAAGCTCGCCGAAGCCCTGGAGCTGGCGCGGCAGCTAGCGAACGAACAGCTTTCCAAGTAAGATCACTTGGATGGTGTTGGAGACGAAGCAATGAAATCGCCAAACGGGAACAGTTATGACGAAAGGCTCTTGCGCCTTGAGGAAGAAGTGCGCCAAATCAAAGAACGCTTGCAGTCCGTGCAGGAAGCGAAACTATGGTGGAAGAACATCATTGGTTCGCACAAAGATGATCCTGTGTTTGACGAAATCTTGGAATTGGGCCGGAGAATCCGGAATCGTGAAAGGCTTCCATTAGGCGGCCGAAAAACCCGCGCGAAAAAACGTGGCCAGCGGATGGCACAAGCGTAGGAATCGATCGCCGTGCCGTACATTCTCGACACCGATCATCTGTCGATTCTTCAAAAAGGCGGACCGGAAGCGGAAAGTCTGGACGCGCGCTTATCACATTACGCGGCGGATGAAATTGCCGCTACCATTGTTTCCTTTCAGGAACAAGTTCGTGGTTGGTTGGCGTGGATCAATAGAGCCAAGTAGGACGCACAAATTGTATTGGGCTATGAGCAACTTCAATCGATCTTGTCGGACTACTGCCGAATGCGTGTCTTGCCGTTCGATGCCACCGCGCAGGCCAGGTATTCCGAACTTGCACGGCAACGATTGCGAGTCGGTGTGATGGACCTGCGCATTGGCTGCATATCCCTTGTGACGGGCGCCACATGCACAAGCTTTTTTCATTTGTCGTCGGTACCGCCTACTTCTTCGGCCTGCCGCTCGTCCCCGCCCAGGACAAGAGCGTCAATCCCGACATCAACAAGCCGTTCCAGGATCCCGACCTCAAAAAATACCTTGGCGTGTTCGAAGGCGAAAGCCGCGAGATTTTCGCCAAGCGCAAGGAGATCGTGGCGGCGTGCAAGCTCAAGCCGGGGATGGCGGTCGCGGACATCGGCGCCGGCACAGGCCTGTTCACGCGCATGATGGCTCAGGAAGTCGGCCCCAAGGGCAACGTCTACGCCGTCGAGATTGCCCAGCGCTTTTTGGACCATATCGACAAGACGTGCAAAGACGCCGGCATCAAGAACGTGGAACTCGTGAAGTGTTCGCAGACGGGCGCCGAATTGCCGGCCGCTTCCATCGACCTGGCCTTCATCTGCGACACGTATCATCACTTCGAATTTCCGTACAAGACGATGGCCTCGATCCACCAGGCGCTCAAGCCGGGCGGCCAGGTGGTCGTCATCGACTTCATCCGCATTCCAGGCAAAAGCCGCGAGTGGATACTGGGGCACGTCCGCGCCGGCCAGGAGAAATTCACGCAGGAAATCGTCGACAGCGGCTTCAAGCAAACGGAGGAAAAGAAGTTCCTCGAAGAGAATTACTTTTTGCGATTCGAGAAAGTGCTTGCCGGAAAAACGCGGCAGTGATCCTTGGCGTTGTGAGTTATTTCTGCTCGACGCGAATTTCGAACCAGATCTTGTCGTTGCCGCTGCCAGCAGCAAGCGCCTTGGTATTCACCAACTCGTCGATGGCGCAAACCCATGTTAGCCCCATGCCGCGAGTGCTGACGGATTCAAGATTTCTTCGGGCGCGCGCGAACTTGTACTTTGGATGCGCAATGTCCAGACTGAGTTCGACCTTGACCTTTCCCTCGGTGACAGGTTGAATCGTGCCTTTGAGCCGTGTGCCGACAAATACTGGAAGGCTGGTCTTGCCAAGCTTCAAAGGAACATTGCCGCCTGTGGCCCATGAAAACGGGCTCCCGGAGAGTGTGGGAATGGCAGGGACTTGATAAGCGCGAATCGTCCCGGCTTCTTCACTGCCTTCTGGATCGCCTTCCAGAATGCGAAGGTGAAGAACGAACTGTTTTGCAGGAG
>JAKEHV010000286.1 GCA_022614915.1 Gemmataceae bacterium | reverse complement strand
GCCACGTCGCCGAGCCGTTTGACGTAGTCCACCGACGCCAGCCGGTCGCCGGTGACGAATGTTTTGCCGGCTTCGAACCACTCAACCAGTGGACGGAAATGTTTCGGCTCAAAATGCGCCTCGAAGACGTTTTTAATGGCTTCGCCCAAAAGCTTGCCAATGACTTTGTCCTCCTGGCCCTCGTCTTCCGAAAGCGTGAGTTCAATTTTGCCGCGCGTGCTGGCGGCCAGATACGCTAGGTCGCTGATGCGCGGCACCGCCAATTTCTCCCCACTCAACAGGCCGCGGCGCTCGGCGTTGGAGAGCATGTTTTCGTAGTTGGCGATCGACATGCGCACGCTGACGCCCGATTGCTGGTTGACCGCCGGGCTGGAGCGGGCCAGCCGCGACAGCTCTTCGAGAATCTCTTTCATGAAGCGCGGCGTCAAGACACGCACCGCGTCGCGCTCTTGCCAGGCGTTGGCGTCGGTGATGGCGATGCCGTCCGCCCGGGTCAGGGGATAATGCGTCTTGATCACGCTGCCGATGCGGTCCTTGAGCGGGGTCACGATCCGGCCGCGGTTGGTGTAATCCTCCGGGTTGGCGCTGAAGACCAGGCACATGTCCAGCTCCAGTCGCACCGGGTAGCCGCGGATTTGGATGTCGCGTTCTTCGAGCACGTTGAACAGGCCGACCTGGATCTTGGCGGCCAGGTCGGGCAATTCGTTCATGCAGAAGATGCCGCGGTTGGAGCGCGGGATGAGGCCAAAGTGCATGGTCAGCTCGCTCGACAGATAACGCCCCTCGGCGTGCTTGATCATGTCGATCTCGCCGATGAGGTCGGCGATGGTCACGTCCGGCGTGGCCAGCTTCTCGTGATAGCGGCGGTCGCGGCCGATCCACTCGATCGGCGTGTCGTCGTCGTGCTGGGCGACGAGGTCCTTGGCGTAGCGGCTCAAGGGGCGAAACGGATTATCGTTGACTTCGCTGCCGGCCACGATGGGGATGGCGTCGTCTAATAGATGGACGAGTTGCCGCAGCATGCGCGTCTTGGCCTGGCCGCGCAGGCCCAGGAACAGCATGTCGTGCTTGGACAGGATGGCGTTTTGAATCTGCGGCAGGACGGTTTCGTCGTAGCCGATGATGCCGTCGAAGAGCGGCTCGCCCTTTTGCAGCTTCCGGATGAGGTTGTGGCGCATCTCGTCCTTGACGGACTGAATGCGGTAGCCGGCCTGACGCAGTTCGCGGATGGTTTTGGGTTGGTACATGCATTTTTTATACAAGCGCGTTAGGATGGGGGGAATTGCGGAGGCGAAACGATGCGGCCGCTGCGCTGGGTACGACGACATCCGTGGCTGTGCCTTCCCGTCTTAACGCTCATCGGCGTCGCCACGGCGTTCTACTTTTTCGTCTTGCGCGAAGGGCCGGTCAATGCCGCCAATTTCGAGCGGATTCAGGAAGGAATGAGACCGTCGGATCTGACGAATCTTCTCGGCGAACCGCAGTTAGTCGTAATGCATGACGACGTCCGAGCACTCGCTGAGGAGGTCCGGGCACTTGACAATGTGATCAGAATTCGTGGACCGGTAGTTGTCAACCAGAGCGCCGGGACGGAAGGGACTGTTTACGTCAGTCTTCACCGTGATCGTCTTCCGAGCCTGACTGTGGCGTTTCGAGACCTCTGCAAGGATTCCGCGGATCGGAAACTAGGTCGAACCCAGCGCTGGCAAGAGGGCGACCGTGCCATAGTCGTTGTCTTCGACATCAATGATCGGGCCGTTACTGCCAGCTTCGAAACCACCGAGTCGACGCCGTCCCTGTGGACGAGGGTCAAGAACTGGTTTCAAAATCTTTGGTAGACATGTTGAATCCGCTTAGATTTTGCCGCCGACATCCGTGGCTCAGCATTTCCGTGCTGACGCTGCTCGGCGTCGGCACGGCGTTTTGTTTCTTCGTGCTGCGCGAAGGGCCGATCAATGCGGGCAATTTTGAACGGATAACGGAAGGAATGACGCCTGCTGAATTGAACGAACTCCTCGGTGAGGCTCAGTCAACCGTAATACATGTTCGTGCTGAACTTGATTATTGGCCCATGTTTCTATTTGACCGCGACTGGGTAGGCGCCACCGTCAAGCGCTATTGGATTGATTGGGATGATTCTCCCACTGGCACCGAGGCCTATCGAAAGCTTTGCAAGGACTGGGCAGATCGAAAGCGAGGCCGCACCCAGCGCTGGCAAGAGGGCGACCGCGCTATTGAGGTTATCTTCGACACCAATGATCGGGCCGTTTTCGCGAGCTTCGAAACCATCGAGTCGCCGCCGTCTCTTTGGACAAGAGTCAAGAACTGGTTTCAGAATCTCTGGAAGACATGATGAAGCCGTCTCGATTTGTCCGAAATCATCCGTGGCTGAGCCTGGCCGCGCTGACGCTCCTCAGCGCCGGCTCGGCATTCTACTACTTTGTGTTGCGCGAAGGGCCCGTCAACTACGCCAATTTCGAGCGGATTGAGGAAGGAATGACGCCGGTGGATTTGGCCAGTTTTCTTGGCGAGCCTGTGGCAAACGTACTGCATGCCGGCGAGGAGGCAGAGGCCATTCACGACCTCCTTGCCGGTCCCGGTGTTCTCGATGCGGCAGGAAACATCGCCTATTCCTACCTCTACCTCACTTCGCACCGGTATCGTGGGCCCAGCGTCCAGGTAATTCTTAAGTGCCTTTGCAAAGATGCGACCCGGATGCGAGGCCGAACCCAGCGCTGGCAAGACGGCGACCGCGCCATTGTTGTTGTTTTCGACACCAATGATCGGGCCGTTACCGCCAGCTTTGAAACCACCGAGTCGACACCGTCTCTATGGACAAGAGTCAAGACCTGGTTCCAGAATCTCTGGCGACGTGTGAATCAAATTACAACGCCCATGTCGGCGCTGGCGTGCGTCGCTAGCCCAATGCGTTGGAGCACGGAGTCGTAGCGGGGGTCGGCGCGCAAACTGTCAAAGCAGGGGTCGCATTTGAGGTAGACGAGATTCGGGTCGCGGTCCTTGCATGCTTGCTCTAGTGCAGCAAAGGCCGCATCCGCGTTTTTCAGCCCGATGTGGACCACCGCGAGGATGCTGGGGGCCAGGTACTTCTTGTGCGACAATTCAGCCAGCTGGGTCAGGACCTGGTCCGCTTCCTGGCGCATGCCGGCCAGCCCATAGGCATAGCCTAAATGGGATAGCGTGCGGCCGCCCGTGTATTGGTGCTGTGCTAGTTGGAAGGCATCGACGGCCTTGCTGTAGTGTCCTTGTGCCGAGAACGTCTTGCCGAGAATCAAGTGTGTGTACCAGAAGTGCGCGTCCAGCTCGAGGGTTTTGCGGCACTGCTGAATCGCGCGGTCGAAGTCGCGGGCGCACAGGTGCAAGAAGGCCAGATTCGTGTTGATGGCCAAGGACAGCACGTCGCGCTCTTGGGCGCGCTGCAGCTGGGTGGCGGCCTCTAGGAAACGGCATTGGCTGAGAAAATGCAGACCGTACCAATGGTGCGCGGAGGCGTAGCCGGGGTTGAGTTGTAAGGCGCGCAGGAAAGCGCGCTCTGCCCCGGCCCAGTCCCAATCGAATTCCTCGTGAATCAAGCCCAGCGAGGCGTGTGGTTCGGCCAGCGCGTCGTCGAGGGCGAGGGCCTTCAGGGCGGCTGCTTTCCCCTTGGG
>JAKEHV010000285.1 GCA_022614915.1 Gemmataceae bacterium | reverse complement strand
TCGCCCGGCGCCTGCTCAACATGATGGAGTGGTGGCTCTGCCTGGCCCTCGATAGAGAGGAAGTCGACCACATCGGCCGCTTCCGTGAGCTCACCCCGGCGAAGCGAGCGAGAACTTCACTCCTGCAAATACGCGCAATGACGATCTCGCCTTCCTCGCTTACACATCCGGCACGACCGGCGATCCCAAAGGCGTCGTCCATCTGCATCGTTATCCCATCGCCTACGAATCACTTGTGAAATACTGGCACGACTATCGGCCGGACGACGTGGTGGCTTGTCCTTCCGAATTGGGCTGGCTCCTGCCGGTGGCCTCGACCTTCCTTTACGCCCTGGCTCATGGCCTAACCATCGTGCTTTACGATGCGCAGGGCGGCCGCTTCGAGCCCGAGCGCTGGTTCGCGTTATTCCAAAAGTATCGCATCACCAACTTCACCGCGCCGCCGACAACTTATCGCATGCTGATGGCCCAAGCCGACGCCGCCAAACACTACGACCTTTCCAGTTGGCGGCACGCGGTCAGCGCGGGCGAGCCGCTGCCCGCCGACACGCTCGAGGCCATCCGGCGTCATTTCCGGGTCCAGCCGCTGGACGGCATCGGCATGAGCGAGTGCATGGTCTATTGCTTCAACATGGTCGGCGCGAAACTGAGACCGGGAAGCTGCGGCCGGCCCGGACCCGGAACCCTCATTGAACTGCTCGACGAAGACATGCAAGCCGTGCCGCAGGGCCAAGAAGGCGTGCTCTGTGTGCGCTGCGACAGTCACCCCGGCATGATGAAGGAGTATTGGCGCAAGCCCGAGCGCACCCAAGAAATCTTGCGCGGCCCCTGGTACTACACAGGCGACGTGCTCAGCAAGGACGAGGACGGCTATTTCTGGTTCAAAGGCCGCAACGACGATGTCATTAAGGCGAGCGGCTATCGGATTTCGCCCTTCGAGGTCGAGAGCTGCCTCGTCTGCCATCCGGCGGTGCTCGAAGCCGCCGCGGTCGCCAGCCCCGACGCGGTGCGCGGCCAGGTGGTGAAGGCGTTTCTCGTGCTGCGGCCGGAGTTCGGGCCCTCGGAAGAACTGAAGGGCCAAATTCAGGAATTTGCCAAGAGCAACATGGCGGGCTACAAGTATCCGCGCCAGGTCGAGTTCGTCGAAGCGTTGCCGAAAACGCCGTCGGGGAAGGTGAAGCGCAAGGAACTGCGCGAACGCGAAGCCTCCATGCCGCGCCTGTGAGGGTCCCAAACGGAGATACCCCTCCCTCTGCGAGTTGGCCAATCGTGGCACTTTCTCATAGTGCACTGAAAAGCCGGGGAGAAGTGGACGTTTACGTGTGCGTGTGTGTATTGGGCGTGCGCGCAATGCAAGTCATTAACCTCTTGTGCGGTAGAGACTTGCGGAAAGCACATCGATTGCGCGCAACCGAACAATCAAGCTTACTTTGTTGAGAAAGTGTCCCCAAATCGTGGGCAACCATCATTCTAAGATAATTTCCAATAACGACTTACGGCGAGCGCACGAGTCAGATTGCGTCAATCGCTACTAAGTTGATCAACATAGTCAACATTGATTGATTTCTGCCTTTATCTTTTCGCTACCCTTCTCTATTATCCCGCACCTTTGCCAAGATTTAGACCTCGACGGGGCACGCCATGGCGGTTGCCAGTTCTCTGGTCCGCGCCAACGTAGACCCCACGCTCCGCGTGGGGGACGGGTGCGTCTCCACCAACCTAGACGCCACGCTCCGCGTGGGCGCACTGCCATCCTCCGCGCGGAGCGTGGGGTCTACGCTGGTCACGTGGCGGCAGTATCAAAAAGCGCTCGCGTGCGCGCTGGCGGCGCTTGGCGTGGGCTGCGTCCTCTACGCCGTCGAGAAATACTGGATCGCGCCCAGGCATCGGTTTCTCGAGAACCCCGCCGAAGTCATGATGCGCGCCCTGGGCGTCGCGCACTTCCTTATCGGTTGGCTCTTCCTGTTCTCGTCGTCGAAAGTGCGCAGCGGCAGAGCGCTCACGGGTCTATCGTTTTGGGTCGGCGTGGGCGCATTGATGTGTTTGGGGTTCGCTTGGGGAGGGGGCTCAAGAAATCCATTCTTGCTCATGGCTTTCTACAGTTATTTCTTCGTCCATGACATCTGCGATCAGGCCCATCTGTTCCAAGCCTACGGCGAAGCTCCCAAGAACTTCGACAGATTCGTGCGGCCGCTGTGCGTTGCCGTCATCCTCTTGTCCATGAGCGTCCTGGTCGGAGTTCAGCTCATACACGGCTACCTGTTTGCCAAGACGCCCGAGTTCTTGCCGCTCGACGGGCGTTGGCTGGCCGCGGGTTGGGGCGTGTTGGCGGCTGCCGCGCTTTGGTCCTGCCGGCGGGCGTGGAAGCTGGGAGTGGATCTTTATGGCACGCGTGAAGGATTGGTCGGCGCGACCGGACCGCTCTTACGCGTCTATGGCGTCATGTATGCGATATTGCTCGCGGGCTCGCTTTTGGGTTCCGTGGGTTTGAACTTCGTCATTCTGATGCACGTCACGAGCTGGCTCGTCTTTGTGCAATATCAGTTGGCGAAATACCCGGTGCGGCCGCGCAACCTGTGGGATTGGCTGCGGCGCACGCCCGCCGGCTTCGTGACGCTGCACGTGGCGGTCGCCCTCGTGGTGCTGACCCTCTTGGCGGTGCGCGTCCATTTCTGGCACAAGGTCGGCCTCACCAGCGTGGTGTTGGCGAGCGGCTTTTTTCCGTATTGGAGTTTGATGCACATCTCGATGGCTTTTTGGCGCGGCAAGTGAACTCATTGGTTTCGGTCTTTCGCCAAAAACCAAGGCCGCGCCGTCGAGTCGCTCTTCAAGAAATCCAAAAGCAGCCGGCCCGTCTTTTCCTGTCCCGCCGGCGAGTGGTGCGTGCCGTCTTTGGCGAAATCGCCCTGGGCGTACCAGAAGCCATCGGCACGTTTGCTGGTTCCGTTGGCCCAAAGGTAAGGCCCCCATGAGAGCCACGGCGCTTTCACTGCACCCTTACTTGGATCGTAATTCAGCTCCGGGTTGCCGTTCAGTTGCTCCTCAATCAGCCATCGCACCGAGAAGGCAGATTCATAAGCGTAGGGTTCCGGGTTCAAGCGCGTCTGGGCATAGCCGCCGAACGTGCGGCTGGAAAGGTAGACGAGCTTTACGTTGGGAAAGCGCTTGGGAAGGATTTGCACGATCTTGGTCAGTTCCTTTTGCAGTTTCTTGGCGTAGGCGGGGAAGCCTTCGCTGGGGCCGGCATTGGCTTGCTTGATCCAAACTGCTTGCACTTGCTCGCGGCTCACGCCCGCAGCTTGCAATCGTTCGTCCACGGTCGCCCAATACTTTGCGCCTTTGCCGCCATCGTCGGGGTCCTTGATTGCGGCAGCGGTCATGCCGCCTTGGGCGCCGTTGACGAAGACAAGCCGCGGGTTTTTGCCCTTGTCCGCGGCGAAAAGCTTTTGAAACCCCTGTGACATTTGCGACGTGTTGCTCATGCCCACCGACAAAAGCACGATCTTGCCCGCCTGATCGGGTTCGCCGGCGCTGTCGAGCGGGCGCACTTCCTTGGCCAAGCGCAATCCCGCGACTTCATGCTCCTTGGGCCGCTCGTTCTTGCCGCCGGGATAAAGGCCGCCTTTGAAGCCTTGGTATTCGCCGAGGCCCAGCTCGGTGAGCGGCTTGAGCTGGGCGATGTCTTTCTTGCCGTCTTGAGCGGCGGCAAAGGCAGGGGCAATGGTCAACGCGACGCATAGTGCAAGAGGTATGCGCGCCATTGTTGTCTCCGGACAGGGTGCGACGGAACTAGCTACAGTATGGCGACCGACGTTTTCGTTTGCAATTCCTCGTAACGGCCTTATAGTCGATTCCGCAACGAGAGGAGAACGCTATGCGACGCGCCTGCGCCTTGGTCCTTTTTTGGCTGACCGCCTCTAATCTCGGCGCCCAAACCTTGCCCGGCACGCAGCCGCTCGAAATGAAAGGCGACCTCGCCCGTCACATGCTCAACGGCATCGACAAATACCTAAGCCGGCAGATTCCAATTGTCGCCAAAGAGCGCGAAAGGTTTTGGAAACCGGATTACTCGTCCGCCGCCGCTTACGAAAAATCCGTGAACGCGAATCGCGAGCGGCTCAAGAAGATTCTCGGCGTCGTCGATGCCCGCGTGCCGGTGACGATGGAGTATGTGGCGACCGAGTCGCAGCCGGCGTTGATCGCGGAAACGGATGCCTATCGCTTGCATGCCGTGCGCTGGCCGGTGCTGCAGGGTGTCTACGGCGAAGGGCTATTGCTCGAGCCCAAGGGCAAGACGGTCGCATCGGTCGTCGCGATTCCGGATGCGGACCAGACTCCGGAATCGATTGCGGGCCTCACGCCTGGTCACGTGCCCGATGCGGAGTTCGCACGTGTGCTTGCCGAGCAGGGTTGCCGTGTTTTGGTTCCGACGTTGATCAATCGAGAAGACAAGCACTCCCAGAGCGAGCAACACAAACGATTCACCAATCAGACGCATCGCGAATTCATCTATCGCATGGCGTATCAGATGGGCCGGCACATCATCGGTTACGAAGTACAGAAAGTGCTCGCCGCAGTCGATTGGTTCGCAAAGGAGAACCCTTCACCCCCAACCCCTCTCCCAGAAGGGGCGAGGGGAAAGCTGCCCGTCGGCGTCTTCGGTTATGGCGAAGGCGGCTTGATCGCCCTCTACAGTGCCGCCTTGGACACGCGCATCCAGTCCACCGTGGTCAGCGGCCACTTCGGGCCGCGCGAAGAGGTCCACAATGAGCCGATCTATCGAAATGTTTGGAGTCTCTTGAAGCAGTTCGGCGACGGCGAAGTGATTCGCCTGATCGTGCCGCGTGGTTTGCAAATCGAGCACGCGGCGTTCGCGACGGGCGATCCTCCGGCCGCGCGGCAAGGCCGGAGCGGGGCAGCACCGGGGAAGTATGCAATCGCGCCGACGAAGGTCGTCGTCAGTGAGATTGAGCGCGTTCTTTCTACGTTGCCCAAAGAGCGTGACTTCCCGCGAAAGTCCGTTGACTTCTGGTGGGAGATATTTGCAAGGGGCAAGCTCGGCGGATTGGGTGCTGCGTACAAGGGGCCAAGCTTCGAACGAACATACCAAGAGTTCTTATCGCAACTCGGCGCCGAGTTGAAAAAGGGCGCCGCACCCGCAGGCTCGAAGACTCGTCTAAAGGCTTTGGATCCCGATGCGCGGCAAAAACGCCAATTCGATCAGCTCGTCGATTTCACGCAGAAGCTGCTGCCCGAATCGAAGCACCGCCGCCAAGAGTTCTTCTGGTCCAAGCTCGACACGTCTTCCTTGGACAAGTTCAAGAAATCGCAAGAACCCTTGCGCGATTACTTCTCGAAGGAAATCATCGGCCAACTGCCCGAGCCAAACGTGCCGCTGAACCCGCGCACGCGCTTGCTTTACGACACGCCTAAGTGGAGCGGCTATGAAGTCGTCCTCGACGTCTACGAAGACGTGATCAGCTACGGCATCTTGCTCGTGCCGAAGGGCATGAAGCCCGGTGAAAAACGGCCGTGCATCGTCTGCCAGCACGGGCTTGAAGGCCGGCCCACCGACGTGTGCGATCCCACGAAGAAGACGCAATATTACAATTCGTTCGGCGCTCAGCTCGCCGATCTGGGCTTCGTCGTGTTCGCGCCGCAGAACCCGTACATCTTCAAAAACGACTTTCGACAGGTCGTGCGCAAAGCCAATCCGCTCGAACTGACGCTGTACTCCTTCATCGTCCGCCAGCACCAGCGCATCCTCGACTGGCTGAAAACGCTCGATTTTGTCGACGCCGGCCGCATTGCCTACTACGGCCTGTCCTACGGCGGCAAAGTGGCCATGCGCATCCCGGCCATCCTGCTCGACTATTGCCTGTCGATTTGCTCCGGCGACTTCAACGAGTGGATTTGGAAAAACATTACGCTGGAATGGAGCAACAGTTACATGTTTTCCGGCGAGTATGAAATGTACGAATTCGACCTGGGCAACACGTTTAACTACGCGGAGATGGCCGCCTTGATTGCCCCGAGGCCGTTCATGGTCGAGCGCGGCCATGCGGACCCAGTGGGCCTGGATGAATATGTGGCGTTTGAGTTTGCGAAAGTGCGGCGCTTCTACGCGCAGCTAGGCATCGCCGACCGCACAGAGATCGAATGGTTCAGCGGCGGCCATGAAATCAACTTGCGCGGCACACTGGCGTTCTTGAAGAAGCACCTGCAGTTTCCGAAGTAGGACAGGTTTCCAACCTGTCCGCTATGCATCCATCTCGTAAGCCTTTTTGAGCCATTTCTTCACTTCGGCGTCGATTTCCTTGACGCTGGTAATGCCGATGCGGTGCGTGATGCGGTCTTTCTTCTGGAAGCCGCCCGTATCGATCAGCCGGCCGCTCGCCTTGGTGTCCTTGAGGGCGAAGCCGAAATCCACACGGGTGTTCGTCGTCGGCTTGATCTGCGCGATCACATGGTTGCGATAGATGGGCACCATGGTCCGGCACGGACACGCCTTCACGTCCTTGGCGATGCCGTAGCTCAATTCCATGAGCGCTTCGTAGATCGGCCGCAGTCCTTCTTTCTTTCCAGAGAACATCACCTCGACATATTGGTCGGCGGCTTTGAGATATCCTTCGGGCGTCTCGTCCTCGCCTTTGCCGACCGTGCGCGCCGCAATCCAGCCGGCGTAGTTGGTTCCGAGCCCGAGATCTCCCTTGAGCCAAGCGCGGCGCGCTTCCTCGGTCGCGGGGCCGTTCTTCTTGATGAAGGCTTGCCACTCCTCTAAAGAACGGCCGGTCTTTTCCTTGAGTTCGACGATGCACTTTTGCACCATCGCGACAGCCGGATGCACGCCGAAGCGGAACTTCATTTTCGCCATGATCTCCTCGCTGACCATTCTTGGTTAGCCGCGCTCGTCGCCGAGCTGGAAGCCTAAATCCTCCAGTCGAATCGTTGGCCGATAGCCTAACACGTCTTGGATGCGCGACAAGTCCCAGCGTCGCCGCGAGCTTTCGCCGACGACGGTGAGGATTTCAAAGCCGATGTGGGGGGCGGCCAACGCCAAGGAGTAGGCCTGCACGAGGTCGGGAAACGCCAGCCACTGCGGGCGAATTCGTCGCTTTCTCCAGGCCGTGTCTTCGGGGTCAATAGGCTTGGGAATGCGCAGACAAACTAGGGAAAGTCCATGCGTTTGTGCATAATGCCGGCACATCTCTTCGCCGAGTTGTTTGGTGAGCGCGTAGGCGCCAATCGGCCGCGGCGGCGCGTCGGCGTCCACCCACGTCGGCGGCGCATACCCCCACACGACCATGAGACTGCTCGTGTACACGAAACGCCGCACTCCGCAGCGTCGCGCGGCTTCCAACGCGTTCCAGGTTCCTTTGACGTTGACATCGAAGCGGAGTTGGTTGAAGGCGTCGTCTTCGTATTCGCCTTCGTACCCGGAAGCGATAGCCAGATGAACGACCGCATCCACACCCTTTGTGGCGGCCATGACCTGGTCCATACGTGTCACGTCGAGGGGAACCCAACGAGAATCGCCGGGTAGCGGCCGGACATCGCCGCAGACAAGATCGTGTTCTTTTTCCAGGGCGCGAACAAGATAATTGCCGATGTAGCCTGCGGCGCCCGTGATAAGTACACGCATCATTCTCTTTATTTTGCAGTGTGTTCCACGGATTGTCTCTTCTCAGAATGCCGAATCTTGTTACAAGTGCGCCCGAGGGCAACTTCTCCTCTCGCCCCTTGGGGGAGAGGGGGCCGATGTGAGGGAGCTGCACGAGGGCGGACATTCCTGTCTGCCGGCGGGCAAGAATGCCCGGCAAAAAAAATAGCGGCCCCGCAGCCATGCGGCGCCGCTATTCCTCAGGTTGGTCAACTCAATACACGATGTTCGGCAAGGGTGTATTCGGCATCCTGCCGCACATTTG
>JAKEHV010000284.1 GCA_022614915.1 Gemmataceae bacterium | reverse complement strand
TTCTGGGGCGGCGGCGTCCGCGCCGGTCTGGTTTATGAGCTCGCGCCCGACGTCAGCGTCGGTTTCAGTTACACCAGCCCGCAATGGTTCGAGAAATGGCGCTTCAACGCCCGCGACGAAGTCGGCAATCCGACTTCGTTCTCTATCAACTTCAGCCTGCCGCAGATCTTCTCTGCCGGCGTCGCCTACAGAGGCATCGATGGCCTGATCCTGGCGGCGGACGTGCGTTACTTCGACTATGAACACGCCGACCTGTTGGGCGATGCGGCCAAGTGGCAAAACATCATTGCGGTGGCTGTCGGTGCTCAATATCAGCTCACCCGTTGCCTGACGCTGCGCGCCGGCTACATCTTCAACGAAAACCCCATCCCGAACACGGCGACGTTGCTCAACACGCAGTTGCCGGGCATCACCCAGCACACCGCAAGCGTGGGCGCCATGATGCAGCTCAACGAATCGATGGCCTTGTCGGTGGGTTACGTACACGCCTTCAGGAACGAAATCTCCGGCTCGATCGTGGAACGCTTGGGCACGTCCACGTCGATGGACATGGAAGTCCAGTCACTCGTGTTCGGCGTGCACATTCGCTTTGGCTGTTGCGGGCCGCGGCATGGAGACGAGGTCCGTCACGCGGAACATCAAGAGTTTGCAGCCGCAATTCGATAGCGCTGCTTTGGGGGTGACCGTTATTGATCCGAGGTGAGCTTCAACCCCAAAATGCCGGCGACGATAAACCCAAGAAACAGGAAGCGCAGCACTGTCGCCGCTTCTTGGAAAATCAAGATGCCTAGAACAAAGGCGCCAACCGCGCCGATGCCCGTCCAGACCGCGTAGGCGGTGCCCATGGCGATCGAGCGCTGCGCGACCAGGAGCAGTCCGCCGCTCGCGAGCATGGTCACGCCGGCGAAAGCCAGCCAGCCGTAGTGAAAGCCTTTCTCGGTCATCCCCAGCTTGAGGCCGACCGGCCAACCCCATTCGAAGATTCCCGCGGAAATGAGACAAACCCAGGCCATGCTTCGTTCCTCCTGCATCCAATCGAATTAGAATACTGCTGCCGCGCACCCGAATTCCTTGTCCAGGCGGCGACACGGCCGAAGAAGACAAAGATCAAAACGAAGATTACGATTAGGAATTTGATTAGGATCAAGATTAAAATCAAGACCAAGACAACGACCGGTCGAGGGCGAACGGGTTGCCCGAGGAAATGAATGCCCTTTTACGGATCCTGCGAGGAATCTCACGTTAGAAACGGCGTCCGCAGCGGCGACACGCACGCCCTCGCTAGCGCGTCGGGCTAGTGTTGTGTGTGAAGCGATAACGTGCCAGAACGGCGGTCACATTGTCCCTGCCGCCGTTACCAAGCGCGAGATCGACCAACATTTGGCATGCAAGCTGCGCGGTCGTCGCGCTGCCCAGCACGGCGGCGATGGCGTCGTCGTCCACCATGTCGGTCAGGCCGTCGCTGCACAAGAGGACCTGGTCGCCGTCGCAGAGTGCGACGCTTTGCACCTCGGCTTCGGCGCTGCCGCCATGGCCGCCGAGCACGCGTGTGAGCGCATGGCGCAGACGCCGGATGGAGGGGTCGTCGGGTTCAAACATGCCCAATTTGACCAGCGACTGGCCGACGGTGTGGTCGCGCGTCAGTTGGTGCAGCTTGCCGCCACGAAAGAAGTAGGCCCGCGAATCGCCGACATGCGCGAGTATAAGACGATTGCGCAAGCTGCAGGCGAGCGTCAGAGTGGTGCCCATCCCCGCCATCGTTGGATCGGTCGAACTCAATTCGGTGAGGACCGCGTCGATTTGCCGGTAGCGTTCGGCCATGCGCTCTAACACGCGCTGCGTCTCCGTTTCCTCCGTGCTCATGATCCAATCGGGCGTGTGCAGGACCAGGTCCCACAGGACTTGGATGGCGACTTGGCTGGCGACTTCCCCTGCCGCCGCGCCGCCCATGCCGTCGGCCACGACCATGCCGTAGCCGATTTCCTTGTGGCGGCCAAGCGAAGCGTCCTGGGGCAAGTTGGTGAGGACGGGTTCCAGCGAGCGCCCGTAACGCGCGATGAGAAAGTGGTCTTCATTGTTGGGCCGCACTTTGCCCGCGTCCGAGAGGGCGCCGAACTCCACCTGAATGGAAGGCGGAGGCGGCGCCGGGAACTGGGCAGTGTCGCCGGGCATGGCGGTGTCGCTGTTCATGACGCACGGTCGAAGCAACTACGCGTATCGTAACCTGACAATCAATTCCGATCTCGATCCCTTTCTCGTCCACGCTCCGGCGCCATGGGCCGGGCGTTGGCTGGCTCTTCGACGATAAGGATTTGGCAGCGGTTGGCGCCTTCGCCCAGATTGACCACCTCGATGCGGAAGACGCCGCTGTACTCGGGCACCCACGTTCCGGCCGCGCTTGGGTTGCCGGAGTCATCCTTGACGACTTCTTTGCCCTCCTTGTCCTTGACGAAGAGATCGACGTCGCTGTCCAATTCACTTTCCACGAAGATGTAAACCGGCTTGCCCTTCTCGAACTTCAGCTCAAAGGCCTTGGTTTGTTTTTCGTTGATGTCGAAGGGTTTGATGTCCTGCGTGATTTTGAACAGATCTTCGCCGTAGGTGATTTTGCCTTTGTTGGCGCCGGGCCCGAGGTTGTCGATGATGATCTTGTATTCCTGGGTCTCTTTGGGGACGAAAGTGGCCAGGCAATTCTTATGAACGCGGTCGTCGGCCGCGACTTCGACGTCGTTGGAGTCGTCGACGTACAAGTCGACATCGGTTTCCTGCTCGCTGTCCACGCGCAGGAAGACGCGTTTGCCTTTTGCGAATGTCACTTTGAATTCCAGTTTGTCGTCTTCTTGCAAGTCGAAGGCCTTGGTGGCGATTTTGGATTGCTGGACGCGCTCTTGCGCCGCCGAGCCGCCCACAACCAATGCCAGGCCGAAAAAGAGAGCAGTGCCGCGCATCATGTAGAATCCCCTTAGTCTTTGTGTTTGGGATTAATGGAGTATTTCAGTTTGCAGGTGGCGGCTTCCCGCCCCACATTGACGACTTCGATCTTGAAAACCTGGGTTTCTTTGGGAGCGAACAACACAAAGCAGTCTTTGCTGACCCTTATGTCTTGGGCCACGAGGTTGTTGTCTTTGTCGTAGATGTAGAGATCGACGTCGGTCTTCGCATCGCTGTACACCCAGACCGCGGCGTCTTGGCCGGCGCGGAAATGTATCTCCAAAGACTTCTTGGCCTTCGGCTTCAATTCGAACGGCTTCTCGTCTTGGGTCTTCAAGACGACTTCTTCGCCGTTGTGCGTCAGTTTGCTTTTGTTGTTGCCGGGGCCGAGATTGTCCACAAGCAGTTGAAAGACCTGTGTGGCATCCGGTGTGAAGTCTACCTGACAATTCTTGCTGATGCGCGTATCGCGAGCGACGAACTTGCCCTTGCCGTCGATGACGTAAAGGTCCACGTCCGTTTCTTTCTCGCTCTCAACTTTGATTTCCGCGCGAGCACCGGCTTTGAAGCGAACCAGCAGGACGCCGTTTTCCTTGTCCCCAAGTTCGAACGTCTTGACGCCGCCCTTGGGTTTCTCCCCCGCCGGACTCCTGGCGAGCATGCACAGGCCTATAGCCGCCGCACAGTAGAGGGCAATCAAACTTTTTCGCCACATGATTCGTTCCTCCCTGTAGAGAAACACCAAGAGATGGCCTTTCTATCATAACTCCAGCCGCGGCCTTTGCCACGAAAGGCGCGTGTTTTTTTGGCGGACCGTTGTTACGATTTGGAGTGGGGCGATTCGTCGCCGCACTCTGAGTGTCTATCGAGGATTTCGTTATGTCCCGCTTGTCCTTGCTGATAATCGCTCTTTTTGTTTGCAACCACGGCGTGGCGTTCGCGGAGCCGGTTCGCCTGGCACGGACGCCGGACATTTCGCCCGATGGCCAGACGGTGGTCTTTAGTTATCTCGGCGATTTGTGGATCGTCGAAGCCAAAGGGGGAACGGCGCGGCATCTGACCATGCATGAAAAGCATGACCTCTATCCCGTCTTCAGTCCGGACGGTCGCAATATCGCGTTTTCGTCCAACCGGCATGGGCAGTACGACGTGTTTGTCATCCCCACGCAGGGGGGACGGCCTACGCGCCTCACATTCGATTCCGCGGACGACTTTGTGAATGGTTGGTCGCCGGACGGCGCGAAGATTCTGTTTTCCTCGACGCGGCAACTGGACTTTCCGCCGCGGCAAGAGCTGTACGCCGTGCCTGTGACTGGCGGGCGGGCCGAGCGTATAAGCGCGTTCGAGGGCCGCGAAGGGACGCTGTCCCCTGACGGGCAATGGCTAGCCTACGTACGGGGGCCCGGCGTCTGGTATCGCAAAGGCTATCGCGGCTCGGCGAACGACGATTTGTGGATCGCTGCCGCCGACGGCTCCAACAATCGCCAGCTCACCAGCTTCAATGGCCAGGACATGTATCCGCAATGGGCGCCCGACGGCAAAACGCTCTATTACGTGAGCGAATGCCTGGGCGCGCCCGCGAATATCGTCAGGCAAGAGGTCACCGTGAGCGTGCGCGGCGGCGTCACGGTCGGCGCGCCCCTGGCCGTGACGCGGCACGCCGAAGACAACGTGCGGCGGGCCCGGTTATCCGGCAACGGCCAGTGGATGGTGTACGAATGCGGGCCGGATCTATGTCTGCTCGAAGTGAAAACCGGCAACACGCGCAAGCTCGACATTGAAGTGAACGCCGACGACAAGACCAACCCCGAGCGCATCACCACCTTCACCAACGGCGTCAGCGAGTATTCTTTGTCTTTGGACGAAAAATACGTCTCCTTCGTCGTCCAGGGCGAGATTTTCGCGATGCCGCGCGGCGGCGGCAAAGCCAAACGCCTGACGGATAATCCAGCCTTCGACCACGGCGTGGCCTGGGCGCCGGACTCGCGCAAACTGCTGTTTCTTTCCGATCGCGGCGGACACGAGAACATCTTCTCCCTCGAATCCGACGATCCGGAGCATCCCGAACTCGTGCAAGCGCATCGCTTCAAGGTCAAGCAGCTCACGTCGACGCCGGAACCGGAAATGGGTCTGTCTTTTTCGCCGGACGGCAAGCGTGTGAACTTCCTTCGCACCGGCCAGCTTTGGTCCATGAACCCCGACGGCAGCGATCAGAAAGTGCTCATGAAGGACGGGCAGATCTTTGACTACGATTGGTCGCCGGACGGGCAGTGGCTGGTGTACGCGCGCAACGACCGGTTCTTCGCCAGTGAATTGTTCATCGTGCCAGGAACAGGGCCGACCGCGGCCGATCCGCCGCGCAACGTCACGCGCTTCGCCACGTACAACGGCGGCGTCACCTGGAGCAAGGGCAGTCCGAAGCTGGCGTTCATCAGCAGTCGCCGCCGCGGTTTGACGAGCGCGTATGTGTTGTCGCTGCAAAAACCGGCTGCGCCCGGCGTGGCCGCCAACAAGCTCATCGATTGGGACGACATTCACTTGCGCGTCAAGCAGCCCGCCGGTCAGGCCATCTTCGAATGCGCCATTTCCAACGACGGCAATCGCATCGCCTATCGCGCCACCGTGGACGGCCAGAGCGACCTGTGGCTGGCCAATACCGACGGCGGCCAGATCATGCGCATCACCGTCGGCAACACCAACCCGAAGCAGATTCAATGGTCGCGTCTGTTCCCCAGCATGCTGTATTTCCGCGACGGCGCCGGCGCTCTGCGCACCGTCAACGTCGCCGCACCCGTGCAGCCTGGCGCGCTGATTTTTCCAGGGCTGGGGACCATTGCATTCCAGGCCAAGCTTAACATTCGCGACGAAAATCTCTTTCAGGAAATGTTCGACCAAAGTTGGCGCGCTTTGCTCGAAAACTTCTACGATCCGGCCTTCCACGGCGTCGATTGGCCGAAAATGCGCGAAAAATACCGGCCGCTCGTTCGGCATGTGACTCATAAGGAAGATCTGTATTACCTCGTCTATTTGTTGCTGGGTGAGTTGAACGCGTCGCACCTGAGCATCAGCGGCAGCCTCGGCGTGCCGGAGCAGCAAACCGCCGAATTAGGCTTGATCTTCGACGAAGATTACCGCGGGCCGGGTCTTAAGATTTCCGAGGTTCTGCGCGGCGGGCCGGCCGATCGCCGCGGCCTGGGTATTCAGCCTGGCGACGTGCTCTTGAAAATCGACGGGGCAGAGTTGACGCCGGCATTCGACGCGGCCAAGGCGCTCAACGACAAAACCGGCGAAAGCGTGCTGGTCCACGTCACGAGCGATCCGGCCGAGCCCAAAGCCACGCGGCGGCTGCATTTGCAAGCCGTTGCGCGCGAGCCGGTGCGCGAACTTTTCTATGAGCGCTGGGCCCGTAAGAACGCCGAAAAAGTGCACGAGCAGAGCAAAGGAGCGCTCGGATACATCCACGTCGCCAAGATGGACGAAAACAACCTCGATCGCTTTCTGCGCAGCCTGTATTCGGACTGCTTCGACAAGGACGGCATCGTGTTGGACGTGCGTTACAACAGCGGCGGTTTCACGCACGAGCAACTGCTGGGCTATTTGAGCGGCCGCGAGCACACTTTTTTCAGCCAAAAGGACGGCGCCACCGGTCTGGCCCTTAATGCCAACGACCGGCGCTGGACGAAGCCCTTGGTGCTTTTGGTCAATAACCGCTCTTACTCCGACGCCGAGATTTTCCCGCACGCCTTTCGCACGCTGGGTTTGGGCAAGCTGGTCGGCGAGCCTACGGCGGGCCAGGTGCTCGGGGCACGCGACATCACGCTCATCGACGGCTCCACGTTTCGCACGCCGCGCATCCGTGTCACCACGCACAAAGGGGTAAGCCTGGAAAAGGAAGGCGTCGCGCCGGACGTCTTAGTCCAGGTGCATCCCGATCAGCTGGCGCGCGGCCACGATCCGCAGTTGGAACGCGCGGTGGAGGTCTTGACACAAGACGTAGCAGCGTGGAAGAAGGCGCGGCCCGAAGCAAGCTCGCCCGCCGCCGCGGCGTCCGGGCTGCCTTAGCCAACCCAATGAAACCAGTTGCGATTGCCGGTTGCAAGCGCTTATCGTTTTCCTAAAAATACCTCGTGCCCCTAATCGGTTTCAGGAGAAGTGAGCGTGCATCCCCCGTTGCTGTTGCAGTTGTATCGCGTGTTGCCGGAAAAACCCGTCGCCAACGATCCGCGCGCTTTTGCCAAGAGCCTCAAACGCGGGCTCAGCCAATTCAGAAAGGCCGTTCAGTCGCGCTATCTCGAAGGCACTTTGCTCCGGCTCCTTAGCGCAGCCGATGCGGAATTGCGGCAAGCCGCCGCGTTGGCGCTGGGGCTCACCGGATCAATGGAATCGAATGCGGCGCTGGCGGCGCGGCTGCACGACGAAGATGCCGCCGTCTGCGAATTGGCCGCGGATGCGCTTTGGTCCCTGTGGTTCAAGGCGGACACGCCCCACAATAACCAAGAGCTGCAGCGCTTGATGCAGATGCCGGTGCACGAAGACTCGGCGGACACCGTGCTGGCCGGCTTCCACGCGCTACTGGTGAAGGCTTCGATGTTCGCCGAGGCGTACAACCAGCGCGCCGTCGTCTATTATCGGTTGGGGCGCTACGCGGAATCGATCGCCGACTGCGAGAGCGTGCTTCGGCTCAATCCCTTCCATTTCGGCGCGGCCAGCGGCATGGGCCAATGCTACATGAAGCTGAAGAAGATTCGGGCCGCCTTGCGCTCCTACCGCCGCGCCCACCGCATCCACCCGCGCCTCGGCGGCGTCAAGGAGGTGATCGCCTCGCTGGTGAAGATTCTGGGCGAGACGGGCCAGAGTTAGATGCCGGGGGACCGAGAACCGGCAGTGCCAATGTAGCCGGCGTGCGCGGAAAGCGGATGCTGTCGGTCGGTTGGGTCGTGCCGCTCACAACGGCTCTTGGAGATCTCGTTTTCGAGGCGCCCTCCAGCCCCCTCAAGGGGGCCGAAGTTGATGTCGATAGCACAAAACAAGCTGTCCGCACCCCCCACTCATCGCATGGACAAAAACTCCAAAGCCGGCTGGTCATGGCATGAACGGAATCGTCTATGGCACCTTTGCTTAAACTCCTCGTTGTATCGACTATACTAATCCTTCCTTCACGGCTTTTAAGTCAGGTTCGCCAGACAAGCGAGCAAAAGCCGGGTCCCCAGCCGGCTCACAGCTCGGCTCTGCCGCCTGAGGTCCGCGCGTGCGACCGTTGCTGCTGTTCGCTTTGGGATGCCTTTTGTGGCAGAGGCCACGGCCCTGGCTGTTGGAGGCCCCATCAATCAGTGTTCATCTTCGGCGGGCAATTCACGACGCGCTCAATGGGCCACACCGCCGACGTCTTCAACGTGACCTACGACGACAACTACGTCATCGGCCTTGGGTATCAATGCTACCCCTGGTCGGCGCACAACTTCCATTTGGGCGGGGAGATCGGCTTGGCGAATCGATTCGGCGATGCCTACACCGCAGAAGTGTGGGCCGGCCCGACCCTCCGCTATGACGGCATCAGGCTCGCCGATCTCTTAAGGATTACGCCGAGCATGACGGCCGGCTTTAGCGCCGTCACCGAGTCGATGGGGCACGAACGCGTTCGCGAAAACGCCAAACGCGGCGAGGCGAGCTTTCTTTTTTACCTCGGACCGGAAATCGCCGTATCCAGTCCCGCCTACTCCAACATCGAGGTTTTTTATCGGCTGCACCACCGTTGCGGCGGCCACCGCACGCTCGGCCACCTCAGTGAGGGCTATAACGCGAACGTCGTCGGCCTGCGCCTAAGGTACTGAAGAAACGACAGCGCGAACTCCGTGTCCAGCACCACCACAATGACGAGGTTCCTGCGCGGCGACTCGACTCGCTTCGAATGTTTCGCGCAGAAGCCCCACCCAAACTCGTTCACGACGCGCCGTGGCGCCGCAGCACCGCATCGACCTCTTCGTGTCCCGTTGGATAACCTGCCTCCTCCACACGAGCCCCGGCGTCGAGCAACTCTTCGATGATCCGAAGCTGATCAGGCCACCACGGCTCGTTGATGAGCGACCACACCGCGGTGCCGAGCACCGTGGTGCCGTGCATGTTGCGGACTTCCAGCGGCGCCTTGCGCCGGATGAGCAAGCGGACGGTTTCCAATTTGCCGCGGTTGACGGCCCAGTGGAAAGCGTCCATGCCCGTGCCGTCCCCCGCCGTTGGGTCAACCCCGTGATCCAACAAGTACTCCGCAATGCAGGTCCGGCCAAGGAAACACGCACAACTGAGTGCCTCGGCCAGTGCCTGCGGATGATCGCTGAAGTGTCCCTGATCATACCAGTCGATGATCCGCGGCCGATCGATGGCAAAATCCGTTCCCGTGCCGAACAGCGGCGCCGAGGCGTCGAAGCTGCCGCCCTGGAGTAGTTGAAGGGCCTCTTGGAATTCGGGGTCTTCCTCGTCGGTAAGCGAACTCATGTTTACCTCCGAAATCCGGGTGCGTTTCGCACGTGATACCTCTGCCAAGCCGGGGCAGCACGCCCGCCCTCTACTTGCTGCTGAAGGAGCACTGCTCCATCACGAGTCGCCATTGGCCAGCATGTGAGATGGGCTGGAGCCTATCCCAAAGAAGCGGGATGAAAGAACTCATCCTTCCGTGGAAGGTACGTCTCTTGACTGTTCCGGCCATGGATGTGTTAGGCAACTCCACCCTCAGCGTTTGTCCTCGACCGCAGGCGCATCGGTCATTGGTACTTCCATCGTTGCGGGAACTAAGTTGGCTTCCTTCCAATGGGGGAACGACACCGTGACCTTGACG
>JAKEHV010000040.1 GCA_022614915.1 Gemmataceae bacterium | reverse complement strand
TACGGCATCGGCGAAACGGCGACCGACAACTTCGGCCGGCAATGCCTCATGGCTCGGCGACTCGCCGAAGCGGGCGTCCGCTACATTCAGATCACTTACGGCGACAACACCGACAATCCCGCCTGGGACCAGCACTCGAATCTGCCCAAGCACGCCGACCATGCGCTGGCCACGGACAAACCCGTCGCCGGGCTGTTGGCGGACCTCAAGCGCCGCGGGCTTTTGGAAGACACGATTGTCTGGTGGGGCGGCGAGTTCGGCCGCACACCTTACGCCGAGCGCAACGGCACCGGCCGCGACCATAACCCCGGCGGCTTCACCATGTTCCTCGCCGGCGGCGGCACCAAGCCCGGCATCGCCTTTGGCCGCACCGACGACTACGGCCACCTTGCCGTTGACGACAAAGTCCACATGCACGACCTGCACGCCACGATGCTCCACCTCATGGGCCTCGACCACGAGCGGCTCACCTACCGCTACGCGGGCCGCAACTTCCGCCTGACTGACGTGTCCGGCCGCGTGGTGAGCGAGATCATTCAATAGCCAAGTTTCGCGCCGTACAAGTCCGCGGGTGGTCTTGGAGCCGACAAGCGGCCGCTTGTCGCTACATGGTGCGTAGCCAGAAGCGGCCCCGCTTGTGTGGGTGCCCCGCTTTCTCACGGTCGCGGCTCGGACCATTGCGAGAATCGCTTTTTCGCTAGAGGGATAGTCTATTTGTTCTTTGAGCCTGTTTGGACCGGCTGCCTTTTCAGCCTTCCAACATATGCTTGCACGTCGGGATCGGCCGGGTATGATTCCTTTGCCTAGGAGAGATACCGATGGCTACCGATCAAGTCCAAGTCGATGCTGTCGCGTCAACCCTTGCCGCGACCGACCCAGGGCCGTCCCAACCACATTTAGTGGTGACCGTACACGGTATTCGCACCGTCGGCCATTGGCAGGAACGGCTCGGCATTCTGCTCCAACAGCGCGAGCCGCAGATCAAGACTTTTCACTACAAATACGGCTACTTTTCGGTCATCGCGTTTCTGATTCCGCTGCTGCGGTGGTTGGTTACGCGGCGGTTCCGTCACGAGCTAAAGGAGCAGCTGAAAAACTACCCCAAGGCTCGCATCGACATTGTCGCTCACAGTTTTGGCACGCACTTGGTCGGTTGGGGGCTTATGGGCATCGCCGAGGACAAACGCCCCAGCATCAACACGATCGTGCTCGCGGGCAGCGTCTTAAAGAACGGTTTCCCGTGGGGCAAACTGATCCGCGACGGCAAGGTGCGCCGGGTGCTGAACGAGTGCGGCACGCAAGACTGGGTGTTGGTAATCAACCAGCTCCTGGTACTCGGCACCGGAATGGCCGGCCTGACCGGCTTTACCGGCATGACCGGGGAGAGCCTGACGAATCGCTTTCACTGCTTCGGGCACAGCGGTTATTTTCAAGACGCCCAACGAAATCCGAGCGACTGTTTCATGCAGCAATGGATTGCCGTGTTGACCACCGACGCTGCCGTGCCGTCAAGCCCCATGCCGACCTCGGTGAGCGGGTTGCGGTTGTTCCTCTTGCAAAACGCTGAGCCCATCAAGCTCGTCCTCTGGGTGACGCCGCTGGTGCTCTTGGTGTTGTTGATTTACAATTTGAAAACCGAGGCGGACCAGCAGCGCGAAGCCGCCCAATGGGCTGAGGAGCAAGTCCGCCGTATCCGGGAAGAATTGCGGTTGCGCCAAAACGCTGATGCCGCCGAACGGCGCATCCAGGCGCCCCCCGACCCGCAATTGGCCTCGGTTTTTTCAAACGCCGATGCGAAATTGACCAAGCCGGCACCGGCGTCCATGGACTTGTTTGGATTGCTCGCGGAGCTTTTGCACAGCCAGTATGTACATCGCAAAGAGCCGGAGGCCAAGCTGATCGCCGCGCAAATCGCGCTTGCCGGCAAGGCGATGGAACGCCTCGACGCGGCGCTTGCCGCGTGGCGGAAGGCGTGGGCGCTTCATGACCAGTTGCTGAAGCAATATCCCGAGGCGTCAAAGCTAAAGAACCTGGGCTCGTTTTTTCCTGTGATCATCGCCATGGTTCTTCTCCAACAAGATCTTCAAGCCAATCCTGTCGAGACGTTGCAGCAAGAAGACTTGAAAGACGCTCTTGCGTATCAAAAGCAAATGGTGCGGACTGCCAAGGAAATCGAGGAGTTGGGATTACCCGGTCGCAAAGTCGAAGGCCCGGCCGTAACGGCCTATCAGGCGTTTGCGCAAACATTGGGAAAGCGTGCTCGCTTCTGGGAGCAGTTTTCTTCCGTGCTGGAAAAGAAAATTCAAGAGACTGGGACTCCGCACCAAGCATTGTTGTTTTCCACGCAAGCCATTGAGTTTCTGCAAACGCCCCTCGTGCATCCCGTTCCGCCCAAGACGAAACTCCGGCTGTCGCTGGCTTACACCAAGCTCGCGCAAATCCAACAAGACATGGGACAATGGAATGCCGCCCGCGCGTCCTTTCACAAGGCCGTCACGTTCGGCGAAGAAGCGGTGCAAGCCGATCGGGACGACGTCCGAGCCTGGCTGCAATGGGCGCAAACTTTGACCAATCTGGGCCACTTGGAAAGCGCTTCGACACAGGATCTCGCTGCCGAGACTGCTTGGTTTGAGCGGGGGTTGCAAGTTCTCCGGGACGCTCCGGCGACTGCAAAAACAGTCCCAGCCTATCATTCGCGACTAACGGATCTGGAAACCGTGTGCAGCACAAATCGGAGTTTTTTGGACGCAATCGAGGGTGCGGTGACACTGACCGGCTCACTCGCGCGCGAGGGACGCCACGCCATCGCAGCCAATATGGCCGAAGAACTGGCGCAAAGCGATCCGAAAAACGCCTTTCTCCGATTGCAAGTCGCCCGTTGTTACGTAGAGCTGGTCGCCGCGCTTGACCGGACAACAAGCAAGGACCTTGTAGCAAACTATGCACTTCGAGCCATCGAGAACATTCAGCAAGCGCTCGACTTGGGATACCAGCAAAAAAATGCCGCTCAGATCGCGGCGAGCGCGGACTGGGATCCCATTCGACGACTGCCCGAATTCCAGAAACTCTTCGAACAGCGCCAATAGGAACCCGGTTGCCGCATTGTGCCGTAGCGCGTAATAGGACTCTATTCCGCCGTCAACCGCAGGTAATCCACCCCCAGCTTGTCGCCTCCCGCCGCCGCCGGATTGACGCTGGTCATCTCAATAGTGAGTCGGTGGTTGCCGGCTTCGAGCTTTTTCGAGCCAATCGCCAACGCGCCGGTGGATATCACGTCCGGGAAGTTGTAAAGGTCGATGTTTTCGCCGAGCGGGACGTCGTCAAGCAGAACGCGGACGCTGCCGTAGTCGCGGGCCATGGTGAAGGCGGCCGCGACGGCGTACTTGCCCTTGGCCTTGACCTCGAAAGTCAATTCCAAGCGGTCGCCGGGTTTCGCGCCATTCCAGAAGAGATGTTTGCCGCCGCTCCAGCGGTCTTTGGTGAATGCGTTCATGGCTTGCACCGACGTTTTGCCGCCGGTGACTTTGACGGCCAGGTCCTCTGCTTCCAGCGCGTCCGCGACTTTGCCTGTGTCCTTGGCGATTGCCGGGAACGGTCCGCGCTTGATTGGCCGCGCCAGCTCACTCAGCGGTTTGGGCTGGGCTTTCTCCCAGACGTCGCGGCTCACTTTTTGTCGCGATTGCACGAGCACGTGCGAACCGACCATGCCGCCGACCACGATGTCGGGCAGCTTGTCGCCGTTGACGTCGGCGATGCTGAGCTGCCGGCCTATGCCGGATACGCCGTCGAGCTCGTAGGGCAGCCAGTCGACGCCCGCCTTGGTGCGCGAAAGCTTGAACCAATAGACGACGGGGCCGGCGTCCCACATGGGACTTTGCTTGTGATGCGAATAGAACGTGCGGCCCGTGACGATGTCTTTCAGCCCGTCGCTGTCGATGTCTACGAGCGCGACCGAATGCAGCTCGGTGAACAGCGTGCCGTAGCGGCTCTGTTTGGGATTCTTGCCCATGATGAGGTGTTCGCGGAAGACGGTTACCGGCCCGCTTTTGTCCTGCTCGTACCAGGCCAAGCCGTAGTCGTGAGCGGCGAGGCTGGTGATGATGTCGTTGTCGCCGTCGCCGTCCACGTCGTAGGCGTGCATTTCCGCGCCGCCGTAGGCGTTGGAGAATTGCACCGCGTGGAAAGTCCAAGGCGAGTTTTCCGGGTCTTGCTTTGGCTGCTCAAACCAGCCGTCGAAAGTGATGATGTCCTTGAGCCCGTCGCTATTGACGTCGCCGACGCCCAAACCGTGGCCGAATTGCTTGGGGGCGGGGCGCTTCGAGATGACATGAAAGCTCCACTTTTTGAAGGGCTCTTTCCAGTCGATAGTCGCGAAGCCGAACGCGCCGTTGAAAGTGCAAACCAATTCGGGGCGCTCGTCGCCGACAAGGTTGATGAAGTGGGGCGACTCATTGCCCACGGCATCAAAGACCTGGTGTTTGGGCCAGTGCCCCCTCACCCCCGGCCCCTCTCCCTGAGGGCGAGGGGAGACCCCGCTTTTCGGGTTTTCATAAACGTAGGCCGGTCTGCCAGGGAAGCCGACGACGAAGACATCGTTCCAGCCGTCGCCGTTGAAGTCGTAAACCCAGTTGAAGAAGTTGTCGGCATAACCCTCGCGCGGCTGCGGCTTGGCGGGATACAGCTCGTGCTTGACTTTGAAGTCGGGCCCTTCGAACCAATACGGCCCGTAGACCACGTCGGCCTGGCCGTCGCGGTTGAGATCGCCGGCGTTAGCGCCTTCGGAGAAATAGACATCGGTGAGCTTTTGGCGTTTGAACTTGTAAAGGACGAGGTCATCGCCGGCGCGGGCGAGGGTCGCGGCCTGGGTTAAGGCCGCGACGAAAGCTGCCATGGGAACAATCAATTGGCGAGTCATGTACATGGTCCCCTTCCTACCACATGAACGGTGAATCCAATACGCCAGCGTCGCCATTGTCGAGCATGCCGGACCACGCCGCAAGCAGCAATTCCGATGCGGATGCAGTGCCTACGTTCTGAATTCGTTAACTGACTTGCTGCAATCTGCGGCGATTGTTAGCATGGCGGAAAGGAGGCATAACATGATCGAACTAACGCAAGAACAAAGCCGAGAGCTTTCCGGATCAGAGGCCGTCGCCATCGACCCAAACACCAAGGAGCAATATATTCTCGTTCGCAAGGATGTGTTTGAGAGGATGAAAGGTCTTCTCGACGATGACGCTCGGATCATGTACCCCCTTCTGGCCAATCTCGATTCTGAAGATTGGGAGGATGTGTCCGTCTACGATGACATACCATGAAAGTAAATCGAGGCGATGTCATTCTGCTCGACCATCCCTTCAGCGACGCAAGCGGATCGAAAATCCGCCCGGCACTTGTCATCCAGTCCGACGCACGCAATGCGCTTCTGACCGAAACTATCGTGGCACTGATCATCACTAAGAATATCAAATACGTCGGCAAGGATCCAACACAGCTTTTGATCGACCTTGCGACGGCGGACGGCAAAGCCAGCGGGCTCAAGTCAAACTCCGCAGTGAAGTGCGGCAAGCTTTTCACAGTCCACCAAGACCATATCCACAAGGGAATTGGGAAGCTGTCTGCTGCGCTCATGATTCAGATCAACGATTGCCTCAAGGCAGCGCTTCAGATTCCGTAAATGCATTGGATTTTCACACGATCACGTCACAGGTACAATGTCGATGGAAGCGCAACGAGGAGTCAATCATGATGCGATTTCGCCTTCCCATCGCACTTGCTCTGCTGTCAGGTCTTGTCGCATCGGCAAAGAGCCAGGAGATCTTGGAGGACCTGCCACCCTTGCCAAAACAGCAAGCGCCCAAGTTGGACTTCCAAGGCGATCTTCTGCCAGCTGGCGCTTTCACACGGCTGGGCTCCGCGCGGCTGCGGCACGGCCACAATGTCATGGCGGTGTCGTTTTCCCCAGACGGCGCAACGCTTGCTTCCGCCGGCTGGGATCACACCGTCCGCCTGTGGGACGTCGCGACGGGCAAAGAGGTGCGCCGGTTCACCATCGAGACGGAAAGGGACTATCCCGACCGGCAAACTGTTGCACACGATTGAAGGTCACCTGGACGGCGTCCGCTCGGTTGCCTATTCATCCGACGGGAAAGTGCTGGCCTCCGGCAGTGCTGACGGGACACTGCGACTGTGGGACGCTGCTGGCAAACCGCTTCGATCGTTTGTGCCGCACAAAGGCACCGTAGTGCGGAGCGTGGCGTTCGGGCCGGAAGGCGATCTCATTGCGTCAGGCGGAGACAACCGAACTATTCGGCTCAGTACGGCGCTCACGGGTCAGGAAATCCGCGAAATGACGGGACATGAGGCCGAGGTCGAATCCGTGAGTTTCTCCAAAGATGGAAAGTGGCTCGCCTCCGGCAGTCGAGATCGGACGGTGCGACTGTGGGATGTGGACACGGGCAAGGAGCGCGCTATTCTGCGCGGGCATCGCGACGCAGTCTTGCGCGTTTGCTTCGCACCCGATGGCAAGACAGTGGCGTCCGCGAGTCAGGATCGAACGATTCGGATTTGGGACATTACAAAAGAGAAAACCATCCACATCCTAAGCGCGCATCACAAGGAAGTGCGCGGCCTGAGTTTTTCCCCCGACGGCAAGACGCTCGCCTCCGGCTCATCGGACCAAAGGATTTGTTTTTGGAATGCGGCGACGGGCAAGGAGATTGTGCCACAGTCCGGCCATCAAGACCGCGTGAGCGCGCTTGGCTTCGCGCAGCCGGGCACACTCGTCTCAGTAGGCCAGGACGGAACAATCCGTTGGTGGGACTGGAAAAACGGGAAGCAGAGTCGACAGGTTGCGTGCGAAGCTTTGCCGCTCCGCGCGACGGCATTCGCGCCGGGAATTGACATGCTCGCTCTCGGCTCGCAAAAAGGCGGCATCCGCATGCTCGACACGAAAACAGGCAAGGAACTCGCGCCGTTTCAGGAAGACGTGGGACCGATCCGCTCGGTGGCCTTCTCCTTGGACGCGAAGTCCCTCGCGTCGCTGGATGCCGACGGTGTCCGGATCTGGGACGTTGCCACGAAGAAAATCCTCCGGCGTCTGACCGAACTACCGGAGGGAATTCAGTTGGTACTGCCTGCGCCGCACAAGAAGCGGCTGTTTCTTGCCGGCGGAGCCAAGAGCTATCTCTGGGACGTCGCGGCGGACAAAGTCATCCACGAACTTCCGCTTCCTTTCGAAAGACTCAAGTCGGCTGCCTATTCTCCCGATGGCCGACTGCTTGCCTGTGGAGATATGGACGGCACCATCCACATTTGGGATCCGGAGACGGGAAGCCAGGTGCGCACGCTCACCGGACTGGCGGGATACGTTCATTGCCTGGCCGTCAGCCCGGACGGCCGATTGCTCTGCGCCGGCGGCTGGCGTTGCATCAAGGTCTGGGAATTGGAAACAGCGCTGGAGCGCTGCCAATTTCGGAACTACGAGGGCGACGCCTTTAGCATTTCCTTTAGTCCCGACGGCCGAGTTTTGGCGTCGGGAATTGGCGACCTCAGCATACTGATTTGGGATGTAACGGGCGGAGCCTTAAGCCCTGAACCTGGGGCGCAAGAACTTGCACCGTTGCTCTGGAAAAACCTGGCTGCTCAAAACGGCGCACGGGTTCATCAGGCCGTCTGGGGCCTTGTCGCACGCCCTAAGGAGGCCGTGCCGCTATTGAAGGCGAACATGAAACGGGTTCCCGCCTTGGAAGGCGGCTACCTCGATCAATTGGTCAAGGATTTGGGCGCCGAGGCATTTGCCGCGCGTGAGAAAGCGACCAGAACTCTACAAAAGCTGGGCGACCTCGCAGAGCCGGCGCTGAGACAAATCCTAATCGACCCGCCAAGTCTCGAAGTCCGCCGCCGTGCCGAAGCGATTCTGCAGAAACTGGCCCAGGCACTCGATTCACCCGAACACCTGCAAATGCTGCGGGGGATCGAAGCGCTCGAGCACATGAGAACAGCGGATGCGCAATCTCTTCTTAAAGAACTCTCGCGTGGCGCCCCTACCGCTCGGATCACGAGGGCGGCAACTGCTTCCTTGGAGCGATTGGCGCTTCATGCGCATTAAGCGATCCAGACACGTATTCAACGGACTCCGGAGTGGACGAAAGACGCCGTTCACGGCATGTCCTTCTTGGCCGGCTGCACGTTTCGCTCACTCGTCCACCACGTCGCTCAGCCGGGCGACCGCGATCACGTCGGCCGCCATCAGCACCACGCGTTTGCGGTTGCGCTTGATGCCCGTAGCCACCGAGGCGGCGACATAGTTTTCCCGCGACGTCTGCGTGTCGTAGAGGTCGTGCAGGTCCGCGTCGCTGATTTCAAGGAAGTGCTCCGCAATACGCGTCAGCCGGCCCATGCAGACGAACCGGCTGCGCATGTCGACCACGACTTCCGCGCCCAAGAAACTGTCCAGCATAACGGTTGCCCCTGATTGCAGATGCACTTGTTATAGGTATTTATACATAATTCCTTTCGGAGCGAGGCAGTTATTGGACTGGTTCATTTTTGTGACCTAAGTTTAATCGACACACCCTCCTTCCGCCAAGCCGGCTGCCCACGAACCGTCCATCATGCCTTTGGAAAAAAAGCCTGACTCCGAACCCATTCGCGGTTATCGCTTGCTGGAGCCCTTGGGGTCCGGAGGCTTCGGCGAGGTTTGGAAGTGCGAAGCCCCCGGCCGCCAGCCTCAAGGCGGTCTGATACAATCTCACTTATGTTTGTTGACCGAGTGACCATCTTTGTCAAAGGCGGCGACGGCGGCCGTGGCTGCGTCGCTTTCCGCCGTGAAAAGTACGAGCCGCGCGGCGGGCCGGACGGCGGCGACGGCGGCCACGGCGGCAGCGTGATCGTGCGCGCGCGGGCCGGCGCGGATAGCCTTGCCGATCTGGTCAATCGCAAGCACTGGCGGGCCAAGAACGGCGCGGCCGGCGGCGGCGCCAACTGCACCGGCAAAAGCGCCCACGACCTCGTTATTGACGTCCCCCCGGGCACGATCATTCTCGATCGCGACCGCGGCAATGTCCTCCGCGACCTCACGCAAGCCGGCGATGAGGTCGTCGTCGCCAAGGGCGGCCGCGGCGGCCGCGGCAACAAGTACTTCGCCTCGCCCACCAACCGCACGCCGCGCGAGTACGAGCCCGGCGTCCCCGGCGAAGAGCGCTGGCTTGTCTTGGAGCTGAAAGTCATCGCCGACGCCGGCTTGATCGGCCTGCCCAACGCCGGCAAATCCACGCTCTTGAGCCGGCTGTCGCAAGCCCATCCGGAAATTGCCGACTATCCTTTCACAACCAAGCATCCCAACCTCGGCATGGTCCGCTTCGGCGAGGACGGCGGCTTCGTTCTGGCCGACTTGCCCGGCCTCATCGAAGGCGCCCACAGCGGCGTCGGCCTGGGCCATGAGTTTTTGCGACACGTCGAGCGCACGCGTGTCCTCGTTCATCTGGTCGAGCCGCTTCCGCTGGATGGGGCCGACCCCGTGGACAATTACAAGAACATTCGCCGCGAATTGGAGCTGTATAGCCCAGCGCTTCTTGGCAAGCCGGAAATCGTCGTGGTCAGCAAATGCGAACTGACCGGCAGCGACGACGTGCGCGCTCGGCTGCAAGAAGAAACTGGCAAGGAGGTGCTGGCTGTTTCGGCAGTGACCGGGCAGGGGTTGGCGCAACTTGTGAGCGACGCAGCCGGACAACTCAAGGAAATAGATCAGAGCCGCGCCCGTGAGGAAGCGGGGGCACCGCTCAC
>JAKEHV010000283.1 GCA_022614915.1 Gemmataceae bacterium | reverse complement strand
GGAACGGCGCTATCAGCGTCGGCGCCGATGTTGCGAATGCCGGCGGCGGCCTGGCGGCGCAGCTCCAAGTCGCCTTTGCGCAAGGCGTCGAGCAGGATGGGCACGGCGGCGGCCGCTCCTTTGCCGCCGATATTGGACAGCGCCAGCGCGGCGTTGCGGCGGACCTCGACGTCTTGATCCGTAAGTGCCTGGCGCAGCGATTCCGCGGCGGCCGCGTCCTCCGCGTTCACGACTTTGACCAGGACCGCCAGCGCCGCCCGCCTTACGTCGGACGAGTTTTCCTTGCAAAGGTTTAGAAGCTCGGGCAGGGCCACGCGCGCCTTGTCGGGACTGAACTGCATCAGCGCCGTGGCTGCGTCGCGCTTGACAAACACATCGGCGTCTTTCATCGCTTGCCGCAAACCGTCGATGCCGGCGTTGCCGATGCGGCCAAGAGCCCAGGCGGCGTTTTGCCGGACTTCGGCGCGCGGATCGTTGAGAGCTTTTTCGAGGCCGGTCTGAGCGGAAGCGCCCTCCGTGCCAAGACAGCCCAGCGCATAGGCGGCGCTGCGGCGCACGAACGGATCCTGGTCGGCCAGAGCCTTCACGAGACCGGGAACGAGTTGTGGCTGCGCTGATGCCTTCAGGCTTTCCTTGGCGATTTCGCCCAAAGCGTAGGCCGACGCTTCGCGCACTTTGGGACTCTTGTCCTCGGCCAGGCGGCGCAAGAGCGAGCCTGTCGCGTCAGCCGCGTGCGAACCAAGTTTTCCAAGCGCGTAGGCGGCATTGCGGCGGGCCGCTTCGTCGCCCTGGTCGACGGCCTTGAGCCAATCCTGTGGGCCTTTGCCGAGGAAAACTTGTGCCTGCTGACGCGCACAGGGAAATGTCAAGACGCCCGCCAACACGATGGCTACAACAGAGCGCCGCATGACGCACCGCCTTATTTTTTGTCTTTTTTCTTGCCGGTGATGTAGTCGACGGCCTCCTGCGCGACTCTCTTGAGGGCGTCGGTCGACTTTGGGTCGGCGCTGATCTTCTGGAGGATCGGCACTGCCGCCAGCGCCGCGTTGCCCATTCTGCCAAGCCCCCAGGCCGCTCTGGCAACCACGTTAGGTTCGGGATCGCCCAAAGCCTTGATCAAGACCGGAATAGCGGCCGCGGCATCTTTGCCGATGGTGCCGATCGCCGTCACCGCCTCCACGCGCACCGCCGATTCCTTGTCCTCTGCCAGGTCGCAGATGGGATTGAGGCGTTCTTTGGCGACGTTGCCGGTGAGATTGATCAAGGCGACCTGGGCCCAAATGCGAATCGACGCCTCAGGGTCTTTCTTCGCCACCGGGTCTAACGCATTCGCCTCGGCGAGAAGGACTTTGTTATCGTCGGGTTGGCCCAACATGGTCATCGATTGAATGGCCGCCATGCGCACCTGAACGGCGTTGTCGCCAAGCGCGGCAAACAAGCCCTTCAAGACGACAAACGGCGGGCCTGCCTTTTCGTCCCATGCGACCGCGCCCAGAGCGGCGACGGCGGCCTGGCGAACTTCCCAACTCAGCGGCTCCTTGGCGGCGGCCAAGAGGTCGGGGATGGCCGCGCTGGCCCTTGGGCCAATGTCTTCCAATGCCTGAGCGCCGCGAATCTGAATGATCACCTGTCCGTCGCCCAGATAGCGGCGGAGAACGCTGACGGCGTCGGCGACCAGCTTTTTGTCAGCTTCCTTGAGGGTACCCAAGATGTTGCCCAGCGCCATGGCGCCATGCACGCGCACCGAAGCGTCTACCGGACTGGTCGGCGGCGCATGTTTTTTCAGTGCGTCGATGATGGGTTTCACCGCCTTGATCGAGCGCTCGCCGAAAAGCTGCACGTTTTGGATGGCGGTCGAGCGTTTGCCCGGATCCTTGGAGCGGATGTCATTGATCCAACTCTCGAGCGACCGGCCGCCGATTTCCTTGATCTCAATTTTTTCCGTTTTCGTCGTTTGACCAGGCAGCGAATTGTGAAAAGCAAAGGTGCAGAGAATCGCGGCAGCGTGCCATACGCGCATGATGACCCTCGGGCGTTAGCTGCTTCCCCACGTCCAGAGTATCCGATGTGGGTTTAGGGAGCAATGAGAATCAAGGTTTCAATGCCGCCGCCATAAGGAATCGGTGAATTCACGGTTGGCGAGCCGTACGCCGTAAGGCGTCGGTTGCGTCGCCTGACGACACACCCGGCCGCTCACGCGGCTCGGCTCGCCCCTTGTTGTTCTCTGCGCATCTCTGCCTCTCCGCGCTTGAATTCCCTTGGGCCGAGTGTGACAATGGTCGTTCGATGAAAGTCAAAACCGCACTCACGCAATCCAAGGCCCAAATGGGCTGTTTGAGCGTTGCGCTGGTCCCGCTGCTGGTCTGGCTGTTTCATTCTCCCGGACCGGCGTCGGGCATTGTGACGGGGTTGGTTGCGGTTTGCTTGCTCATGGAAATAATCACCATCATTACTATCACTCGCCAGGCGCGCAAGGATCCCAGTTATCTCGAAGAAAAAATCCAGTGAGTCGTGCATGACACGCTTCGGCGACAACCGCTGTCCCGTCTGCCGGACAGCCCTGTGGGCGCCCGATTCCGATACCATCAGCACGAAGAAGTGCCCGCGCTGCGGCGCGGAGCTTTGGGTTCTCGTCGGTTCTAAGGGGCCGGTGTTTTTCGCACGGCCGCCAGGTCAAACGAAACGCCAATTCCTGGCGGCGCTCGGCGCGGCCATTTACGGCACGACTCCGGAAGAAATGGAAACTCAATTGAAGGACGCAGACAGCCTGGACATTGTGGAATTCGTGATGGAATTGGAAGACGCCGCCGGATCAGCCTAATCGAAACAAGTTCCTTGAATCCCGCTAAAATCAAGAGGAAGCACACCGGGACGCCACGGCATGCGCCTTGAATCAGGAGTCAGACTGGGGCATTACCAGATTCTCGCGCCGGTGGGGGCGGGGGGCATGGGAGAGGTCTACCGCGCTCGGGACACAAGACTCGATCGCGATGTCGCCGTCAAGGTATTGCCGGAACACTTGGCGGGCGCCAACGAAGCACTCGTGCGCTTCGAGCGCGAGGCCAAGGCGCTGGCGGCTCTGTCGCATCCGAATCTCGTCGCCATTTTCGACGTGGGCACGGACCAGGGTGTTGCCTTCGCCGTTATGGAATACCTGACCGGCGAAACCTTGGCGCAACGGATGGAGCATGCGCCGCTTTCGCTAAGCGCCGCCTTGGAGATGGGGACCGCGCTGGCGGAAGGACTGGCGGCCGCGCATGCCAATGGCGTCATTCACCGCGATCTGAAGCCGGCGAACATTTTTCTGACTGCGAGCGGGCTCGTCAAAATCCTCGATTTTGGC
>JAKEHV010000282.1 GCA_022614915.1 Gemmataceae bacterium | reverse complement strand
GGCTGGAAGCCGTCAGGCGCATGGGCAAGCCCGAGACAACGTATCGCAAAATCACCTTCCACAAAAGCGATCTGGAAGAGGATCAGCACCTCGACGCCATTTTGCTTGGCCCCGGCAACCCGTTATACGGCGCCGTGGACGAGCGGCTGAACGAGAAGCTCGCGCCGCTCATCGGCGGCATCGCCCTTTACGTGGACGCCGCCGCCGAAAAGCCTTGCCGCATACACTTTTTTGAAATCAGCGTCCGCGGCCAGAACACCAAGGGCGAAAACCAGACGCTCTATGGCGAGCTTGTCGCCGTCCGCGAGGAGCTGACCCCCGGCACGCCGGAAAAGTTTTCGATGGTATCCGCCGATTGTCTTTTGGATTTTCCGGCCCATCCGACTGCGCCGGAAACAATCGGGCGGCTAGACCCCGGCACGGCTGCCGACTTTCTCAAGAGCACATACCAAAGCGAGCGTCGCCAGGCGTGTCAGGAGGAACGCCGCCATTTCGTGCAAGTCTGCCGTGAGTATCTGGAAAAGTCCTTCAACACGCGATTGCGTGCGGCGCAAGACCGGGTGATGGCCTTGCGCGCCCGCGAAGCCGGCTCGCCCGAAGTCGCGCTGGCCCGGCAGCGAGCCGAGAACGACCTCGCAGACATTGGCCGCTCGCAGAAGGAACGCGTGGCCGGGCTTGACCGGCTCGCCATCGCCCGTCATGGCCCCGTGCGTCACATCGCCACCGCCGTTGTCGTTCCCGCGTCGGACGCGCCGAAGACGGCTATCGCCGACTTGCTCGACGACCTCGACCCCGAACTGAATCGCGCGAGCGAACTCGCGGCGGAAAACGTCGTCATCGCCTACGAGACCGCGCGTGGCTGGGAGACCGAGCGCGTCGGCCATCTCAAAATCGGCTTCGATGTCCGCAGCCTTGGCCCGGCGGACGCGCAGACCGGCTACCGTGATCCGGTGCATGGAATCCGCCGCATTGAAGTGAAGGGACGCGGACGCGGCAAACACATCCGGCTGACGACCAACGAATGGTATAAAGCGGTGCAGCTTGGCGACACGTATTGGCTCTACGTCGTGTGGAACCCGCTCGACAAGCCCGACGCCGAACCGCTCCGCATCCAAAATCCGGCCAAGCACCTTGACCACGCCAAGAAGGAAGTCGTGGCCGCGCGCTACTTCGACATTCCCGCCAACGCCATTCAAGAAGTGGCCGGGAAGCAGAAAGGATTGAAGCTATGAACGACGAAAAACGCCTCATCGAAGATTATCTCCCTATCCAGGCCATTAGCGCTGAGGCGTCGCGGGAAAAATCCGTACGCCAGGGTCACATCTCTACACTGCACCTTTGGTGGGCGCGGCGACCTCTCACGGCCTGCCGAGCGGCCGTATACGGTGCGCTTGTTCCCGCCGACCTTTTCCAGGCCAAGAACGGCCCAGAAGAGAAGCGCGTATCGCTTGGGCGCGCAAATGCCGCCAAGTTTATCGCCAGGCTCTGCCAATTTCCTGGCTCTCCCCACGTCATTAGCGAAGCGCAGTGCCACATCCTCAAAGCCCACGCGGAGCGGCTCACCGTCGAGACAGGCAAGAAGGTTACGACGGAGGATATTGTTGAAGGCCGCTCGCCGCGCCCGAAGGTACTTGATATGTTTGCAGGGGGCGGTGCGATTCCACTCGAAGCGCTCAGACTCGGCTGCGAAGCCTACGCAAACGACCTCAACCCAGTCGCCCACATTGTCCAACTCTGCACGCTGGTCTACCCCCAGAAGTACGGCAAAGCAGACACGGCCCGTGGCATGACCGGGCCGAAAAATACCAACGGCGAGACCACATGGGGCGGCCTCGCCCAGGAATTCCGTTACTGGGCCGAGCGCTTGCTGAAGCACGCCAAGGCCGAGATTGGCGACCTATACCCGCTCATTCCCGACCCACAATTCAAGGGCCAACGTGGGCAGGTCGCGCCGAAGCTTTGGAACGAAGATCTTGCCGAAGTCCCCTCCGGCTATCTAGTTCCTATCGCTTACCTGTGGACGCGCACTGTCAAGTGCAAGAACCCAAGCTGCGGCGCCATACTGCCGCTCGTCAGGCAAACCTGGCTCTGTAAGAAGGACGGCAGATCCGTGGCGCTTCGGCTGGTCGTACCCAAGAAAGGCAACCGCGTCCGTTTCGAGGTTGCGCATGCTCAAAGTGAAAAAGGTCTGGGATTCGATCCGGGAGCATTTTCGAAAGGCGGTAATGCTACCTGCGCTTTCTGCGGAACAGTGGCGGACAGCAATTACGTAAAGGGTCAGGGCGTCGCTGCACTAATAGCACAACAGATGATGGCCGTAGTTTGTACGAGGCCCGGAGAGAGAGGAAAGACCTATCTCTCATCCGATGACGTTCCAATAAGCGTCCCCAACTCTGAAGCCCTTGAGAAGCGCCTCCAAACTCTCCGAAGCGAAACCGGGATTACCACACCAAACGAACCGATTGTTACCGATGCGAAGAATAGTTGCTGGACCCATCTGTACGGCCTGAAGACGTTTGGCGACCTCTTCATGCATCGGCAGCTTTGCTACCTCCTAACCCTGTCCGCAGCCGTGCACGCAGCGCAAAAGGAGATCGATCGCGAGGGCTACGACGACGAGCGCAAAAAAGCCTTGGCAACATACCTAGCAGTGCTAGTGGATCGGCAGGCCGATTATGACAGCACCCTTTGCGTTTGGGAGGCTGGCGGTGAGTTCATCAAGAGCACTTTCACCCAGAAGGGACTCCCAATGACTTGGGACTTCGTGGAACTCGCACCTTTCGGAGAAGCATCAGGATCACCAACCGGCGCAATAGATTGGATCGTAAAAGTCTTGGAAGCGGAAGCGGGAAGCGGCAAAGAAGCAGTGGTGCATCGAGGTTCCGCCGCTTCTCTGCCATGGCAGAACGAGTCATTCGACGCAGTCATTACCGATCCGCCGTACTATGACAACGTCCCATACGCTAACATCTCGGACTTCTTTTATGTCTGGCTCAAACGAACGATTGGACGACTTTACCCCGAGCATTTCGCCTCAGAGGCCACACCGAAAAAGTCCGAAGCAGTAGCAGATGCGACCAGACACGGCGGATCCAAGGAAAAGGCCAGCAGGGCCTACGAGGCAACGATGGCATCCTCGCTGAACGAGGCCTACCGCGTTCTCAAGAGAAATGGCCAGGTTGTCATGGTCTACGCGCACAAAACAACACTGGGCTGGTCCACGGTCGTTGAAGCAATGCGCAAAACAGGTTTTATAGTGACGGAAGCATGGCCACTCGACACCGAAAGGCCCGGTAGGGTCCGTGCGTTGCAGTCTGCCGCCCTTGCATCGAGCATTCTGCTCATCGCCCGGAAGGGTGAAGTTGCCGGCACGGGCAGTTACGAAGGACAAGTCCGGCACGACCTTGAGGAAATTGTCCGGGAGCGAGTTGAAACTCTCTGGGACGCCGGGGTCGCAGGCGCCGACCTGGTTATCGCGTCCGTAGGTGCGGGGTTGCGCGCTTTCACCCGCTTCGCCCGCGTCGAATACGCCAATGGTGAGGAAGTGCCCGCCGAGGGGTTCCTCACCGAAGTCGAAACCGTCGTGCTCGAAACCATTCTCGGGCGCCTCTCCAAAGAGGTTGGCGGCAAGGGCGGTCAATACAGTCTCGCCAGCCTGGACACCGCATCGCGCTTCTACGTCTTGTGGCGCTACACCTACGGCGCGGCGGAACTCGACGCGGGCGAGGCCATCATCTTCGCCAACGGCACGCACGTCGAACTGGAGGGCCAGCACGGACTGACCGGCGGCAACGACGCGCTCGTCGAGAAAAAGAAAAGCAAGTATCACCTGCGCGACTACGCCGAGCGCGGCGAGAACGACAAGCTTGGCTTGGCGACGGAGAACGGCCAAGCCGCGCCGCTTATTGACATGCTTCACCGCACGCTCTGGCTTATGGAGAAGCGGCCCACGGAGCTTGCCGCATTTGTGAGCAAGGCCCAACCGAACCGCGAGCAGTTGCGCCTGGTGGCGCAGGCGCTCGCCGGCCCCGCCCTCAAAGGCGGCGAAATGGGCGACATCTCGCCCACCGCCGAGTTGTCCGCGCTTGGTAAACTGATGGCCAATTGGCAAAGCCTAGTCGAGGGCGCCGCGCTGACGCCGTGGGAGAAGGACGACCGGAAGACCGGACAACGGCAACTGATTTGATATGAGCGCAAACGCAATCAAGCCGTGGGTCGAAGTCGTCTCGCTTCACCCGGATGTTTTGTCCCCGGATTTCTCCGAAGACATCTTCGCCCTCGATTTGGGGCCGCTTGCTGACGGCAACAAGAACGTGCCCGCCGTCTATCGCGACCCCGAGCAGTTCTTCCGCGCGTCCTATCTCACCAACGGCTTGCGCTCGCTATTGCAAGACGTGCTTTCGCGCTTGTCCGGCGGTGCGGGGAATCGCGTGATGAAGCTGATAACGCCATTCGGTGGAGGCAAATCACACACGCTCGCTTCGCTCTACCACGCGGCCAACAGCCGTAAGGCGCTCGACGCGATTCCCGAAGGCAAGCCGCTGCCCAATCCCGGTAAGGTTCACACTGCCGTCTTCGATGGACAGTTTTTCAGCCCATCCAACGGCAAGGATTTTCCCGAAGGGAAAGGCAAGGCGAACACGCTTTGGGGATGGGTCGCCTGGTCGCTCTGCGGAAACGCCGGCTATGAGATTCTTCGCAAGGACGACGAGGCCCGCGTTGCGCCCGGCGGTGATGACATCATGAAATTGCTTGGCGACGCGCCCAACCTGATTCTGCTCGATGAAGTCCTCGAATATCTCATCAGC
>JAKEHV010000281.1 GCA_022614915.1 Gemmataceae bacterium | reverse complement strand
TCTGTCTCGGTAGCCTCAATTCAGCGTGCTCCGGGGTCGCAGCTGCACGACAACCAATTCCGCAGCTACCTGGATCGACTGATTGGCTGATCCACTTTTTTCTTGTACGGAGGGCTTTGCCATGACCTTCTTGCGTTTGCTTCTGAAACCCTCGCGCTTGCGATGTGTGCAGCTGCTGCTTGTAGCTACGCTCATCGGAGCCATTCCAACAAATGGGCGCGCCGTCGACCCGACCATCAAGATCAAAAGCGCTACTGATACCGGTCAATCGGCAATCTTGGCGACCTTCGCGATTACCAACAACAGCAATCTGGAACTCCTTGACATCACGCTTTATGCGTTTCGGTCAACGAAGTCGGGAATCTACTACAAGACAACAGCAGCCGTCGGAGACGTTACCGTGTCGGTCGCCGGCGGCAACACAAACTACGACTGTCTGGCCGTCTTGAAGTTTAAAGACGGTGGTGTGAACGTGCTGACTTGCTCGCCGGTCCACAAGAACCACCTTGTCATGAGCGGCACGGCTGACAACGCCGACTACGGCAAACTCACGGGAGAGGGGTCTCCAAGCGGGAACGATGTGGAATGCACAAACGTCTACCAGGAGGACCTGAACAAGAAATGGAAGCCCAAGACAGGGAAAGACGTTTTCGTCCACCTGCTGCCGGTCGGCGGCGGTCGATATGCACCGGCTAAGAGTGACAACGTCGGAGGCTTCGCCTGGTTCAAGAAACTGACCAAGGTGAAAAACGGCGATTACAATCTTGTCGGCACCCTCGAAATTACTGACGGTACCACGGACAAGGAGATCGCGGCAAAGTTCACAACCGTGAAGGTTGCCGGGGAGGTGTGTCCATGTCCGCCCGGATGCCCGCCGGACGAACTGCAAGAATTCGCGAGCGTCGACAGTGTCTTGCGTCCACTTAGCGAATTCGCTAGAGTGCGGCAGATGCCGTTTCGCGAAGAGGTCTTTGCGGAAAGGAGTCGAACATGTCACGCCGCCCCGGTTTCACGTTGATGGAACTGCTCGTCGTCGTCGCCATTATTGCAGTCCTGATTGGACTGCTCCTTCCGGCGGTCCAAGCCGTTCGCGAAGCGGCCATCCGGACGGAGAGTCTGAACAAGTTCAAACAAATCATCCTCGCCGTCCACCATTACGCCGGCGACCGGAAGGGCAGATTGCCAATTTGGAATGGCAATCCGGGCCCCGGAATCGCGGAAATGCGGTCGTTATTCGTGGTGATTATGCCCTATTTGGAGCAGGGGCAAGAATACTTTGCGGGTGCCAAAGTGCCAGGGGGCCGGCCTATCACCATTTTTGTCAGCCCAGCCGATCCGACCTATGATCGGGCGGTCCGGGAGAGCCTGGCGAGCTACGCAGCGAACAAGCGGGTCTTTGACGATAATGCCAATTTGGGCCGGATTTTCGACGGCACATCCAATACTCTTGGATTCGCGGAACACTACGCGGTTTGTCAGCAATCCAATGGTACTGAATTCAGGTTTTCAGCAACCGACTGGGCGGCCGAGGCCGCCGTCTTTGGACATCAGGACCGGGAATGGACGTTTCAGCACATGCCTCCGTTGGGAAAGTGCTATCCATCGGTTGCTCAAACACCGCACCGGGGCGGCATGTTGACCGCGTTAATGGACGGGAGTGCAAGGATCATCTCACCCGCCATCTCGTATAGAACGTACTATGCGGCAGTGACGCCGGCGGGTGGAGAGGCCCTAGGTCCAGATTGGTGAGCCTTTTTTTGAGTGGGGCTCTGCCAGCGGATGCGGCCATTCTCTCGCACCCCGGTCCGGCGTACGAGGTCATTGACAATTGACGGTTGACAAAGGGGATGCAGCTACCACGATCCTGCTTTGGTGCACTGTCAATTGTCTTGCTTTTTCGCCGCCATGAAATTCGCCATTGTCATCCCCGACGGCTGCGCCGACGAGCCCCAGGACATCCTCGGCGGCAAGACCCCCTTACAAGCCGCGCGCACGCCCAACATGGACCGGCTCGCGCAGCTCGGTGTCGTCGGCCGGTCCAACAATGTGCCGCCCAGCCTCACACCAGCAAGCGACGTCGCCACGCTCAGCCTGTTCGGCTATGATCCTTTGGTTGTCTACACCGGCCGCTCGCCGCTCGAGGCTGTCGCGATGGGGATCAAGCTCCGTCCGGCGGATTGGGCCATTCGCTGCAACCTCGTCACCGTTGAGAACGAGGAAATGCGCGACTTCACGGCCGGGCACATCACCAGCGAGGAAAGCCGGCAATTGATTCGCGCTATCGACGACACGTTGGGCGGACCAGCGCCCGATGACGCTAGTCAATTGACCTTTTATCCGGGCGTGAGCTATCGCCACTGCTTGGTTTATGAGGCACGGCCAACCGCGCCGTTTACCAGCGAAACCAAGACTCAGCCGCCACACGACATTCCGGACACGCCGATTGCGGAGCATCTGCCCAAGGGGCCCGGCAGTAATCTGCTGAACCAACTCATGACGGCCAGCCGCCCAATCTTGCAGAAGCACTCGGTGAACCTGGCTCGCGTTGCCAAAGGCCAAAAGCCGGCCACGCAAATCTGGCTTTGGGGCCAAGGGCGAGCGCCGCGCTTGGACACCTTCGATAAAGTCTACGGCAAACGCGGCGCGATCCTGAGCGCCGTCGACCTCGTCCGCGGCGTCGGCATGCTCCTCGGCTGGACCCGCGTCGACGTGCCCGGCGCGACGGGCTACCTCGACACCGACTACGCCGCCAAAGGACGTTACGGCGTGGAGGCTTTGAAGAATCATGACCTCGTCTGCGTCCACGTCGAAGCTCCGGACGAAGCTTCTCACGAAGGCAAGCCTGATGAAAAAGTAAAGGCGCTCGAGGAAATCGACCGGCACATCGTCGGACCCCTGCTGGAGGCGCTAAACGGGTATGGGGAATGGCGCATGCTCGTCTCGCCGGACCATCGCACACCGCTGCGCACCCGCGCCCATAGCTATGGCGACGTTCCCTTTGTCGTAGCCGGCGCCGGTGTGGCTTCGAAAGGTCAAAAGACTTACGACGAAGCCGTAGCAGCCGCTTCCGACTTGGCCTTTGCCAGAGGATATGAACTGATGCCCTGGTTCCTAAGTTAGCAATTGATAACATTGAGTAGCATTTGCGCGCGGATGGACCGTTTCAGGTGCCTGCCTATTACGGGATTTGAAATCTGACGCCCATTTTGTTGCCATAAATAGGCTTCCAATAAGGCTTTACATTCTTCCACTCCGCGTTTCACTATTACTCAATGTGAAACGTGCCCCACGCCCTGCTTGCCGCACCTTCCAACCCACCAGCATTCCCCGCTTATTCCCTAAACGCCTTGTTTTTGGCATTCCGCTTCAACTTGACACGTGGGGCGGCCGATCTAGGAAACGTGTCTTGCCCCGCGTGATTGGGGCAAGCGCGCGAAGCACGGGCATCGTGCCAAGAAGGAGCTGTAGCCATGAGCCTGTTTTCATCCCATCGCCGCCCGAATAAGACGGGCCAACCGCGCAAAGCCAAGCCCGCTCTCGAGGTCTTGGAAGATCGCGCTTTGCCGAGCTGCAACGTCATCAGCGGCTTTGTCTACCTCGACGCCAACAGCAACGGTCTCATGGACACCGGCGAAACGCCGATCGCCAACAGCCCGATCGAGCTGCGCGACTCCGTCGGCCAAGTCGTAGGCTCCACGACGACGGACGCCAACGGCTTCTACAAGTTCGAACACGACGCGCGCGTCGCCCAAACCGAAACGACGTTGACCAAGACCGTCGAGTTTCCGAATACGGAAACCGACTTCACCCTCGACGGCCTTGTGGACCAGTTTGATACAGCACTCGGCGAGCTGCTGGAGATCGAGATTATTCACGATGGCGCCATCGCCAGTGAAATTAAGGTGGAGAACACCAGCCCGGTCTCGAGCTCGAACATTAAGGGCACCGTTTCCGGCTCGCTCAAGCTCGAAGGCCCCGGCGTCTCCTCCACGCTCGCACTGAGCGAAAACGCCGGCACGTTCAGCGCCGGGCATTACGACGGCGCCAAAGATTACTCGGGCGATAGCGGCCATTCCTTCGGCGTGCAGACCGCCGAAGGCAACGAGTCGATCACGCTGACCGGCGCCGACATGGATGCCTACAAGGGCACGGGCCAGGTCACGTTCACGTCGACGGGCGAAGCGTCCTCGTTCGCTCAGGGCGGCGGCAATCTCGACGTTTCGCTGAGCAGTTTTGGAAAATCCAAAGTTTCCGTCATTTACAAGTACGTGCCCAGCAACTGTCTCCAGGCCGGCGCTTACTCCATCGTGCAAACCACACAGCCCGCCGGCTTGCTCGACGGCCAGGAATCTTCGGGCGGCGTCGTGGTTGCCAATTCCGCCGGAACCGACACCATCGCCGTGACTCTCGCCGACGCGGACTTGACCGACAACAATTTCGGCGAGGTCGCCGGCAGCCTGTCCGGCTTCGTTTACGTCGATCGCGACGACGACGGCGTGAAGGATGCGGACGAAGGCGGCATCTCGGGCGTCAGCGTCACGCTTTCGGGCACGGACGTCAGCGGCCAAGTGGATCAAACTGCGACCACAGGCATCGACGGTTCGTATTCGTTCACCGGATTGCTCGCCGGCACATATGAGTTGACCGAAACGCAGCCTGACAACTTCAACGACGGCAAAGACACGATTGGCAGCCAGGGCGGCACGGTCGCCAACGACCATTTCAGCGGCATTGCCCTCGCTGCGGGCCAGAACGGCACCGACAACAACTTCGGCGAAATCTCGCCCGACGTCGCGGACCTGGAAATCGTCAAGACCGCCAGCGCCGAGGTCAGCGACGTCGGCAGCCAGCTCACCTATACGCTGACAATCACCAATCACGGGACGCATACAGCGCAGCAGGTGCTCGTCAGCGATACGCTGCCACTGGACGCGACGTTTGTCAGCGCTGCCGGCGACGGCTGGACGATCACCAATACAGCTTCAACGGTGACGGCGACCTTGCCGTCGTTGGACGTCGGGGCCTCGTCGCAATTCCAGATCACGATCCAGGCGCCGGGTGTGGCCAACTCGATGACCAATACCGCAACCGTGACATCGCAGACGCCGGACAGCGACGCGAGCAATAATCAAAGCACGGTGACGACAGGCGTAGTGTTCAACCAACCCGCGCCGATCCCGCCGCTCGCCGTCGCCGTCGGCCAGTTGCAGTATTTCGGCAAGAAGCAACTGATTTCCGGCGGCTCGAATTACCTGAACATCAACCTGGCCAACCCGGTGCTGCGCAACAACATGGTCTTTGCTTCCGGCGTGTTCTCGACGCTGACCGGACAGGCGGCCACGACACAAGAAACCAACAGCATGGGCCAGGCGCTCACGAGCGGCGGCTTGTCTAAACAGCAGCTCATATCGAACCTGTTTGACTCGGACGGACATCGCACCCAACAGGTCAGCGGCGTTTTCCAAGACTTGCTCGAGCGCGCTCCGACGCAGCAGGAATTGGCGGACGGCATCACGCAGCTTCGATCCGGCGATTCGGAGATAGACCTGGCCATCGCCGTCCTCACTTCGGAGGAATACCGGGCCCTGCACCCGTCGGCCAGCAAACTAATTGGCGCCTTCTATATGGACATCGTCGGTGAATTGCCGGACCTCAGCGTTTCTCAGCAATTGACGCAAAGCAACGAGCCGACTTCCGAGATCGTCCATTCGCTTGTCTTCTCGGACGACGGTTTGGCGAACTTGGTGAACGACGTCTTCCGCGCGACGCTGCGGCGCTCGGCGACCGTGGAAGAGATCACGCAATGGTCGGCGGAATTGGAAAACGGCCTCACCCCGGGCGAATTGACCCAGCAACTTTTGGCCAGTGACGAGTTCATGCAATTGGCACTTTCGAAAGCGAGATAGTAGGACGTGCTCTTTCCTGTAGGATGGACATTCTTGTCCGTCGCGGCGCCAACGACTAGTCTGGGGCGCTGCGACGGACAGGAATGTCCATCCTACGAGGGTAACTCGACGAGGCACGCAGGGTCTTCAATCAACTGTCAAGGTCGGCCGTATCCAAACGCCCCTCGGCGCGCAACCGGCGGAAGTGCTCCAGCGTGTTGCGCACGCCCACGTCGAGCGCTGTCCGCGGCATGGGTCCCAGGTCGCGCTCTAGCGCGCTGTCGTCCAGGTCGTACGCAAGCTGCAGTTGACTGTCGCCGTGCGTGACGAGCCGGGCGGCTTGTGGCTCAATGTCGCACAAGGTCCGATGAAAAGTCGGCAAATCGACGACGTGGCCGCGCAGGTTATACGACTTCGCGCCTTGATAGGGCGCTTCGAGGCAGCGGACGATAATCTTGGCCACGTCGTCCACCCATTGCAAATCCTGGAATCCCCCATAGCTGATGTGGTAGGGCCTGTCCAAGGCGACCGACTTGATCGCCTTGGTGGGTTCGCTGGTCATGCCGAAATCGCGGCCCACGCCGTAAACCGTCCAGGGCCTGAGGCCGATGCTGGAGAGTCCGAAGTCCTGAAAGTAGACCTTGGCGTTGCCTTCGTTGCAGCACTTGAAAAAGCCGTAGTGCGTCGCCGGCGTTAGCCTGACGTCGTCGCCGAGCGGTCCGCTGGGATACGCGGCAGGGGGACCGAAGACCGCGGCGCTGCTGGTATAAACCAATCGTTGAATTTGGCTTTGCAGTTGGCGCACGGCTTCAAAAACAGCAAGCGTGCCGACCACGTTGACCTTGGCGCCCAGAATCGGATCGGCGCGGCAAACGGGCACTTGCAGGCCTGCCAGGTGAACGACGTGCGTGATGCCGTTCTTCTCGAGCGCTTGCCGCACCAACCCCAGATCCGTCACGTCGCCCTGCGAGAAAGTGATTTCGCGGATTCGCTCTTCGCTCATGAGCAGCCGCAAGCGCTTGGGGTCCTCCCTAAGATCGTAGATCCAAACTCGGTCGCCGCGCTCGAGCAGGTTTTTGGCGACCCAACTGCCGATGCAACCATAGCCGCCGGTGAGTAGCACACGCATAAAAAACCAAAGCGGCGGAATAGCGCCGCACTCCAAATTACAAGATGCCACGATCGAAGTTGGCGAAGTGTCCGCCCTGGATAGGCTTGCCGGCGCGGACTAAGCGCCAACGCCTTTTCACTTCATCAGCTTCGTACGGTCGATAGACAACATCCAAGCGTAGATTCCTGGCGCCAACAGTTCCACCGGGCGCGCGCTCGGGCGCGCGGCGCAAACCGGCAGCGACTGGGGCGCTTCAGTTTCTTCGGCGTATTCGCCCTGTGGCGCCACTGGGATCGCCCCGGACGGAGTCCAGCCTTGCCACTGGGCAAAGCCCTCAGCGCTCGTTTGGGACGTCAGCGGTAAGGAGAGTTTCGAGGTCACGGCTTAGCGCGGCGTTTGGCCGCGGTCAAGTGTAAACTCCTTGCAATTGCACCTTGCAATTGCAACGTAGCAGCGAGCGCGAAACGTAAACGGGCCTTCGAAATCGCGCCACAGCTTACTTTTTTATCAGACCGATGAGCCAATAGTTCGTGGATTCGAAGCAATCCTTTTTTTTCATCTATGGAATACGCTGCATTTCCAAGGGTTTACGGCTCAATTGTTTGACACCCCTTCTTTTGTATCCCATGTTTCCCACGAGAGGCTATGCCATCCCGTCCCCTCGGAACGCGCTGGCATTGGGCATCGTCGAGATACCGCCCGCGCCTACTTTCCCCCGTCTGAACTCCTGCGAGTTCGGCTACAAAAGGATGTGTCATGGTTGCCACCGAATTGGGACAATGCGAGTGGTTCGTTTGGGATTTGCGCCGCAGCAACTTGCTGGACCGTGGCCAACTCGACCAGATCATCGGCGAATTCTTGCAAAAGAACCCCCGATCCGAACCGCAAGCCCTGGCGGAATTTCTCGTCGCCAGGGACATCTTGACCCAATTCCAAGCGGATCGGCTGCTGCAAGGAAAGACCCAGGGCTTCGTGCTCGGGCCATTCACCCTCATGGACGCCCTCGGCACCGGCAGCATGGGCACCGTCTATAAAGCGCACAACAAGACCGACAACCAATGGTACGCCGTCAAAGTGTTGCCGCGCCGCAGCATGTGGAACGTACGCATCGCCCGCCGCAAAGTCCGCTCTTTCGAGCAGTGCCGGCATCCTGCGGTGGTCCCCTTTGTCGACGTCGGCACCGCCGGCGGCATGCACTATCTGGCCTGGCCGCTCGTCGAAGGCGACACGCTCGACAAGGTCATTGCACAGGGCAAAGTAGCGCCAGGTTTGGCCGCCAACTATGCCACGCAAATCGCTGAAGGCTTGGATATCTGCCACCAACAGAGCCTGATTCACGGCCTCATCAAGCCGTCCAACCTCATGATCGACGCCGAGCACCAGGTGCGAATCCTCGACTTCGGCATCGGCTGCCTTTTGGCGGAAACCGAAGGCGAATCGCTGGTCGATACGATGTCCACGGCCAACTCGATTGCCAGCGGCCTCGATTGTGCGAGTCCCGAAAGCATTATGGACCCGACCAATCTGACGCCCTCAGGCGATCAATATAGCTTGGGTTGTGTCCTTTACCATATGCTGACCGGCCAATGTCCATTCCCTGACGGCAGCGCGGCCGAGAAAATGATGGCCCACCAATTCAAGGAGCCCACGCCGATCAGCCACCTAGCGCCGGAAGTGCCGACCGCACTTGTTGCGGTAGTCGAGCGCTTGATGCAAAAGTCGCCGGACAAGCGTTTTGGCAGTTGCGCGGAGGCGGCCCACGCGCTCAAGCCGTTGTCGACCACCGGCGCATTCGCGACCAAGACCGCGCCGCGTGCCTTGGCCCAGCGCGACGCCTGGCTGCAAACCAAGCCGTCCGCGCCGGCCCCGGTCGCGCCGGAAGGCCTAAAATCGTTGGGCAATGGCGCAGCCTTTCCCACACCGCCGCCGCCTACGAAAAACGTCGGCCCTTCGACCCCGACGCCGAAGCCGGCCGGTTTGGGTGCGTTGCCTTCACGCAATACGTTGCGCGGATTGAGCAAGCCTGCCCCGGCTCCGGTCCCCAAGAAAGCCGAGGAAAAAACCGAGCATCAACCCGTGGCTCAGGAAAATCGCGTTGTTCCAGGCGCCGGCTACAAAGAAGAGCTTTCGTGGGAAGAACGCCTCGGCCCCGTCGGCGTCACCATCGCGGCCGCCGCTGCTTGCGGTCTGGTTTACCTTGCCGCCGTGGCTTTGCGATTGTTCTAGGTTTTCGCAGTCCCGCACCGAGCGGTTACCCCAATTCATCGCCACGCCCGAATTCAGAGCCGCGCCCGTGAGGAAGCGGGGAGCAGTCGGAGGCGCTATCCGCTTCCTAACGGGCGCGGCTCTGAATTCAACGTAGACCCCACGCTCCGCGTGGGGTATCGAATTCACCCGCTACTTTGGCAAAAATCACGCCAACTATCCACGGAGCACGCCACCTTCACCCGTTCTGAGTGCGCGGCTCGTATCGTGCGCGGTTCACCTAAGTTCTTGCACAGAGGATCGACCCAGAGATCAGAGAGCATAAGAAAACTGAATGGCCAACCGTGGCACAACTGGGTATTCCTAGGACAGCGTGTAGGCCGCCGCACCTTGGCAGATTTGAAACGACGAACACAAAGGAGACACCCATGGACTTAGCGCAGATTCGCGTCGCGGTGCTCGTGGAGCAACAGTATCAGGAAATGGAAGTGTGGTATCCCGTCTATCGCCTGCGTGAGGCGGGCTGCAAGGTGACGCTCATCGGTCCGGAGGCAGGCGTCACCTATCCAAGCAAGCTCGGCTACCCAGCCAAAAGCGACAAAGCGGCCAAGGACGTGAGCGCCGAGGACTTCGACGCCGTGGTCATACCGGGCGGGTTCGCGCCGGACTTCATCCGCCGCACCGAAGCAATGATCCGCTTGGTGAGCGCCATGGCCGAGCAAGGCAAGATCGTGGCCGCGATCTGTCACGGGCCATGGGTTTTGTGCTCGACGCAGGCCCTCAAGGGCAAGAAGGCCACGTGTTTCTTCGCGATCAAGGACGATGTCATCAACGCCGGGGCCAAGTATTTGGACGCTGAAGTGGTCCGCGACGGGAACGTTATTACCAGCAGGAAACCTGATGATTTACCCGCGTTTTTGCAGTCGATTTTGCAGGCCGTGACGGAACTCCAGCCGGCGCATGCCGCCCGCGGCGAGACCGTGCGCCGCTGACCCGCGCAAGCGGTCGACTCTTTCGGGTTGACGGTGTTGGCGGTTTGGTCTACACAGCGCTTGAGTTTTCCGGCAGCGGAAACCCTGCCTGGTGCGTTGACTTCTCTTGTCTCTCCAACCCTAGCAAAAATGCGCTTGCGCCGGCGGCGAATTTCCTTTTGACTCAAGGCGCAAGTTCTTGATTTTCGACGTATGATGTAATAGAGGGGGTCATGCCGGAACAGGACGGATTCGAACCCGTCCCACAGCAACGACAGGGGGTCCAGCGATGAACGGGTCCAAAGGGTATCAAGCCTCTGATGCCAGCGAAAAACCAGAAGTAGTCTTAAGTCTGCGAATGGTCCAGAGAATGTTGCCCCTGGTCCAGCGGATTGTGGACGACATCCTGACCCGGCAACGGAACTTGAGCCGCCTGCTTCCGGAGGAGTCCCGTTTGGATCGCGAACGCCGTCAGCTGGATTGGCCTGCCCGTCAGCGCCGCTATCGGCTCAAGGAAGAAGTCGCGGGAGTCGAGCACGACCTGCAAGGCGCCAAGGACGAATTAGGTGAGTTGGGCGTCACCCTTTTGGACTGCGAGCGTGGCCGCGTCGGCTTTCCCACCATGGTGAACAATCGTAGGGCTTACTTCTCTTGGCAGCCCGGCGACGAGAGCTTGCACTCCTGGCATTTCGCCGAAGAATGCACCTGCCGTCCTATTCCGCAGGCCTGGTTGCGAGAAATCAGCCTGTCGAACAAGAGCTAAACGAGTAGTCGCTAACTTATCATAACTCACGCGGGGACAAGGCCCCGCGTTTTTTTGTCGCATCCCTCAGAATCGGCAATTTCGGAAGAAAAACACTTCTTGATTTGCTTTCCCTAAAAGATGTTCTATTTTTGGGGTGTCGAGGCGCAGTTAGGCTTCGACAGCTAGTTTGCGTCTTCGTGTCCTCGATAAAGGCACACCCGTCGTGAGGCGGGGTCGCAAAGCTATGGGCTCTTAACCGTCCGAGGGGGGACGGATAAGGCTGCCAGGCTACCGAAGGGATGGACGGGA
>JAKEHV010000280.1 GCA_022614915.1 Gemmataceae bacterium | reverse complement strand
TGGTTGCGCCCAAGGCGCCGCCCAGCATCGCCACAGCGGGGCTCGATGAAGGAGCGCTAAGCGAGCTGGCCGTGAAGCTCGCCTACACAGTCGCGCGGTTTTCCACCGACTGGGTGAGCAAGCGGCTGCACTTGTCGTTGCCGCTTGCTTCGGAGGTCATGGAGCAACTGTGCCGCGACGCTCTCGCGGAGGAGACGTTGCGGACCGAGCAGGGCCGGTCGCACTACCGGATCACGCAGCGCGGCCGCGAGTACGCCGAGCGCCTGCTGGAGGTTTGCGCCTATGTCGGCCCGGCGCCGGTCCACCTGAATGCCTACGCGGCGATGCTGCGCTGGCAATTCGCGAGCACGCCGCAGGTGCTGCCCGAGCACGTGGCCTCCGCCCTCTCGGGCCTGGTGCTGACGTCGAAGGCCGCACAGCTCGCCGGCCTGGCCATTTCTTCCGGACGCAGCTTGTTTGTCTACGGGCCGTCCGGCAACGGCAAGAGCAGCCTCGGCCGGCAAATCCATGGCGCTCTCTCCGGCGATTATTGGATTCCCTATTGCGTCAGCATCGGCAGCAACATCATCAACCTGTTTGACGAGCAAATCCATCAGCGCGTCGAGGGCAGCGAGCGGCATGCCTCCGTCGATCAACGCTGGGTTCGCATTCGCCGGCCGCTGGTGGTGGTCGGCGGCGAATTGACGCTCGACATGCTCGATCTCATCTACAGCCCCACGCTGCGCTATTACGAAGCGCCGCCGCATCTCAAAGCCAACGGCGGCGTGTTCCTCGTCGACGACTTTGGCCGCGAGCGCGTGTCGCCCGAACAACTGCTCAACCGCTTTATCACGCCCATGGAGCATCACATCGACTATTTCACGCTGTCCACGGGCCAGAAGATCCAGGTGCCGCTGCGCCACGTCCTCATCATCGCGACCAACCTCGACCCGGCGCGGGTCACGGACCCGGCCTTCTTGCGGCGCATGGGCTATCGTGTCTACTTGGGCGCGCCCAACGCCGAGCAATACGCCCGGATTTTCCAGAACTATGCCCAGCGCGTCGGGTCCAGCGTCGCTCCCGAGGTGGTCGAGCGTCTGATCGAGCGTTACCGTTCGCAGAACAAGGAGCTGCGCGCCTGCGAGCCGCGCGATCTCATCGAGCGCGCCCGCGACATTTGCCGCTTTCAGGGCAGGAATCTGGAATTGACCTCGAAGGTGCTCGATCTGGCCTGGATCGGCTATTTTGGCAGTGAAGGCGGCAAACGAGACGTTCGCGCGGAAGTGTCGACGGAAAATGAGACATCTTAGAGATTCGATCCGGAGGACCAGATATGAACGCGGCCAAGCAAGCGAAACCGGACTACGCCATCCACGAACTGCTGACACAGCGCTGGAGCCCTTACGCCTTTTCGGACCGCGCCGTCTCCGGCGACGATCTGCGCGCGCTGTTCGAGGCGGCCCGCTGGGCGGCGTCTTCCTACAACGAGCAGCCGTGGAGTTACATCGTGGCGACGAAGGCAAACCCCGCGGAATTCGAGCGGCTGCTTTCGTGCCTGGTCGAAGGGAATCAGGCCTGGGCCAAGGCCGCGCCGGTGCTCGCCTTGGGCTGCACCAGTCTGCGCTTCGCGCTCAACAACAATCCCAACGCCGCCGCCATTCACGACCTCGGCCTCGCCAGCGCCAGCCTGACGCTGGAAGCGACGGCGCGCGGCTTGTACGTCCATCAGATGATCGGCATCCTGCCCGAAAAGGCGCGCGAACTGTACCGAGTCCCCGAAGGAGTGCAGCCCTTGACCGGCCTGGCCATTGGCTATGCCGCCGATCCGAACATACTTCCTGAGAAGTTGCGGGAACGTGACCTCGTGCCCAGAAAGCGGAAGAAGCCGGGCGAGTTTGTCTTTGGCGGCGAATGGGGAACTGCCTCACCTCTCGTCACATTGAAATAGAATTCGTCGCCGCAACGCAGAGTTGCAGTCAGCAATGTGTCATGAATTTGTTTTCCACAAATGCTTGCAACGAAAGGAGTAACAGAAATTGATGACACGACTCCCAAAATGAGTGATGTGTCAGCAATTTTTCACCCGTCTTTTGACGTAAGTCTATAATTATCTTCAAGTTAATTTCCTGACACATCATGTTTTATGATGTGTCAGCAATTATGTTGGTACATGAATTCTCCCGCGCAGGCCGCTTTCGATGGAGTGGGGTCGCGTAAGCGCCCCGTGAAACACAAGTAACCCGCCAGCACACGGGGCGCTTACGCAACCCCGCTCCGGTCGATTGTGCCTGTTGAATTCGGCTCTAGCGCGACGGCCCGCTGTTGCGGGGCGTGATAACGTGACGCGTGTACGTGGGCGCGCTAGGCGGCGTCGGCGCTTGTGTCTTGAGCGCGGATGTGTCTTGGCGCGATTGAATGGGGATTTCGGCGTCGCTCCGCAGCGCCACGGTGGACGGCGGGGCGAAGATCAGGTTGCCTTTTTCCGGCGTAAAGCACAGCCGAAGCTGCACGTGGCGGATGTCCGGACGGTACGAGCGCCAGGGCAGCGTGAGCGTATAGCCCCAGCCGATGGTGTCTTGGCGGGCGAGACGTTCGAGCGTGTCCGCGCTTAGTTCCCAGCGGTCCATGAAAACGGGCGCGGCGCCTTGGGTCACCTTGGTCACATCCAGCAAGTCGACCATGACTTTGCCGCGCGCTTTGAAGGGGTGGCCCACTTCGGTGCCGAAAAGATAAAGCCGGCCCGCGAGCACCGGCACCGGCGCGCCGCCGTTTTCCGTGTCTTGCGAAATGAAGACGCGGCCTTCCCAATAGGCGTGCGCCTGGCAGACCACGGGGGTCGGCTCGGAGGGACGCAGCGCCATAAACGGCTGCTGCGTCACGCAGCCGGGCAAAGCGGCAGCGAGCAGAAGACCGAGCATCCAGGGGCGCATGTTCCCGCAGGCTCGAAGACGCGCCTGCGGGCGTGAAAGATTGCTTAGGGCATGGTGGGCCATGGCGTGGACTCCCTTCCTTGGGAAACTTCGCGCATGTTGGAAGAAGCGGGCACGAGCGGAATTGCTTGGTTTACAATCACGGGCGTCAACGGCGGCGGCGGATTGGCCAGGCCGCGCCGGGCGGCGGGGCTGTTGCCTAGCGGTTGCTGCAAGGGCGGCGCGTCGCCGCCGACCGTTTGCAGCGCCGGGCCCCTCACCCCCGACCCCTCTCCCCCAGGTAGAGGGGAGACTGACGATACCGGCCCATCAGCTTTGTTCAAGTTATTGACGCCCGGCAGCACGGGTCCCCTCACCCCCGACCCCTCTCCCCCAGGTAGAGGGGAAGCTGATGGATCGATGATAATGACCGGCGAGTTTTTCGTCGGCATGGGCAAAGGCGCCCCGCCACGAAGCTCCTTGGGCGCGGCAATCAATTCTCCAGAGGCCGCGCCTTGACTGCTGACTCCCAGGGGAGGACTATTCGTTCCGCTCGGAACGAGATCGAGCATCGGCTCCGCGCGTAGCGCCGGCAAACTGTCGCTCAGGACCGACATCCCGTAGGGCAAGTGGCCGTGCATCTTGGTCACGTGGCCCAGGCACCAATTGATGCGGCGCGTCTCCTCGAACAGGATGCGTTCGGCGTCGTCGCGGCTGCGGATCACGTGGGGCGTCAAAATGACGAGCAGTTCCGAGCGCAGTTTGGACTGGGTGCGGAAGCGGAACAAGGCGCCCACGCCGGGCAAGTCGCCCAGCCAGGGAATCTTGTTTTCGTTCTTGGTGTCGAGGCGGGTAATGAGGCCGCCCAGCGCCACCGTCTCGCCGTCGCTCGCCGTCACGGTGGTTTCGATGTGCTGGATGTTAAGCGACGTGCCCAATTGGCCGTTGCCCAAATTCACCGGCACCGGATCGACCGAGGACACTTCCGGAATAACCCGCATGAGGACCCGGCCGTCCGGCGTGATCCTGGGCGTGACCTGGAGGATGACGCCGACTTGACGGCGGTCGATGTTATTGGAGATCACGCCCGTGGCGGTCACGTTGCTGCTCGTGACAATGGGCACTTCGCGGCCGACGTTGATGAGGGCGGTCTGGCCGTCCAAAGCCATGACTTGCGGCCGGCTCAGGACATCGAGGCGGCCTTGCGTCTTTAAGGCGCGGATCAACAGGTTGAAGCTGTCGCTGGCCGCGGAGAAGACAAAGCCGCCGATGCTGTTGGTGGGCGACACGCGGCCGACGCCGAGATTGCCCAGGCCTTGCACGCCGACTTTGCCGGGATTGATGACGGAGTTGTTGCCGGGAGGAATCGTCACGTTGTTGAAGAGGAAGCCCGGACTGATGGTCTGGTCGATGGTGGTGCTCAAGGTCACGCCGTCGGCGCCCGGCAGGAGGCCGCGCTGGAAGATGATCGGCGCCTGGATGCCGATCTCGACGCCGAATTCATTGGAGTCCTTAAGGTCCACCTGAGCGATCAGCACCTGGATGACCACTTGCGGCGGCATGACGTCCATCCCGGCGACCAGGCGCATGATCTTCTCGAAGACCGTGGGCGTCGCGCTGATCAAGAGGGTGTTGCTGATAGGCTCGGGCGTAACGATCGCTTCGTCTTGCGTGCCGCGGAAGCCGGTTTGAAAACCTTGATACTTGGTATTGATGGCCAGTTCCTTGGTCAGCATGTCGTTCAAGGCGACGGCCACGTCGGCGGCTTGAGCGTTGCGCAGCTTGATGACTTCCGAGCGGCGCGTGCCTACGTCGGCCGATTCGAGCTTGGCGATCAAGGAATCGACCACGTCCAAGTCATTGCGGCTGCCGCCGACGATGAGGCTGTTGGTGCGCTCATCGACCGTGACGCGCAAGTCGATGATCGGGGCGCCTTCGGGCGAGCGGTCGCTGATCGTGAACTGCAAAGGCCGCGGCTGGCCGAGCTGGGCGCCGCCCGGTTGCTGCTGCTGGGCGAGCGGCCCGGCCTGGGCGCCGGTCTGCGTGGTGCGGCCCAAAAACAGATTCTGCAGCGCCGTCGCGGTTTGCACGGCGTCGGCTTTCTTGAGCGTGAACACGTTGATGATGGCCTGCGCCGTGGGCGGCACGTCGAGCTCGCGCACCAGAGCGATGATCAATTCCATCGTCTTTTCCGGCGCAGTGATGATAAGGTTGTTCGTGCGCGGGTCCGGCGTGATGCGGATGTCTTCCAAGATGCCGGACTTCAAAATCTGGCCGTTCTTGTCGCCGACCTTGAACTGAATCGTGCTGACTTTGGTCTGCCGGCCCTGGATGGCGGTTTGTCCCAGACCGGTCTGCCCAAGCTGCTGCTGACCCAGGCCGAGCTGCTGCTGGCCCAGGCCAAGCTGCTGGCCGGGGACGCCGATTTGCTGGCCCACGCCGGGTTGCTGGGCGCCGACCGTGCCTGTGCCGCCGATGGTGTCGGCGATGGAGCGCAAGAGCAGCGACGAAAGCTCCTCGGCGACGGCGTTGCTCAAGCGGATGACTCGAATATTGCTTACAGATAAAGCCTCGACTGTATCGAGGTGCTTTATGATGGCTGAGATTTCCAAAAGGTCCGCCGGAGCCGCTTGGACCAAGACGCTATTGGTGAGATCGTCGGAGGTGAAGCGGATTTGGTCCTGGGCTGCGCCTTCTTGCGTGAAGCGCGTGGCGTAGAAGTTTGTCAAAAGGGTAGCCACGCGCGCCGCGTTTTGCCGTTTGAGCTGGATAGGCAAGGCGCGACCGGCAGCGGCGACCGGCACATCCAGGCGCTCAATTTCCTTCATGATGTCTTCGACGCGTGACTTGGGCGTCGCCATCAGGATGGCGTTTTGCCGCGGCAACGGGATGAAGACGATGCCGACGGCCTGCGCGCCGGCCCCGGCCGGCGCTGCCTGCTGGCCGGGTATGGCTTGAAACTGCGGCTGTTGCACGCCGCGCTGCGCGCCCACAACCTGGGTGGTCGCATAGGCGCCCACCTGAACGCGCGAAAAGAGCAGGTTGAGCGTATTGACCACCGCAGTGGCATCGGCATTTTGCAAGCCAACGATGTTGACTTCGACTTGCGTCTTGGCAGCCTCAGCCTGGAGATACTCCAGGATCTTAAGAGCGGCTTCCAAGTCCTGCGGACTGTTGGTGCGCAAAACCAGCAAGCCGGAGCCTTCGAGCGCTTGGGCTACGACCGGCAGGCGCGGCGCGACCACTGTGTCTTCCTGGAAGGCGATCTTGCCCTTGGGTTGCTCTTTTGGCTTTTGTTTGGGCTGTTCTTTTTCCTGGGCGGCGGCGAGTTGAATGGCGTTCTGAATCGGACGAACCGCCGCACCAGGGTAGAGTAAAGTCGCAAGATCGATGTTGTCTAAAGGAGTGGGATCGGTAGCAGGATCGTACAGGATCGGCTGAGGGTCCTCCATGACCCATTGTTCAAAAAAATCGGGCCCTCCAAGTGCGTCCACACCTCCTCTGCCTCGTCCTGGTCCGCCGCCGCCGCGCTGACCGCCTCCTCCCGCGGGGCCGCGATTACCGCCGCCGGGTCCGCCGCCGCCCAAGCCTGGACCGCCGCCTCCTGGACCGCGGCCACCCACGGTTCCGGGGGTGAAGGTGCGATTGCCGCCGAAGGCGCCGCCAGCGCCTTGGAAAAAGCCGCCTGTGGGACCGCCGCCGCCGGTGCCGAAGCGGAATTGGTTGCCCCCGCCGCCGAGGTTGCCGCCGCCGCCGAAGTTGCCGCCAAAGTTCCCGCCGAAGTTGCCGCCGGGTCCGAAGTTGCCGCCGGGCCCGAAGATGCCGGCGCCTTGCTGGCGGTTGTTCGACGTTGAGGGCGCTCGGCCGGAGATGGCGTCGATGGCCTGCTGAACCAGCGCGGGATCGATGCCCTTGACGCTGACGACTTTGACGATTTGCTTGGAATCCGCCGCCGCGGCTTCCAGTTGCTTCACCAGCGATTCAATGTCTTCGTGCAATCCAGCGTTGCAGGAGACGATCAGGCTGTTGGTCCGGTCATCAACGCCGACGGACAGCGCCACGCCCTTGGGATTGCCGAACTGATCGACGTTGCGCGAGCCGACTTGCCCACTGCCGCCAAACGGGTTAAAGGGATTCGGAGCGCCGCCTTGAACGAAGCCGCGGCCGCTCATGCTCTCGCGATAGACGTCGCGGATAATGTTGGCCACGTCAATGGCGTGGGCATGCTTCAATGGGCCGATGACGTGCGTCGTCATCGCGGAATCATTTTCCGGTGGTGCAATGTCGATGGACTTGATCAGGTTTTTCACCGTGATCATGTCAAGCGGGTTCGCTTTGACGAGCAGCGAGTTCGTGCTCGGATCGGCCACGATGCGGATGGTACTGGCCGGTGCAGTGGCGCCGCCGCCTAAGCCCATGGCCTGCATCATGCCGGGCAGTCCGCCGCCCAGACCGCCGAAGAGGGCGGCGGGGCCTTGCGGACCGCGCTGATTGGCTCTTGGACCGTTGAAAAACTCATCCAGAATGCGCGAGGTTTCTACGGCGCCGGCCTTGTGGAGGCGGATAATCTCGAAGTCGCTTGCGGATGCTCCGGCCTGCGTATAGAAGCGAACCAATTCCGAGACGATTGCCAATGCTTCGGGATCTTCGCTGGTCACAATCAACTTGTTGCCGATAGGCGTGATGACGACGGGCGCTCCTTTCCCCTTCGGCGCCTGCTTCATGTCCTTGCCGTCCTTGCCATCCTGAGCGCCAGTAGCAAAACCGGCCGTACGCACAACGACTTCATTCAGACGCGGCGGCTGCGATGACTCCAACGGGGGTTTCGGCAGCGGAACGGAGTCGGGCCGCTCCTTGCGGCGTTCGGGCGGCGCCTGTTCGATCGCGCCCGGATTGATGATGCGAATCGGGTTGTCCGGACGCAGTTGTTTCATGGCATTGCCGATGGCTTCCGCCAGCGTCGTTGCGTTGATCTTGTCCAACGACAGAATGCGCATGCCGCCCACGCTGGAACCCAAACCGCCGAGCGCCTTGATAGCCGCCTTGATCTCATTGACGTGATCCTGGTTGCCTTTGACGATGACGGCGTTGCGCGTCAGGTCTGCCTCCAGATACGGGGCGTTGTTCTTCGATTCGGGGAACATCGCCTTTAAGGTTTCGGTGACGGCCTTGGCGTCGAGCTCCATAAGCGGGATGACTTCCAGTGCGCCGCCGGGCAATTTCACGCCCTGAATATGTTTGGCGATTTCGATCTGGTCTTCCGGGCCGGCCCAGACCATGATCTGGCTGGTGCCGATCGCCGAGATGCGCATGCCCGCCGCGCCCTTGTAGATTTCCACGAGCGTTTTCGCCAAGGCGTCGGCGTTGCCGGTCGGCACCGGATAGGTCTGCAGGATCGGAGCGCCGAAGGCCAGGGGCTGCGCGCCGGGATACGGCGGCACGTCGAGCTTTTTCATCACTTCCTTGGCCTGGCCGATCTTGTCGGCCGGCCCGTTCACGTAGACCGTGTTGGTGCGGTCGTCGGACGTGATGTAGTGCATGCGGATTTTCGTCGTGGGGCGTGCCCGTTCCTCTTGGCGCATGAACGGAGGTCCGCCGCCTCCCATGAAGCCGCTGCCTCCCATAAAGCCGCTGCTGCCCATGGGCTGCATGGGCCGGGAAACTTCGATCAGTTTCGTCGGGTCGCCCAGGAAGTTCCTAAGGACCACCTCGGCCTCGCGCGCCCGCAAGAACATGCATTTATGCGACCAGGTTTCCGCCTTGCGGCCGCTATCGCCTTCGATTTCTTCCATGACCTTCAAGGCGCGCCGCAATGTGGCGACCTGGTCTTGAACGATCAGGTGATTGGCGGTGGACAGCGCGATGACTTCGCCGAAGGGCCCGAGCTGTTTTTTCATTTCCGGCGCGAAGTCCTCGGCCACCAGAGTGTGCAGCGGCACCACCACCGAGACGATTTCGGTGTTGCCGCGCTCTTCCAGCTCTTTCAGGTGAATGCGCGGCACGAGGTAGGGGTCGATCTTTTCATCGGCGGCAACCAAGACGAAGGCCGAGTCGCGGCGCAAGAGGATGAACTTGTCCGCGGCGAGGGCTTCGTTGATGTTGTCGATGATCTGCGCAATGGTGTACTTTTGGCCCACGGGCGAGGCGAAATTGAACGTTCCCGCCGGCGGCAGTAATTTCGAGATAAAAGGCAGCTTGGTCTGGTCCGTCAGCCACTCGAAGAGGTCGCTCCATTTCTTGGAGCGAAACTCCACGGTGTAGAGCTTCTGCGCGGGCGTTTTTGTCTCTGCGGCCGGTTTCTTCTCGTCCGCCAGCGACTTCTTATCGTCGCCGGGTTTCTTCTCCTCGACGGCAGGTTTCTTGTCGTCCTTTTTGGCGTCCTGGGCGGCGCACCAGGCGCTCGCGCCCAACCAAACCACGCCCCCCAAAAGGAATGCGATCACGCGGCGAAAGTTGGATGATGCCATGTGAGTCCCCGTTAAGCAGCTTGGGCAACAGCCCGTCCCCATTGCGGCCTGCTCCATCCGCTTCCTCAGGGGAGCGGCTCTCTCAAGTCAGAGCCGCGCCCGTGAGAAAGCGGGTTTGTGCCGGCACTCGGTCCCCGTAGATTGTCTCTGTTTGGAGGGAGGTGCATACGGCCCGCTTTAGAAAAAGTAAAGACTAAAGTTTCCGCGGTTAAGCCTTTTTAATTCAGCGCGGCAAAGCGGGGAACCTAGGCAACCATCCCTCGACAAACTCTTCCACCCTGCAGCATAACTGTCCGCGGGCGAACAAGCACGAACTATTTCATTTTCCCAAATGGGAAAACCCCCTTCTTGCCCGGTGTCTTGCCTCCCTTCTTTTCGTCGTCGGTTGGATTCAGGAATTCGGGCTCCATCGACATGAGCTCGGCCAAGCCTAGATTCTGCACTTCCGTCTGCGAAAGGCTCTTGGCCATCGCTTCGTCGAAGTTCTGCCCGATGTGCATGCGATACACCTTGTCGCGCACCTGAAAATAGATGTCTCTTTGTTCGATGCGTAAGACCATTCCCCAGAAAAACACCTTGGTTTGTTTTTCGTCCCAAACGCGGAAGGTCTGATAGGGCTTGCGCTCGCTGGAAACACGGATCGGCGGCGCGCGGTGCACGAGATTGCGGAAGTACGCTTCCTTCATCGTCACGCTGGTTGTGTCGAGTCGTATGTACTCGGGAACGTTGATGCCGTCATCGGGCTCCGGCGGTTTTTCTTTGGGCGGCTGCAAGGCGCCGACAAAGACGTTTCGGCCCCGCAAGTCGTCGGCGTAATTGCGGCTGCCGGTTTCCTTGACCAGTTTCTTCGCGACCAGGGGACTGGTGGGACCGGCGGCGTAGGCGAGTTGCCCAAGGCCGATCGGGCCGCCGCGCAGCGCGGAAACCATGTCGATGAGCACGGCGCGCGGGTCGGGGCCTTGCAAATGGTCGCCGCGGGCGTCCGCCTTGTGCACGATGAGCGCCTCCATCACCAGGTGCACGCCCAGCCTGGGATTGGGCTCGCGGCTGTCCTTGCCGGGTGCGTCCGGGCGATCGACGGTGAGGCTCTTGACACGGTGCAGCAACGGTGTGTGCTGTATCTTTTCAAGCGCCAGGGCAATCTGGCTGACCGTGCCCTTGCCGCGGATGGTGAAGGTCAGCGGGGTGTGTCCCGCTTTTTTTGCTTGCGGGCCGACCGGCTTGAGCTCGATAGCCGGCGGTCCCGAATAGTTTTCCATGGTCACGCCTGCGTTGCGGAAGACGTCGCGCAGGAAGGCGCCGTATTCGGCCGACGCCTTGTCCGGGTTGGCGGGCAGGCTCATGAGCTTCCACTTTTCGAGCGTGAGCTTTTCGCGCTTGACGGTGCGGAGCTGCAGGTCCTTTTGATCGACTTCGTCCTGAAGCGTCGCGATTTGGCGGTTGTAGTCCTGCATCGGCTTGACGAACATCTGGTGGACGAGGAAGAAGCCGCCGCCCACGCCGACGATGCCAAGCAAGATCCAGGTCAGGTTCTTTTCGCGCTGGGTCATGGCAGCACCTCCTGGACCAACGGATAGGGCAGGTCATATTCGTCATCCGGTTCCGGCACGACCGCCTTGGGCGCCGGCGGCACCACCAGCCGCGTTTGATACTTGCTGCGCGGTTGGCTGGCGACATCGACGATCATGTGGAACTTGTTGCCCACGTGGTCCTTGAGCGTGGCCCGCAAATGCGGATCGCGGCTCAAGTACATTTGCCACTCGCGGACCAGACGCTCCTCACCCGCAGGAAATACGCCGTGGATCGACACGGTGGCCACGTACTTGTCCTTGCTGGATTTCTTGCCGGGCGGATCGATCTTGAGCTGGGTGACGCGGAAGCCGACCTTGTGCGGGAAGTGGGCCGCCAATTGATAAATTTCATCGAGCCAGGGCACAGCGCCTTGCTCGAAGTCTTTGAGGGCGTCGATATCCAGGCGGTCCTGGGCGAACTTTTTAAGATCCGTTTCCAGCTCCGTCTTGTCCTTCCGCAAAGCGTCCACCGCCGAGCGCTTGTTCGCTAAAGAGACGTTGGCGAAGACGATGCCGACGACAACCAGAACGGCGGCGACGATGCCGAAGAAAACCTTCTTGCGCTTGACCGGATCGGTTTCTTGCCTGGGTTCCTTGGGGGCCACGAGATTGATGGCCAATTGCGGGGCGAGCGCCCAGCGATGGGCCAGGCCAATCGCCGCCGAGAACAAGCCGCGCTCGTGGGCGACGCCGGGCACGCGGTCGTCCTTGGTGAACGGGTCAAGCGGCGTCACCGGGATGGTCAGCATCTCGGTAAGGCGGCTCTTGAGGTTGGCGGCGTCGCCGTTGCCGGTGAGACTCAGGGTTTGCGTGGTCGAACCAGTTTGGGCGGAGAAGACCGCCAGACTGCGCTTGACTTCGCCTGCCAGCGCCGGCCCCGTGTTCAGCGAACGCGCGAACAAGAGCGTCTTGTCGCGCCACACGCCCAGGTCGGCCCGGCGCTGGCCCACGGTCATGAGCGCTTCCACCGCGCCGACTGGGGCCGCGCCGGTGCGGCCGCGATCGAGCGCGCCGAGCAAGGCGATCGGCCGCGGCGTTACCGCCAAGAGCTTTTGGCCCAAGCCGCGGCACAAGCCGTGCAGGCTCTGGATGACTTCCTTGCGGACGATGACGGCGATGGCCCGGTTTTCCCCTCGGGAAGAACCGGCGGCGAAAGGCGCGTAGTCGATGACGACATCGTCCGGCGTATCGGTCAACTCGCGCTTGACCTGGAAGCGGACCAGGGCCGGCTCCTCTTTGGGGGCGACGGCAGGGTAGTGAATCTCCTTCAAGATGACGCGTTCCTGGCCGACGCTAGCGAGCACCGGGGCGGCGGATACACCGGCATTTTTGAGCGCATCGCGCAGTTGTCTGCCCAGGCTTTCCGCGGTCATGGAAGTCAGCGGTTCGGGCAAGGGCCAGGTCAGGGTCTGTTCGACGCGCACGCCGCCGCGCGTGGTGCTGGCCGACACCACGTAGAGCTGTTGCGAATCGCAGTCGATGGACAAGTAACGGGCCAAGCGGTTTTCTCCTCTCGTGGGGCAGACATTCCTGTCTGCCGGAATGATGGCAGACAGGAATGTCTGCCCCACGGTTTATTTCACTTTGCTGCGTCCGAGCTCGGTTAAATCCCGGTAGGCGAGAATGCGCGGCCGGCCGGCGTTCACGTCGATGACGGCTTCAACGCGGGCCGTGGGGCCTTTGCCGTCGAAAAAGCCCACCGACTGCACGCGATAAACCTGCGAACGCGTCGTGATGTACTTTTCCCATTTCGAGACGGTCTGCGGGTTCAGCCCGGCGTCGGTCACCAGCCAGGCGGGGGTCTGGTAGATTTCCGGAACAGATTCTCCGTTCGCGAGGTTCGGGCGGAAGGCGAGGATGGTCTCTACGTCCGCCGCGGTCAGTTCGGGCAAAGTCATGAGGACTTCGCGCGGCGCGGTCAGGATGTTGATGCGCGCCGGAATCTCCGTCTCGGCGAAGATGCTCGAGTAGGCAAAAAGCATCGGCAACAACTCGCGGCGCATGCCCGCGTCGTATAGTGGACTGATAAGGATGATCGACGGCCCCTTCGGCTCCTTGCTCGGCACCGTTACATAAGCGTTAATGAGATCGAATGAAGAAGCAACCTTCTTACTGAGCTTTTTGGTCAGATCCGGCTCGAAAGACGCCAAATCGCCCGCCACGGTGTTCTGATTGCTGGTCGACTTTGTTGACGTGCCACCCGAAAGGAGGGCGGCAATCGTTGCTGCCAACGATTGTTGCTTTCCGGACGTATTGGACGGGCCGTATTGCCGGTAGAGAATGATGAACTTGGTCAAATCGTCGCCGAGCTTGGGCGCCAGGGTCTCGTATAGCACGCCGGGCTCGGCGTCGATGTTGATGAACGTGGGGACCAGGCCTTCGAGGTCGAGATTCTGCTCGCGGCTGTAGATGGTGAGATAGGCGGACCAGCCGCGGTCGAAGCCGGTTTCGCCGGTGGGTTCGTTGGGATCCTGCACGCCGTTGCGGTTCAGGTCATTGCCGAACAGAAGGCCGAAGTTGATGCCGCGGACCAGGAG
>JAKEHV010000279.1 GCA_022614915.1 Gemmataceae bacterium | reverse complement strand
GCCAATGGTGGTGCCCGCGGAACCGCCCAGGCTGAGGATGCCGTCGACCCGGCCGTTTTTCCAGAGGTCCTGCACGATGGGCACGACGCCGCGCGCTGCACTTTCGACAGCCTGGCCGCGGTCGTTGGCCTTCTGCACCGCCTCGAGCGTCGTGCCTGCCGCCTCGAAGACCTGCGCAGAGGCGATATCGGCGGCGACATGCGGCGTCTGCGTGCCGGCGTCGATGGTCAACACTTGCAAGCCCTTGTCTTGGAGTAGTTTTTGGACAAATTCGAATTCAACGCCTTTGGTGTCGAGCGTGCCGAGAAGTATGACGGGCATGGAAGCTCCTCATGGGACGTAAAGCCGCCCTGTTCCCAGGAAATTCTCAATGTCGAATAGGATTTCCAGAATACGGTCCGCCGTCGTCGCCGCATAGGCCTTGTCGCGCAGAAATCTGTCCGGATCGGCGAACGTGATCACTGGCAGGCTGATGTGAATGTTATTGTCGGCCAGAATGCCTTTCACCGACCACCTTCCCGGCAGATCGTCGCTCCTTGAGCCATGCTTCGGTTTTAGCTCGCGACGCGCGTCGCTTGGCCTCGATCTCTACCGGGTTGCCTTTGGCAATGCGCTCTTCTACCTTCTCGTAGACCGCTTCAACCTCTTGGCGATTCTCTTGAATGTATTGGAGGTCCAAGGTGATTTGTTCCTCGCTGAGGCGAAGGATCTCCCGAATCTCTTTGGGAGAGCGACCGGCTTGCAAATAATAGAAAACGTCGTGAACCGTTACCATTCTTTCAGCCCCTTCCACGATCTGCGTTTGTGGGTATGATACCAAATCAGTCCAAAGGACGCAAAACAAGGCGAGCACATGAGCTTCTTCACCCGTGACGACTGTCTGAAGCGTCTCCGCGCCCAAGTCGCCGCCGGCAAACCGATCATCGGCGGCGGCGCGGGCACCGGCATCAGCGCCAAGTGCGCCGAGGCCGGCGGCATCGATCTCATCATCATCTATAACTCCGGCCGCTTTCGCATGGCCGGCCGCGGCAGCTTGTCCGGCATGATGCCCTATGGCGACGCTAACGCTATCGTCATGGAAATGGCCCGCGAAGTGCTCCCCATCGTCCAGAAGACCCCCGTGCTGGCCGGCGTGTGCGGCACCGATCCGTTTCGCGTCATGAAACTCTTCCTGCGCGACGTGCACGCCGCGGGCTTTTCCGGAGTGCAGAACTTCCCCACCGTCGGCCTCATCGACGGCCAATTCCGCCAGAATCTTGAAGAAACGGAAATGGGCTACGGCCTCGAAGTGGACATGATCAAAACTGCCAGCGACATGGGCCTTTTGACCTGTCCGTACGTCTTTACTGAAGACGAAGCCCAGGCGATGGCCAAGGCCGGCGCGGACGTGCTCATCCCGCACATGGGCCTGACAACCAAAGGCAGTATCGGCGCCCACACCGCCCTAACCCTCGAACAGGCGGCGAAAAAGGTGCAAAGCCTGGCCGACGCCGCCAAGAAAGTGAAGCCGGACGTCCTGGTCCTCTGTCACGGCGGGCCCATCTCCGAGCCGGAAGACGCCACGTTCCTCATGAAAAACACCAAGGGAATTGTGGGCTTTTTCGGCGCTTCGAGCATTGAACGGCTGCCGACTGAGACGGCCATCACAAATTGTGTACGAAAATTTAAGCAAATCCACATTTGACGGCATGCGTGCGCGCTGGTCCAATTCTGCCACACCGCTTGCGGCTTCGCGCTCGGAGAATACATCGCGCTCGGAGTATCCATGAGAGCAACTCGAATCTTTGCGATTTGCTGTCTGCTTGCTGTTTTGGCCATCGGCCTTGCCTTTCAGCCGCCCGGCGCGGCCGGCGCGAAAGCAGCCAAGCCCAAGCTCGCCGTCATCGTCGTCTTCGATCAGCTCCGCGGCGACATGCTCGAAAAATGGAAAGGCCTTTTCGGCGAAGGCGGCTTCAAACGCCTGCAGACCGAAGGCGCCTGGTTTACGAATTGCCATTACCCCTATTCCGACACGTACACCGCGCCCGGTCATGCCTCTATTGCGACCGGATGCTCGCCCGATCGGCATGGCATCATCGACAACGAATGGTACGACCGCCATGCCGGCGAAGAAATCACTTCGGTGCAGAGCGAGCGCTACGACATCCTCTACACGCCCCGCCCCAAGACAAAGGAACCCGAAACCAAGAACGATAAGAAGAAAACCGAAGCGGAAAAGAAACCTCTCGGCGCGTCTCCCTTGCGGCGTCGCGAGGAAACCATCGCCGATGTGCTTTACCGCCTCACGCAAGGCCGGTCCAAGATCGCGTCGCTGTCTATCAAAGACCGGGCGGCAATTCTCTTGGCGGCGTTGCGAGCACAAATCGTTTACTGGTTCAGCACCTCTTTTGGCGGCTTCGTCACGAGCACTTATTACAGCGAGGCCGTACACCCCTGGGTCAACGACTTCAACCGCAAGAACAATCCCGACCAATGGTTCGGCAAGAGCTGGCAACGGCTCCGCAACGACCTCGACTACGTCCAGTTCTCCGGCGCCGACGACGTTGCTTTCGAAGGCCAGGGCTACGACCAAGGCCGCGCGTTTCCCCACGAAATGAAGGGCGGTTTGGACAAAGCCGGCAAGAAATTCTACGAGGCGGTTACCAATTCGCCCTACGGCAGCGAGTTGCTTCTCGCTTTCGCGAAAATGACCCTCGACGCCGAGCGGCTCGGCACAATTGACGTTCCCGACATGCTCTGCCTCAGCTTTTCGAGCAACGACCTCATCGGCCATTGCTGGGGGCCGGATTCGCAAGAAGTCTTGGACATCACTTTGCGCACCGACCTCTTGGTGAAAGACTTGCTCGACACGCTGGACGCGAAAATCGGCAAGGGGCAATACATCCTGGTCGTGACGGCGGACCATGGCATTTGCCCGATCCCGGAGGTAGCCAAGAGCCAGGGCAAAGACGCGGGCCGAGTGTCGCCGGAGTTGCTGCAAGGGCAGGCCGCGCAGTTTCTGCAGGAGCGGTTCGCCAAAGACCAACCGAAGCTGCCTTGGATCGAAGGGACCTCCAGCTCGTGGATTTATCTCAACAAAGGCGTGCTTCGGCAACAAGCCTTGTCCGCGGCCGAAGTGGAAAAAGCGCTCGCGGAGTGGTTGGTGACTCAGCCGGGCGTGCAAGCCGCCTTCACGCGCACGCAACTGCTCGCCAAGCCGGGCGACAAGGAAGACGCACTAGCCGGCAGCGTCCGGCAATCCTTCCACCTCGACGTCAGCGGCGACGTGAAAGTCGTCTTGAAGCCAAACTACCTGTTCTCGTTGCCGCTGACTTCGACGAAGACCGCCGCCTATCGAACCACGCACGGCTCGCCGCATCCCTACGACACGCACGTGCCGCTTTTCGTGTTTGGCCAAGGCGTGAAACCCGGCGTCCGCAACGACCGGGTCACGCCGCAAGCGACCGCCGCGATCTTGGCCCGCTCCCTGCAATTGCCTTTGCCGTCGGGTGCGGAGGCGCCATTGCCGGATGGGCTTTTTGAAAAATAGCAACGAATGTTCCCCGAAAACGGCGCCGGCTCGGCACAATCCGCGCGCTCGGCAAATCTCTCCCAGCCTCTTTTGGATGCGAGGTATGAAGCTTCCGCTTATTTGGCGCGCGCGTCGCTTGAACTCGTTGGAAACGAAAAACTCCCGCCACCCTACTTATCCCGTTTCCCCACTCCGGCCGAATTATCCAACAGCCATAAGAATCCAAGTCCGCGTCGCCTGCTCCAGAGCCTCTTGGGGACATCCATGCGCCTGCACCTTTGCTTTCTTGGGCTCGTTTCCTTCGTCACATTCTCGATCGTCGGGCACCTTCCAGCTCAGGAGGGACCCGCGCGCGCCAATCTCCTCAATTCTGTCGAGCCGCGCGGCGACGCCGGCCTGGTGCGCACCGGCGCCCGCAAGACCCACGTCGTCGCCGCCATTCAGCGCGTCCGGGCCGCCGTCGTCAACATCCACTCCGAGCGCCATCTCGCCGCAGGCGATCACTACACGCTGGCCCCCAGCACGAATCGCGTCAACGGCATGGGCACCGGCATCATCATCGATCCGCGCGGCTACATTGTCACCAACCAACACGTCGTCGAGGACGTAAGCCTGTTGCGCATCCGCCTGGCCGACGGCGCCACGCAGAACGCCGCTGTCGTCGCCCGCGCCCCGGACATGGATCTCGCACTCCTCAAGATCGATCCCGCCCAGCCGCTTGCCGTCATGCCCATCGGCACCGCCCAGGACCTCATGGTCGGCGAAACCGTTATCGCCATCGGCAACGCCTATGGCTACGAGCACACGGTCAGCCTCGGCATCGTGAGCGCTTTGAAGCGCGACGTCAGCCTCAACAAAGACATGTCCTATAAAGCGCTGATCCAGACCGACGCCAGCATCAATCCGGGCAACTCGGGCGGGCCGCTCATCAACGTGCACGGGGAAATGGTAGGGGTGAATGTGGCCATCCGTGCCGGCGCCCAAGGCATCGGCTTTGCGATTCCCGCCGACAACATGGTGCGGACCGTGACGGAAATGCTGCGTTCCCGGCGGCGCTCGCAGAACTACGACGGCCTCGTCTTTCGCGACAAGCTCGACGCCGTCACCGACGGATTGGCCCGCAGCGTCATCGTCGACCGCGCCAATGGGCCCGCCGATCAAGCCGGCCTGCAACCCGGCGACCAGCTCCTGCAAATCGGCGATGTCCGCATCGGTTGCGGCTACGACGTCGAACGCGCGTTCCTCGACCGCCGCCCGGGCGACATCCTAGGCGTACTCATCCGCCGCGGCGACAAGGAAGAGCGCCTGGAATTAACCCTGGCCGGCGCCGACCGCCAAATCATCCGCCCCGCCGCTCACAGCGACCTCGTCTGGAACAAGCTCGGACTGCAACTCAGCCCCGCGCCCGCGGATCAAGTCAAGAACTTCAATAAACAGCTCCACGGCGGCATGGAAGTGCTGCACGTTCAGACGGACGGCCCCGCCGCAAGGGCAGGCATCAAGAAAGGCGACATCCTCGTCGGCCTGCACCAGTGGGAAACCGTCAACATGGACAACGTCAGCTATGTGCTCAACCACGCGGACTGGAATAGCTTCCAACCGCTGTCGTTTTTTATCTTGCGGAACGGTCAAGTACGGCGCGGGACAATCGGCGGAAACTAGGTCTGCGTGATTTGCAACGGAATCACACGGCCGTTCGCCCATTGGTCAATCTCGAATCGACTACGATCCGTCTAATCTTTGAAAGCCCGCTGTCGATTACCGGACGGGTCCGTTGACTGGTCCCACAGAGTGGCATCTCTCGCGCGTTGAGTGCGAATCCCTCGCTCGCGCGTCGGGCTAGTGTAATTCAACAAACTGAGGCCAACATGAAAACGCGTGTTTGCATCGTTGCCGCATTATGTCTATTTGTTCCAGGTCTTCCCAGCGCCTGGCCGCAAGATGCCAAGTGCCAAGACCGCGACGAAATCGGACGGCTCAAGCGGCAAATCGAGAAGCTGCAGGACCAAATCAAGAAGCTGGAAAACGTGATCGAAGGCACGGCCCAACCAATCAACCTCGGCCGCACTTCGTTGGCGGCGGTGACGGCTTCCTCGGTGAACGGCAGTCGCGCTTTGGACAATGTCTTTTACGGCGTGCCGAATGCGTTCGACGACGGCAACAACTGGCACAACCAGATCAACTACACCTATTGGCTGTCGAGCGGCGAACCCGGGCCGTGGTTGGAAGTGCACTTCGACGTGCCAGTGAGCGTCACGTCGATCCACGTGCAAAACGGGCCCGCTTTCACTGCGCGGCTCGTATTTGCCAAAGGAGGAGAGAAAGCGTTGCCTGCGGCGGATTCCGAGGTCAAGTTTGCCGCCCTGGAGAACGGGGTAAAGACCGTGCGGCTAACGTTCGCCGCTCAAGCGTCGGCGAACGTCACGGTGCACGAAGTCCGGATCCTGGGGCACGTGCCGCCGGGCAACCAGTATACCGTAGGCCGGCCGCGCGTGCAGTCCGACGCTACCAATGCGCTCTTGGCGTCGCAACAAGCATTGGCGGACTGGCAAACGCAATTGCTCCGCGCGACGCGCCACGAGCAACAGGAGAAGGAGCGCGCATTCGTGTTCACGTATTTCCACAACAACATGCCGATCTTGCGCGTGTCGGTGCGCAAACACGACAGCGTCTTGACGGTTACACCGCTGGTGCGTTTGACGCCGATCATCGAACAGGAGAACAAATAGCTCAGTCCATCGTCCACTGCGTGATGCTGTTTTGGTCTTTCACATACACCCGCTTCCCCGCGACAATCGGATAGGCCCAGGTAGGGCTTTCGGCAACATCGTAGCGCGCGAGCTCCGCGTAGTCTTTTTCGGAGGGCTGGAAGGCGATAAGCCGTTGATCGGACGTCAGTGCCAAGAGTACGCGTCCGGCGCTGAGAATCGCGCCGCACTCGCCGCGCCGCTCTTTGTCGGTCCAGAGCACGTCGCCGGTCTTGGCGCTCATGCAATAGAAATTACTGCCGGTGGTGAGTCCATACAGGAAACCGTCCTTGAGCACGGGCGTGTTGTAGCGATGCGCGGATTGCTTGCTGCGCCACAGTTCTTTCGTCGTGAACTTGTTGTTTTCCCTCTCGATGCTGAATGCGACCGTACCGTCGGGGGGTCCCGTGTAAATGACCGTGGACCGGTCGATGATGGGACTGCCGGTGTTTTGCTTGCTGGCGAAGTCGAACTGCCAAAGTTGCTTGCCGCCGGCGAAATCGATGCCGACCAAAGATTTGACGGTCGGCGTAATGATCTGTTTGACGCCATGAATGGTGGCGAGCACGGGGGAGCCGTACGCCGGGCTGTCGCCGGTCCAGGTCCACGTGGGCTCGCCGGTGGCGAGGTTGAAAGCGACGATTTCGCCCTTGCCGCCGCCCCCTTTGCCACCCTTGCCGCCTTTGCCGAACATTCCGCCGCCGCCGATATAGGCGATGCACTTCCCGTCGACGATGACGGGCGAGGCCGCGGTGAAAAAGGTAGGCCACAGCTTCGTGTCTTTGCGCCAATGCACTTTGGCTGTGTTCGCGTCGAGACAGGAAAGGATGCCGCGAACTCCAAAAGTGCAGACCTTGCCCTCGGCGACGGCCGGCGTGGCCCGCGGCCCGGCGTGAGGGCCGCCGGCGGCGCCGGCTGCGGGCTCGCTCGCGTACTTGTCTTGCCACAGAATCTTGCCGCTCGACGCATCCAGACACGAAATGACTTCCTCGTCGCCTTGCCGCCCGAGCACATAGATTTTGTCGCCGACCAGCACCGGGGACGAATCGCCCTGTCCCACGGGCGTGCTCCACTTTCTCGAAAGCTCCTTGGGCCAGGCCGCCGGCGCGGTGAAGCCGGCCACGTGATTGTCGCGGTTGGGTCCGCGCCACTGCGGCCAATCCTGGGCGCGAACTACTTGGCAACAAATCAACAAGGCGCAAGACGCAATCACGCGAGTCGCAGCGGTTTTCATAGCTTCTCCTGTTGGCGTGCCAACCAATCACCAATTGAGAAACCCCGCGATCGCTTAGAAGTAGTGCGGCAAATTGCATGTTCACCGCGCTCATCTGGGCCAGTTCGCAAAGAAGCCCCAGATCGCGCCGACGCCGCACCAGGCCACGAACGTGCCCACGAATCCCCAGATCAGCAAACTAAAGCAGGCGCCGGCTAGCGTCCCTTCCTTGCGCCGTGCACGAAATGTCGCAATGGCCAACAGCCATAGCCAGAGCCCAATGCAGGCCAATACCAAACCGATTGACGAAACCAACGCGCCCAAGAATGCATAGCTTATGACAGGCAATCCCAAAAGGCCGGCGACGATGGCCGCGCCCAGGAGTCCGAAGACGACAAACCAGCCGCGCCCAAAACCAAACGATAGTCCGCGTTCCAATCCCGTGGCCAGCGGGCCTCTGGGCGGCTCATCTAAATGAAGGGATTCAGTTGTCTCCTTCTTCGGGCAGCTCGCCACGAAATCGACAAGATCGTGAAATGTTTGCAACTTCTTGACCGCCTCTTCGAAGCGCGGCCAGTCTTGAACACCTGTGTCCACTCCCAGCCGTTCTTCGATTTCCATGAACAGGCTCGGATCGCCCGGAAACACCCCCTGCGAAACGTCTTCTAAACGATCGTCCGGGCGCAAGCCGGCCATTGCTACGCCCGTTTCCTTTTCCAAGATGTCACGCAACTGAGCAGCCAGCTCGATACGACTGGGTTCCGGGCCGAAGTGGCGCACGGCAAACTGCTGTGCGGTCAACAACCCGCGCTCACTCAAGCGCGCCGCCAAACGCCTCTTCTCCACTCGATCCGCCCACGACACCAAGCCGCCGCCCACGACCAAGCAGAAAGGAAATACGACGATGAGGGCCAGTCCCAGCCATTGGCTGTAGCGATAGACCCCTTCGGAAACCTCCGTGTATTGGCCGCGCGAACCGAGGAAGTAACGGTCACCGTCCACTTTTCCGTTGAACGCGTCGCCGCTGAGCACGAAGACATGGCTCACAAAGTGGCACAAGAAGAGGACAACCATTACGGCCAACAGCGTGCCGCCGAGGATACGCGCCCAATGCATGATCTGCTTCGACTCTGAAGAAAAAGGGCTGCCGATCCGCCGGAGTTAATTCTCTGAGCGACGAGCCTGCGAAGTCAAGTGCCGAGCGATTCCAACACTAGCCCGACGCGCTAGCGAGGGCGGCGTGGCGTTACGCGCCCGAGGTAGAAGATTGGACTTTGCAGCGACGCCGAGCACGGGTAGGATTCATGTGGAGATCCTGACGCGCCCACCTGACATCCCTGAGACTTGTCTGAACTCCACCAAAGATGCGCGAACCGGTCGTGGTCCGGAACGTGCTTCACGGTGGACCTCCGCACGCTGAGGACTTCCAATGATCCTGCTCGCCACCGAATCACTGTTCTTGGACAAGATTCAGCTTGTTGCTGGCCAGCCTTTGACATATGTGGCATTTCTAATACTTGTTCTCGCGTGGGGGCTGCGATGGTACTTTCTTAGAACTGAGCGGTATCTGAATCGACTAAGAGAACTGCCTGAGGCGGGAAGATTGTCGGCATTTCAGTTAGTGATACTCGGATTCCCGGAAAACCTGACCGAAGGTCGTCTTACTGTTTTGCGCTGGAGATACTTGTTCGCAGCATTGGTCGCTAGCCTTGCTTGTCTCGTTATTCTCGCGGGATTGTTGGTTCACTATTTGTCAATGTCTCCAAGCGATGTGAATCGGCGGATGGGTCGCATCGAAGATGCTCTCAAAGATCAAGTCAAAGCCATCGACAACGCCATTGATAGCGCACACAAAGATCGTGGTCGTATCGAGGATGCACTAAAAGATCAGGTGAAAGCCATCGACAGGGCTCACAACGATTTGCAAGAGAATTTGCAACTTGCAAGTCAGCAATTGCGTACCCTTGACATGAAATGGACTTTCCATGATGTGCCGCTAGAGACCAGGATTCAACTAAACAAAAGGTTGGAAAAAGCCAAGCAAGACATGCTTCAGTATCAAGATCTTGAGGACATCAACGCAAGTTTCGATTGGGTTTGGTCCCAGCGTGTAATTGAACGATCCTATGCGTTGTATCCCTGGCTGAATTACCTTGTGACAGGAAAGCTTGCGGCTCGGTCTATTCTCGCAATTCTCCCACTTAATTCTTCTTCGTCGGTTGTGCTTCCTTTTGGCCAATTAGTTGAGTCAGGACTCCAAGTTACAAATGGGAGCCTGGTGGGTGATGAGCAAAATGTGGCAGGAGGCATTGAATTCCAGCAGGAGACGGAAATTAGGAGCATTAATCCTACGGGCCGAAAACGCAATTGCATCAATGGTTTTTCTGGGTCGGTGTATGTCAATGAAAAGGATGTTGTCTGCTGGTGGTCAATTCAGGCCAGCAGCTTGAAGAATATGCTGGATGCTGTTCCTCAGACCGGTCCAGTGAACGCCACTTTTCCAGAACGCATTGAAGTCGTCGTGATAAGCAAGATTAGCGATTGGCCTGTGCAAATCGATAATGTTACGAATCGGAAATACTGGCACAATAGCGATGTCGCCTACCCGCGTCCATCGACCGGGGGCTTTGCTGGCAAGTCGGAATTGGTCCTTACACCAAATAACTCCAAGTATCAGACTCGATACTCGATGAAGCTAATTGGCATTCATGCTTTGCACAAAGGTGGAAACAGCGTCGGCGGAGGTAAT
>JAKEHV010000278.1 GCA_022614915.1 Gemmataceae bacterium | reverse complement strand
TTTCTGCAAGCTATCGAAGAAATGCAGCACCGTTTCCCGGCGGTTGGGCAGCTCCATCTTGGTGTTGACGTAGACATACAGGCAAAAATCGTCACACAAGGAGCCATAGGGATTCATGAGCAGGTTCCTCATAGAAGAGAATCAAGCCTGCCGGCTTTCTTCATTTCTTGGTTATGTGGTTTTTAAGCAACGGCTCGTGCGGTTACCTCCTTTCCAAACACCGGAGCGTTCTTTGTATCTTCATTATCTATTGTAGCGTGCCCGAACCCTTTTAGCTTGCCGCATTCGAGTTCGGCGCAACAAAAAACCTCCAATGGTCACGGGTCTAGCCCGGACGACAGGAGGTTGGACGCGTTGGCTTTGTATGTGGAATCACGCGCTTTGTGCAAGTTTTTCCAGCATCGGCACGGCGAGATTCGTCTGGTGCATCCAGCGGCCCGCGTCGGGCGCCCCTTGCCAACGCTGTAACGAGATAGATTTTACGTGCTCGCGCTCTTCTTCGTCCAGCAATTCCATGAACGCATTCCGATAGCCGGCCCTTACCTGCGTCGACGAACGATTCAGATACAGCAACATGTCCGAACGATCATCGAACACGGCCACCGCGCGCCAGCACTGTGGCTTGGCTTCGGTTTGGTAAAACATGGTCGGAACCCTCCTTGGTTTAACAACCACTAACTCATCCTGAGTTGCCCCAAAGTGACGAAGTTTGACGGCACAGTCAAGAGCAGAATCGTGGAGTGTAGAACGCCGAGCGCGAAGCGCCGAGCGCCGAGCGCGAAGCGCCGAGCGCGAAGCGCCGAGCGCGGAGCGCGAAGCGCCGAGCGCGGAGCGCGAAGCGCCGAGCGCGGAGCGCTCGGCGCTCCGCGCTCCACTTCTTGACCCTCACCGGCACCAGTCTATATTGACCCTGGCGAAGCTCGACTGTGCGTCGGGTTTTCTTTTTGTCCAGTCTTGTGAAAAGAATCACAAAGTCGGTGCCGAATGATGAACGAGCCGACATTCGAACTGAGCACCTACTACCCGATCTTTCTTTATCTCGTCGTTATCATCGGGTTTGCTGTTTTTGCCATGGTCGCGGTGCATGTCATTGGGCCGCGACACCGCACCGCCGTCAAAGAGATGCCCTACGAGTCCGGCATGGATCCGATCGGCGACGCCCGCCAGCGCTTCGATGTCAAATTCTACCTTGTCGCCATCATGTTCCTCGTGTTCGACGTGGAATTGCTGTTTCTGTATCCGTGGGCGGTGGTCGCTTATCAGGAAGGCGGCATTCCACTTGTCTTGCGCGGCCCGGTGTTTTGGGGAGTGCTGGCGTTCTTGGCAATGCTCCTTATCGCATACATTTACGATTGGCGCAAAGGGGTTTTCAAGTGGCGGTAGAACTCCCCGATGTCGTTTTGACGAAGCTTGATCACTTGGCGAATTGGGTGCGGGCCAACAGTCTTTGGCCCATGCCCTTCGCCACCGCCTGTTGCGGCATCGAGCTCATGGCCACCGGCGCCTCCAAGCACGACATCGCCCGCTTTGGAGCCGAGGTCATGCGCTTCAGCCCCAGGCAATGCGACCTCATGATTGTCGCCGGCCGGGTGGTGATGAAGATGCTGCCCGTCTTGCAGCGGATTTGGCAACAAATGCCTGAGCCCAAATGGTGCATTTCGATGGGGGCCTGCGCCTCCTCGGGCGGCGTCTTTGACACCTACGCCGTTGTGCAAGGCATCGACCGTTTCATGCCTGTGGATATGTACGTGCCCGGCTGCCCGCCCCGCCCCGAGCAGCTATTGCAATCGGTCATCGACCTGCAGGAGAAGATCAAGAAGACCGGCACGCTCATGGGCCGCGAATTCGCCCAACGCACCGCATACGAGGGTCCCAAAACCAACGCCGCCATCCCGGAAGACGTAGTTGTCGCACCGGGCGATTACACGAAGTCGCGGCGAATCAGTCTAAATTGAGTTGTGAACCACAGAGACACAGAGAGCACAGAGGAAGCATGCTTGTTTGTTTTTCTTCTCTGTGATCTCTGTGTCTCTGTGGTGATTTAGAAATCCGATGCCATTCGACGCCCTGTGCAACAACCTGAGAGAGCGCTTTGGCTCCGACAGCTTCACCACGTCGGAGTTCCGGGACAATCGCCGCATCCACATCAGCCCGGAACGGCTCCTGCCCTTCCTGAAAACGCTCAAGGAGGACTGCGGCTTTGATCAACTGTCCGAGTTAGGCGGTGTGGATTACCTGAAATACCCAGGCGCGCGCGATCGCTTCGGTCTGTGGTACATCCTGCTCAATACGACGACCGGCGAGCGCGTCATCGTGAAGACGCTCTTGAACGAGCCCGATCTCACCATCGCGTCGGTCTTCTCGCTGTGGAAGGGGGCCGACTGGATGGAACGCGAAGTTTACGACATGTACGGCGTGATTTTCGATGAGCATCCGGACCTGAGGCGCATACTGATGCCGGAGGAATTCGTCAGTTTTCCCTTGCGCAAAGATTACCCGTTGTGCGGCCGCGGCGAGCGGCACAATTTCCCCGTTATTACAAGGGCAGAGAGCTGAATCGTGACGTTGACTGAGGGCGGGCTTCATGCCGTTGCAACAGGCAAACACGTTGGCGCCATTGGAGAATGCGGACCAGGAGTTTCTCTGGACGCTCAATTTCGGCCCGCAACATCCTGCCACGCACACCACCCTGCGCCTCATCCTTACCCTCGACGGCGAAACGATTGTCAAAGCGGTCCCCGATATCGGTTTTTTGCACTCCGGCTTCGAAAAGCTGGGCGAGGATCTCGATTTCAATCAATACGTAACCATCGTCGATCGCATGAATTACATCTCGCCGATCGCCAACGAGATCGCCTGGCATCACGTAATCGAAAAGCTCATGGGCATCGAGCTGACGCCGCGCTGCAAATACCTCCGCACGATCCTCGGCGAGCTGGCTCGCATCAGCGATCACCTGCTGTGCACGGGGGCGGCCGCCCTCGACCTGGGCGCGTTCACCGCGTTCCTTTACGCCTTTCATCAGCGCGAAGTGCTTTACGACATCTTCGAAACCGCGTCCGGCCAGCGCTTTCATCCCAGCTACACGCGCGTGGGCGGGCTGGCATTCGACATAAGCGACGACTTCGTCCGCAAGGTCCGCGACTTTGTGAAGGACTTTCCCAAAACGCATGGCGACATGTGCCGGCTCTTAAACCGCAACCGAATCTTTGTCGAGCGCATGCAAGGCATCGGCGTCTTGTCGAAGGAGATGGCGATCGACCTGAGCAGCACCGGCCCCATGGCGCGGGCCAGCGGCGTCGTCCGCGATATTCGCAAAGACGAGCCCTACCTCGCCTATCCCGATTTCGACTTCAAAGTCGTCTGTGCCGAGGAAGGCGATTGCTATGCCCGCTATCTCGTACGCATGGAGGAAATGCTCGAAAGCTTGAACATCATCCACCACGCTATCGAGAATCTGCCAAGCGGCCCTGTTAACGTCGACGGCGACAGTAAAGCGGTCTTTCCCGAACAAATGTCGGTGTATCGCAGCATCGAAAGCATGATCCACCATTTCGAACTGGTGATGCCTAATCGGCAATGGACGCCGCCTGTGGATGAGGTCTATGGCTGCATCGAATCTCCTAACGGCGAACTCGGTTTCTACGTGGTCAGCGACGGCACCGGCGTGGCCTACCGGGCCAGGACGAGACCGCCATCGTTCATCCATTTTGCGGTATTTCCGTATTTGATCGTCGGGCACCAAATCAGCGACGTCGTAGCAGTGCTGGGGAGTTTGAACATCATTGCGGCGGAATTGGATCGGTGAATGGTGAGAGATGAGTGGTCAGGGTGAGGTGAGTCATGACCGCCGGTCAATTGGCAGCAATTGCCAACGGATTACTCCCATTCGCGGCTGGGCTTTATCTAACTCTCGCGGGGTATGGACTATTTGGAAAGGGTGCGAGTTCTGATCCCTTGGAACAACTGCAATGGGAGAAAAAAAGTCAGAACTATCGCACCTGGGGTCCAGCGCTAATGCTTGTCGGCATTGGCTTGGCAATTGTTGGTTATCTTGGAACTTCATAGTCTCATGAGCCTAAACGACGATCTGCGGAAAAGAATCGAATCCTACCTGCCACGTTACCCTAGCAAGCAGGCGGTGACGCTGCCGGCATTGCATCTGGTGCACGACGAGCAGCGTTGCGTCTCGCGCGAGGCGGTCAAGGAAATCGCAGACTTGTTGGACCTCGCGACGGCGGAAGTATACGACTCGATGAGCTTTTACGAGTTTTTCCGCGAGGAAGACGCTCCCTTGGGCAAAGTGCGGCTCTGGGTGTGCCGTAGCCTGGCCTGCTCTTTGCGCGGCGGCGAGGAGTTGCTCAGGCACTTGTGCCAGAAACTCGCCGTCAAACCCGGCGGCACCACGGCGGACGGCAAGATCTCCGTCGAATTCGCCGAGTGCCTCGGCGCTTGCGAGGGCGCCCCGGCCGTAATGGTGGACGACGAGCACAAACACAACATGAACACGGAAAAGCTGGATGAAATGGTAAATGAGCTGAAGAAGTAGATGGACCTCAAATGCCCGATTTCGAACCAGTACTCCTGCGCCGAATCGAGAAAAAAGCCAGCCCCTGGCTCGACGCTTATCGCACCGACGGCGGCTATCGCGCTTTGGAAAAAGCGCTGTCCTCGATGACACCCGCCCAGGTCGTTGACGAAGTGAAGAACTCCGGCCTGCGCGGCCGCGGCGGCGCGGGTTTCCCTACCGGCGTCAAGTGGACCTTTTTGCCCAAAGACCATCCCGGCCCCATCTATCTTTGCGTCAATGCCGACGAATCCGAGCCGTGCACCTTCAATAATCGCATCTTGATGGAGGAAGATCCGCATCAGGTTTTGGAAGGTATCCTGCTCGCCAGCTATGCGACCAAAGCTTCGACGGCCTACATCTACCTCCGCTACGAATACGGCAAGTCGTTGCGCCATTTGCAGAAGGCCATCGACGAACTTCATGCCGCCAACCTTCTCGGACAAAACATTCTGGGCAAGGGATTCAACCTCGATGTCTACCTACATCGCGGCGCGGGGGCCTATATTTGCGGCGAGGAGACCGGCCTCATCGAAAGCCTGGAAGGAAAACGCGGCTGGCCGCGCATTAAGCCTCCCTTTCCCGCCGTTGAAGGCGCTTTCCGCAAACCCACTGTAGTCAACAACATCGAAACTCTGGCTTGCGTCACGCACGTGATCGACCGCGGTGCAGACTGGCTCAAGACCATCGGCATCGCTCCCGACCCAAAAAACCCACGCGACGCCGGCAGTTACGGGCCGAAGCTCTATTGCATTTCCGGCCATGTCGACAAACCGTGCTGCGTCGAATTGCCGCTTGGCATCAGCGTCCGCGAACTCGTGGATAAGCACGGCGGCGGCGTTTGGAAAGGCCGTAAAGCCAAAGGCTGCATCCCCGGCGGCATCAGCATGGGCATAATGACGGAGAAAGAGTTCGATACGCCGCTTGATTTCAACGGCCCCGGCAAGGTTGGCTGTCTCGGCTTGGGCACGGCGGCCGTCACAATCTTCGACGAACAAACCAGCATCGTCGATGTCTTGTACAACATCTGCAGGTTCTTCGCACATGAATCGTGCGGCCAATGCACCCCTTGCCGCGAAGGAACGGGCTGGATGTACAAGATCATGGAGCGCATGCGGAGGGGACAGGGCCGCCTGGAGGACTTGCAGATTCTCGACGAAGTCGGCAAGTCCATTGGCATAATGCCCGGCACGACCATCTGCGGCCTTGCAGACGGCGCGGGCTGGCCGGTGAAAAACGCGATAGCCAAATTTCGCGGCGAACTCGAGGACTGGATTCGCAAGGGCAAGAAAAGCGAGCATCGCACTCGCGTGGGGCGCATGACGTAGGAGTCACTTATGAATGGGATGAGAAGCACGGTACTGATACTTGCCCTGGCCATTGTCGGCTGCGGCGACTCCGGCAAAGGCGGAGGCGGACCCGGTGGTCCAGGAGGAATCGGGCCAGGTGGAGGAGGCCCAAGCGGAGGTCCAGGCGGCAGCTTCCGCCGGCAAACGATGTCCGATTTGCAGGTCATTGGACTGGCGTACCACAACTATGTCGACAAACTTAACAAGGCAGCGCCCAATGCAGAGGAACTGAAGGCGTTTCTCGCTGGTGAGAGCGCCAGCGCCTACACTGGCCTGCGCGACGGGACGTACGTGGTCCATTGGGGAACGCACTTTCTCAGAGACATGCCGGAGGGTTCGAGCCGTACGATTCTCGGTTATCATAAAGACACGCCCGCTAACGGCGGCCTGGCGCTTTTCGGGGACGGGTCGGTGCGCGAAGTCACGGCCCAAGAGTTTGCGACGACGCCCAAGCCGAAAGGAAAGTGACCTCATCCATTCATACCGTAGCGGAACTCGCAAGAGTTCCGATCAGACAGCATTCTTGCGAATTCGGCTACGGCATTCGGGAGGAGTTTATCATGCGTTTTATTGCAGCCGTAATGACCTTGGCCGCGTTGACCGTGTTTGCGGCCGGCTGTGGCGAAGACAAGAAGCCACCGCCCGCGGCGCCCCCAGTCCCCGGCCCCGGCGCTTGGGTCGATCCCGACAAACCCAATGAAAAGCCGCCGCCCATGCCGCAAAAGGAAACTTCGAAAGGACTGAAACGCGTCATCGACCGATCGCAAGTCATGAATGACCTGCGGCAAGTCGGCATCTATTTGAACCAATACTCCGCCGAGTTTGGCAAGCTGCCCAAGTCGATGGAGGACATTATCGGCTATCTAGGAATCCAAGCCGGTTCGATTACGGCGTCCCTGAAAGACGGCTACTACTGGTACAACACCAAAGCGCGCAACGAGGGCAGCTCGATTTGGATGAGCGAGGCGTACCCGGACGACAAGGGGCTCTTGTATGTGGTCAAAGGCGACGGCTCGGTCACCGTCATGTCCACCGCGGAATTGAAGGCGGAAATCAGTAAGTAGACCCGCAGGCAACTCCCCTCGCCCTGGGGGGAGAGGGGACGGGGGTGAGGGGCGACCCGCGGGACTCGAAGACTCGTCCCGCGGCGTGAATGGAAGTATGCATGGCGATTGTGTACGTCAACGACAAGCCGGTGGACATCGGCGGCGAACGCTTGAACGTCATTCAGGCCGCCGGGCGCGCCGGCGTCTTTATTCCGCATTATTGCTGGCATCCGGCCTTGTCGGTCGTTGCCAGTTGCCGAATGTGCCTGGTCGAAGTCGGCGAAAAGAAGCCGGACGGCGCCGTCGCCATGCAACCGCGCGTCGTGCCTGGCTGCCAGACGCCCGCCAAAGACGGCACGGTGATTGTCACGAACAGCGCCAAGGCCCAAGGCGCCCAGCAGCAGACTTTGGAGTCGCTGCTCCTCAATCATCCGCTCGACTGCCCGGTCTGCGACAAAGCCGGTGAATGTCTGCTGCAGGATTTCAGCTATCGCTACGGCAAAGCCACCAGCCGGATGATCGACGAGAAGAACCAGCCCCCGAACAAAGACTATATCGGCGAGCATATCACGCTGTTCGCCGACCGCTGCATCCTGTGCTCGCGCTGCGTGCGCTTCACGCGCGAAGTCAGCGGCGCCGCGGAATTGCAGGTCGTAAGCCGCGGGCATCATTCCGAGATCGACATCTTTCCCGGCGAGCCGTTGAACAACAAGCTGGCGGGCAACGTGGTCGATTTGTGCCCGGTCGGCGCCCTGTGCAGCAAAGACTTTCTCTACAAGCAGCGTGTCTGGTTTCTGAAATCGAAGAACAGCGTATGCCCTCTGTGCAGCACGGGTTGCAGCATTCACGTCGATGCCAACAAGGACATCGTGTATCGGTTGCGGCCGCGCGAAAACCCGCAGGCGCAAGGCCATTTCATGTGTGACGAGGGTCGCTTCGATATCGGTTACATCAACGCCCGCGATCGACTAAAGGGGCCGCTCGTTCGCCAAGGAGTTAGGCAAGTCGCGGTCTCGTGGGAGTCTGTGATCTTTGGTTTGCGAAACGATTTGCTCGACGCAGCGCGGCGGGAGGGCAAGAGCGTGGCCGCGGTGGTGTCGCCGTATCTTACTTGCGAAGAAGCGTATCTGCTGGCCAAGTTCACGAAAGGCATGTCGCCGGAGGCGCGGCTTTATCTTGGCTGGGTACCGGTCCAGGGTGAGGACGACACGTATCCCAAAGATCGCCAAGGCCGGCCGTTGCAGCCGGTGAAGTTCACGATCCGCGCGGAGAAATGCCCGAATCGCCGCGGCGTGGAGGAGATTCTCAAGCACTTTCAGGGCGAAGTGCTGTATTTCGATCGCGCTCTGGAAGCGGCTGGCGCGGGAGAATTCTATGCGCTTTATCTAACAGGTGGCTATCCACCGCGCTTGGGCGAGTGGCTGCCGGCGACGGTCGTCGCGAAGCTAGCCAAAGTGCCGCTCCTGATAGTCCAAGATATGTTTCCCAGCGCGGCCCAGCGGGCGGCGAAATATGTGCTGCCGGCTTCAAGTTTCGCGGAAAAGGACGGCTGTTTCGTCAACCACGCAGGCCTGGCGCAGGCGATTCATTGGGCAGTGCGGCCCGGTTCCCTGGCGCGGACCGATGGCCAGATTTTCCTCGACTTGATGGAACGCCGGGGGTTGGTGCACGCCGAAACGCTGCGTAAGGAATTGGCGATGGAGGCGCCTTTCTTTGCGCCCTTAAGGGACGGCGTGTTGGGCGATTTGGGAATTCGGTTAGCCGTTTAGCGTTCGCGCTATGCCATGCCGTATCTAGGCAATAGCGCGAACGCGAAACGATAAATCACTACACATGCACGACTTTCAGTTTTGGCCAACGCTGATCACCATTGCCGTCGTCTTCGGCATTTTGCAAGGCACGGCGGGGTTTCTGGTTTATGTGGAGCGCAAAGTCTGCGCCTACATGCAGAACCGGATCGGCCCCAACCGCGTCGGTCCCTACGGCTTGCTGCAAGTCTTGGCGGACGTGCTCAAGTTTCTTTTCAAGGAGGAAACGCTTCCCAAAAAGGCGGACAAAGTCCTGTTCCTGTTGGCGCCGGTGCTGGCGTTCTCGACGGCGCTTCTATCGTTCGCCGTGGTGCCCTTCGGCGCTACCGAGCCGGCGCCGCTGCCGCCGACGCCGCCCGCTGCCATGATGCAAAGCGCAACGCCGCTGGAAAAACAGCAACAGGCGGCGATCGAAACAGAGTACCAAAAGAAGGTGCAAGAGTATCGCTCCACCTACCAATTCGTCATCGCTCCCAACATTGACATTGGCATCCTGTTCATCTTCGGCATCTCCAGCCTGGCGGTCTACGGCGTGATCTTGGGCGGCTGGTCGTCCAACAACAAATACAGCCTGGTCGGCGCGCTCAGGGCCAGCGCGCAAATCATCAGCTACGAAATCCCGCTCGGATTATCTATTCTCGGCGTGCTCTTAATCACCGGTTCCCTCAATCTGGAGCGCATCATCTGGAACCAGGCGGAGCAAGGCTTTTTCGGCTGGAACGTCTTCATTCAGCCGGTCGCCTTCTTACTGTTCATGACCAGCGCCTTCGCCGAGTGCAATCGGCTGCCTTTCGACCTGCCCGAATCGGAGCAAGAACTCATCGGCGGCTATCACACGGAGTACAACGCCTTCAAGCTGGCATTCTTCCTCTTGGCCGAATACGTGCACATGATCACCACCAGTTTCTTGATGGTTATCCTGTTCTTCGGCGGCTGGCATTTCCCGATCATTGCAGGCCCGGAAACAGGGTGGTTCCTGAAGCTGATTGTCTTCGCCGGCAAGGTAACGTTCTTTATCCTGTTTTACATGCTTATCCGCTGGACGATTCCGCGTTTCCGCTTCGACCAGCTCATGGCCCTGGCGTGGAAAGTGCTAATACCGCTGGCGCTTGCCAATCTGGTGATGGTAATGATCGTGAAGGAGATGACCTGGCCCGAATGGGTATTGTTGCCCGCATCGTTGGCTGCCGTGGTTGTGGCCGGCGCGTTCGCGCTCAATGCGCCGCCCAGGCCGCGCGTGGCGCCGCGCGGCGATTGACGTAGGCGACGCTGCCAGCGTCGCCTCGGTGCACCGAACCAGGGAGATCGTGAATGCCGATCGCCGAGAAAGACGTGACCTGGGTGAAGCCGCCCAAGATGGGCCTATTGGAGAGGCTGTACTTGCCGGCCATCGCGCAAGGACTGCAAACCACGCTCAAGCACATGTTCGGCAAGAAAGTCACGCAGCAGTTTCCGGAAGAACGGCCCCAATTACCGCCCAACTATCGCGGCGTCCATCGCTTGAACCGCGACGAGGAAGGGCGGGTGAAGTGCGTCGCCTGTTACATGTGCTCGACCGCGTGCCCGGCGCGATGCATCGACATCGTCGCAGCGCCGTCGCCCTGGCCGGACCGGGAGAAGTACCCTGAGGTCTTTGTGATCGACGAATTGCGCTGCATTTACTGCGGCATGTGCGAACAGGCCTGTCCGTGCGACGCCATCGAGCTGACGTCCCTCTTCGATCTCACGGGCCTCAGCCGCGAGGAGATGATGTTCGACAAAGAGAAACTCCTAAGCGTCTTCGACCAGACGGCGACAAAAGGGGAGGACCCGATCCGCACCAAGTCGGGCAGGTTGAGCATCGCGTCGGAACCGAATGTTTAATCCAGGAAAAAACACGAAACGGCACGAAAAAAAGAAATGCAGACTTTCTTGCAACTGTATTGGACTTTGCTCTTGCCGGTGGCGCTGGGCTTTGTGGGAGTGTATCTGCTCCTGCCCAGACCCGGCCGGTCGCTCCCTCTATTGGGGGCGTTGGCCGGTGGGGCGGCGCTTTTGGCCGCTGGGTTTTTCGTCGTGCGCTTGCCCGCTTCCATTCCGGAATCGATCCTGTTCTATGCGTTTGCCGGCGTGGCTCTCCTTGGCGGCGGCATGATGATCACGCAGAAAAACCCGGTGCATGCCGCCCTTTCGTTCGCGCTGGTGGTTCTCGCGACATGCGGACTGTTCCTGTTGCAGGGAGCGCCGTTCCTGTTCGCCGCCACGATCATCGTTTACGCCGGCGCGATCGTCGTCACCTTTCTCTTCGTCATCATGCTGGCGCAGCAGGCGGGCTTGTCCGACGCCGATCAACGTTCGCGTGAGCCGTTCTTGGCCAGTTTGGCGGGTTTCGTGCTCATGGGCGCCTTGTTGTGCGTCTTGCACAAGAATTTCAATACGGGCGAACTGGACCGACTCTTGGACGAAGTCGAAAAAGTCGCGCAGGCCAAAACAGCGCAAGAAGTGAAGAATCTCCTCGGCGACCCAGACCTGATGCCGTTCGGCGAAAAGTCGCTGAACCTCGTTACTCAGTTATCAGCACATTTTCCGGAAACGGAAAAGCGTCTGGTGGAGAATCTCGAGGATGCTTGGGGAAAGATGGATGTCGCACTTTTGACCGAACGGTGCAAGAAAGTCATCGATGCAGGCCGCCGTCTGCGACTCGCGACCGGCATTCTGACCCCAGGCCAAACACGGGCTGGGCGCGAAAGAGAGGATGGGAAGAAGGACGCGCAATTGCCGCTTTCCCCCTATAGCGGCGTGCCCGCCAATGCCAAGATAATTCCGACAGATGACGGCAAGATCCCAGAGCGCCTCGCAGCCCGCAACGTCGCCGCGCTGGGACGGTCGCTTTTCACGGATCATCTCGTGGCCGTGGAATTGGCCGGCGTGCTGTTGCTGGTGGCGACGATCGGGGCCATTGCTATTGCCGGGCGGCGCGCGGAGGGCCTGCGATGACCCCCGTTTACCTCGAACACTACTTGCTGGTCGGCGCGGCCCTTTTCGCGTTGGGGATGATCGGCTTTTTAGCGCGCCGCAATCTGATCATCATGTTCCTGTCGGCCGAGATGATGCTGCAGGGCGTGGCGGTCAACCTGGTGGCGTTTTCGCGCTATCGCGGCAACCTGGGCGGCCAGGCGCTGACCTTGTTCATTCTCACGGTGGCCGCCTGCGAAGCCGCCGTCGCCCTGGCGCTAATCCTCATGCTCTATCGCCGGAGGAAATCGTTAGACGTTAGCCTTTGGCAAGAGCTGCGCGAACCGGACCAGGAGCCGATTGTGGACGAGGAACCGCTGCCGAAGCGGCCGGAGGAAGAGCCGTCGCCGCGACTGACGCCCGCCGGGAGAACCCCCTCACCCCCGACCGCTGTCCCCCAAGGGGCGAGGGGAGACCACACGCAGGAACAAGAAACCAGTCATGTTTGACGATGTGCGGAACTACCTCTGGTTGATTCCGGCGCTCCCGCTCTTGGCCAGCGCGCTGATTGCGCTATTCGGCTACAGCGCGCTGCGCGAGCGCAGCCATTGGCCGTGCATACTGGGCGCCGGCGTATCGTGCGTCCTGTCCGTCTTGGCGCTGATCGGTGTGGCAGGCGGCGCGGACGGCGGTGCTGTCTATTACACCTGGTTTCAATCGGGCACGGTCAACGTCGGCTTTTCTCTGCAAGCCGACGGGCTGACCGCGGTCATGCTCGTGATGGTGACATTCATCGGCACGCTCATCGCTATCTATTCCGCCGGCTACATGCGCGGCGCTCCGGGTTATCCGCGTTACTTCGCCTTCGTCAGCCTGTTCCTCTTTTCCATGACGCTGCTCGTCTTGGCCAACAACTTCATCCTGCTCTATGCGGCCTGGGAAGGCGTCGGCTTGTGCAGCTATCTCTTGATCGGCTTCTGGTATCAGCGGCCCGCGGCGGCTGCCGCGGCGCGCAAGGCGTTTCTGGTCACGCGCTTGGGCGACATCGGCTTGTTCTTGGGCATTCTGCTTTTGTGGAAGAGCTTCGGTCATTCGCTCGACTACAACGAGGTGTTCATGGCGGCGGCGCGCAATCCCGACCCGGCCTTGCTCGTGCCCGCGTGTCTCTTGCTGTTTTTAGGCGCGGCCGGCAAGTCGGCCCAGTTTCCGCTGCACGTGTGGTTGCCGGACGCGATGGAAGGCCCCTCTCCCGTGAGCGCCTTGATCCACGCGGCCACGATGGTCACGGCGGGCGTTTATCTCGTGGCCCGGTGCATGCCGCTATTCGGCCTGGCCCCGGACGCACAACTCATTGTCGCGATCATCGGCGCTTTCACCGCATTGCTCGCTGCACTCATCGCACTCACGCAGACCGACCTTAAGCGCGTGCTTGCTTATTCCACGGTCAGCCAGCTTGGCTTCATGTTCCTCGCACTGGGCGCGGGCACCGCACAATACGGGCTTGCTGGTTTGGCGGTCACGGCGGCGATCTTCCACTTGTTTACGCACGCGTTCTTCAAGGCGCTCCTGTTTTTGGGCGCCGGCAGCGTCATGCACGCCATGGGCGACGTCATCGACATGCGGCGTTTTGGTGGATTGCGCAAAGTGCTGCCCGTGACGCACTGGACGTTTCTGTGCGGCGCGGCGGCGCTCGCGGGCGTGCCGCTCTTGTCCGGCTTCTGGAGCAAAGACGAAATCCTCGCGGTCGCTTGGGACGCCGGCGGCCAGGGCGCGCCGCACACAGGCGTCTACCGCTTGCTGTTCTTCTCAGCGCTCGTAACGGCAGGACTGACCGCGTTCTATTCCGCCCGCGCCTACTTCATGACGTTTTGGGGCGAAGAACGCATTCCCGAGGAAGCGTATCACCATCACGTGGGCGACGCTGCCAGCGTCGCCTGCGAAAGTGAAGACGAAGCGACGCCGGCAGCGTCGCCTACGCCGCATTTCGAATCGCCCGGCATTATGACCTGGCCGTTGCGCATCTTGGCGGTTGGCGCTGTCGGTGTCGGCATCGTTGTCGTGCTGCCGATGGGCCATTTTCTCGAGGCTCATTGGATACGACAGCGGTTTCCACAAAGTCTCTTGCCCGCGGAATCGGCGCATGGGCACAACATTCTCTTGATGTTCGTTAGCGGCCTCGTCGCACTTGCGGGAATCGGTTTGGCGTATCTCTTCTACGTGAAGAAGCCGGCATTGCCCGGTGTTTTGGCGAAGTCGGCCGTCCGGCTCTACGAAGCGTCGCGCAACAAGTTCTATCTCGATGAGCTTTATGCCGCCTTTATCGTGAAACCGCTTAGCGGCCTGGCTCAACTTTTGCGCGTCTTAGATCAATACATCGTGGACGGCCTGGTGGATTTGTGCGGCCAAATCCCGTCGTTCTTTAGTTTCCTGTTCCTGCGGCCCGTGCAGAACGGCCTCGTGCAGTTCTATGCGATCTTGATGGCATTGGGCGTGGGAGGATTCTTGTTGTCCGTACTGTTGCGTTAGTTGATTTTGATGAACCTCGACTATCGCCTTGCGCTCGTTTTGCTTTTGGCCGTGCCTGCGGCGGCGGCGATCGTGTGCGCGCTCTTGGGCCGCACTCGTGGTCACCTTATCCGCTGGGTGGCGCTGGCCGCCACGCTCGTTAATGTGTTCCTGGCCCTTTATGTTGCGCTCGGATTTCTCGGCGAAAGAAACTACTCGCCCGTAGCGAGAACCCCTTTCGGCATGGCTGTCACGTTTCAGCCCGAGCTGGTGCCCGGCGCCGACCCCGCCGACATTCATCGCACCACCTGGAAACTGATCGACTTCGGCAGACTGGGTGCGATCCAGTTTTACATTGGACTCGACGGCATCAACGTCTGGCTCATTGTGCTCACCGCCGTGCTCTTGGTGCCATCGGTGCTGATTTCTTGGAATTCGATAACGGAGCGCGTCAATGAATACTACGCCTGGCTGTTGACGCTGGGCGCCGGCATGCTCGGCGTCTTTTTGGCGTTCGACATCATCCTCTTCTACATCTTCTTCGAGCTGACCCTGGTGCCGCTGTTTTTCTTGATCGGCATTTGGGGCGGGCCGGAGCGCCGCTACGCCGCCCGCAAGTTCTTCATCTATACCTTGGCCGGCAGCTTGCTCACGTTTCTCGGACTCCTAGCGGTCGTAGTGGTCTGCTATCACAAGCCGGTGGACATTACGGCCCCAGAGCTGACTTTCTCGATTCCCGACTTGGTGCGCGCGGTGAATACGCACTTGATGATGAACCTGCCGGCGGATCGGGCGTTTTGGTCAACTTTCCAATTCTGGGTGTTCTTGGCGCTGTTCGCGGGCTTTGCGATCAAGGTGCCCCTCGTGCCGGTGCATACCTGGCTGCCCTTGGCCCACGTCGAAGCGCCGACCGCGGGCAGCGTGCTCTTGGCAGGCGTGTTGCTCAAATTGGGAACGTACGGCTTCCTGCGCCTGTGCCTGCCGTTGGCGCCGGATGCCTCGCTGCAAATCGGCTTGCCCTTGATCGGCGTGCTTTCGGTCATCGGCATCATCTACGGCGCTTTCTGCGCGCTCGCGCAAAGCGACATCAAGAAACTGGTCGCGTATAGCTCGATAAGCCATCTCGGTTTTTGCATGCTCGGCATGTTCGCCTTCAACCTCGCCGGCCTGACCGGCGGCCTCTTGCAGATGATCAATCACGGCTTATCCACGGGCGCCCTGTTCTTGCTCGTCGGCATGCTCTACGACCGCTATCACACGCGGCAGATGGCGGATTTCGGCGGCATGGGCGCCAAGCTCGGCGCGCTGACTTTTTGCATGGTGTTCATTTGCCTTGCCAGCGTCGGCTTGCCCGGCCTCAACGGCTTCGTCGGCGAAGCGCTGGTCTTCTTCGGCATGTTTGAAGTCCGACCCCTCTATGCAGTGCTGGGGGCGGCGGGCATCGTGCTTGGCGCTTGGTATCTGTTGAGCATGCTCAAAGGCGTGTTCTTCGGACCGCTCAAGGAGCCGGAGCAAGAGGGACATCCAATCAAAGATCTCGATAGCCGCGAAGTGGCGGCCATAGCGCCGATCATGGCGCTGTGTTTGTTCCTGGGCGTCTATCCACAGCCGGTGATCCGGTCGGCGCAGGACGATCTGCGCATCGTCGAAACGCTGCTGCAGAATCGGAAGCCAGTTCTGGCGGCGAATCAGACCGGGGACGCGCTGGCGCAAGAGCCCCGACAAGCGAAAGAACCCACGCAATGATGGAGATTCTCAACAACGTCCTGGCCGATCAATTCCGCTTCCTGCTGCCGGAAATTATCCTGGTCGCCGCGGCGTGCGTGATCTTCTTGGGCGGGACGTGGCGAGCGGATCGCAATCTGTCGGGCCTGGTCTGCCTGGCGGGCTTTCTGGGAGCGCTGGCTGCTTTGTCCATGACGAGCGATTGGCATGCACCGTCCGGCGCAGTCGCCGTCTTTGCCGCGCCGTTGCAGTGGGACGGCCTGACCACGCTCACGCGCATCATTGCATTGGGCGGCGGTGTTGTGCTTCTGCTTTTTGCCTGGAAAGAAGTGCCCGACCGCCAGGCTGCCGATCATCACGCGTGCCTTCTGATCATCGTGGCCGGCGTCGGGCTGGTCGCGGCCGCCAACGACTTGATCACGCTGTTTCTCGCATTGGAACTCATCAGCATCCCGACCTATGTGCTCTTGTATTTGCCGAAACACGACGACGCCGCGCAGGAGGCCGCCCTCAAGTATTTCCTCTTGAGCGTCTTTTCTTCCGGGTTATTGCTGTTCGGCTTTAGCTATCTCTACGGCATGACCGGGAGTTCCAACCTGTCCGCCATACTGCACACGCTGAACAAAGAGGCCAGCGCCCGCGACATTCCGGTCCTTGGGCAGGTGGCGATGATCATGATCATGGCGGGGTTGGGTTTTCGCATCACGGCAGTCCCGTTTCACTTCTATGCACCGGACGTTTATCAAGGCACGTCGAACGGCGCCGCGGCGCTGTTGGCGTTCGTGCCCAAGGTCGCGGGTTTTGTCGCCCTCTTGCGCGTCTTCGGCTTCGTACTGCCGGACGGAGTGACGCCGCGGGGCGGGTTGGCCGGCATCGGTCTTTCCGATCAGTTGCCGATCCTGTTATGGTTCTTGGCCGCGCTTACCATGTTTCTGGGAAACCTCTTGGCCCTCTTGCAAGACAACGTCAAGCGCCTGCTTGCCTATTCCAGCGTGGCGCATGCGGGCTATATGCTGGTCGCCCTGGCGTCGGCGCCGTTTCTTTACGGCGATACGTCCGGCCCCAACGCCGCCAGCGCGCTCTTGTATTACCTCGTCGCCTATGGGGCCATGACCGTGGGCGCTTTCTGCGTATTGAGTTACCTGTCCACACCCGCGCGTCCCGTAGAATCGGTGGATGACCTTGCGGGTTTGGGACAGAGCCAGCCGCGCGTCGCGGTGCTGTTGGCCATTTTCCTCTTCAGCCTGATCGGCATCCCGCTCACCGCCGGCTTTAACGGCAAGTTCCTCGTCATTTTCGGTGCGATGGCCGTGCCCGGGGAACACACACACCTTTATGTCTTGCTCGCTGCCCTCGCGATGATCAATGCGGCCATCGGCGGCTGGTATTACCTGCGCCTGGTCGCGGTGATGTATTTGCGCA
>JAKEHV010000277.1 GCA_022614915.1 Gemmataceae bacterium | reverse complement strand
TTCAATAATGATCTTTTCCGACATTGGATCGGCCACGGGCGGAACCCCCTTGACCGTGAAGCGCGACACGCGCGTCCCGTTCGGCAAGCCCTCCTTCTCCGGATTCGGAATCCACGTCACGTACATGTAGCCGTTGTCCTTGAACTTCGGATGGAATGCGATGGCATAAATGACTTGCCGCATGGGCTGGCCTTTGGAGTCTTTGGCGCCTTTGAATTCCAGCGCGAGGTCGGCCTTGTCCACTTCCTTGTTGTTGATGAACGAAAAAACCTTGCCCCAGCGCTCAGCGATGAAAAGACGGTTTGTGCCCGGCGCATAGGTCATGTCGAGCGGCTCTTCGAACTTCGGCAGTTTCGGAAAGGCCGGCTCGGTCGTGTACGGCGGCGGCGGCTCGGGAAAACCGACCACCTTCGACGTCGTCCACGGGACGCGTTTGTCCAGGCCGAACGGTTTGCGCACGGACTTTTTGCCGTCGCCGCCGGCGATCAACGTCCAACCGCCCAAAACTGTCAAAGAAATCGCAACCAAGCCAGCCAGCAATTTGAACCGAGACATGTTGGTTTCCTTCCGCGTTGCCTAGTCGTTCGGCGTTCAAGGGTCGGTGCGAGCGCGAAACGTTTCACGAGCCCGACGCGCGAGCAAGGGAATGTTAACAGTGGAGCGCAGAAATTGTACTGCTTTTTAGCGCCGACGCAGCAAGAAAGTCGCATTGCCCTTGACGCCCTTCTGGGCCTGCTCCACCATGAGGGAAGATTGCTCTCCATTTCTTAGCGGCAACAGACTATAACGCGCCGACGAGGAACCCGGCTCACTTCGAATTCAACCGCTTACTGCGTGCGCGGCTCTGAATTCGCGAGAATTCGCAAGACAGGGAGGTTGACATGAACATGGCACAGAGAATGCGGGCAACGCTGGCAACAGCGGCAATTCTGATAGTATGCGCCGGCCAAACACATGCGCAAGCGCCGCCTCCCCTTCCTCAAAACGCGAAGGCCGATCTGCCCGCCGCCACGGTGAACGGCGAGGCCGTTTCCATGGCTGAGGTCAAAGCCATTCTCGAGCAGCGGCCTTCGCCGGTGCCCCTTACTGCCGCCCAGCAGCGCGAATTGCGTCTTGCGGCCGTGGAAATGCTGATCGACGACGTCTTGATGCGGCAATTCCTCCGCAAGGAAGCGCCGCCCGCGACCGCCGCCGAAATCGACAAAGAGATGGGGGATCTGAAGGACGCCCTCAAAAAGCAGTCCAAATCCCTCGAGCAATTCCTCCGCGAAAGCAAACAATCCCCGGAGCAGCTTCAAAAGGACGTCGTCGCGCGCCTGCAGTGGAAGCACTATCTTCTTGTCCGCTTTCCAGAGCCGGACGTGAAAAGCTATTACGAAGTGAACAAGATGTATTTCGACAAGATCTTCGTCCGCGCCAGCCACATCCTCATCAAGCTGCCGCAAAACGCCACGCCGTTGGAACGACAAGCCGCCAAAGACAAACTGGAAGCGTTGCGCTCGGAACTCGTCGCGGACAAGCGCGATTTCGCCGAGGCAGCCAAAAAAATCTCCGACTGCCCAAGCAAGGACAAGGGCGGCGACCTCGGCTCGTTCCCCTACAAATTTGTGGTCGTCGAGCCGTTCGCCAAGGCCGCCTTCGCCATGAAAGTGGGCGAAATAAGCAATGTGGTGGCGACTGAGTTCGGCTTGCACCTCATCAAGGTCACCGAGCGCACCGCCGGGGAAAGCTCGCATTTCGAGTTGCAAAAGGGCATGGTCCGCGAAGTCATGGCCCAAGATCAGGAATTGTACAATCGCATTCTCGTCGAAGAGCGCAAGACGGCGAAAATCGACATTCTCTTGCAATAAACCTTACCACTGTTCCAAGAGAGCGGGCTTCTTGTCCGGAAAAACGGGGATGTGCTCGACGTGTAAAGTCGCGAGCATCTTCTCGATGTCCTTGCCCACTCCGCACAGCGCCAAGGTGCTGCCATATTTGCTCAGCCAGGGAGCGAACTCGCGCAGCATGGCGACGGCGCCCGTGGACATGCGCTGCACTTTCTTAAGATCGAGCAAGACGCGCAGGTTCGGCTTGTCAAGATGGTCGTGCAACTCGCGGCTCACCAAGGCAATGTCCGCCGCATCGACCAGCATTTCATCATTGAAGCGCACGATGGTGACGCCCCCTTCGCGGCCGATATGAAGCCGGTCGAGCAAGACGCCGCGCTGGGCCTCCATCTTGGCGATCAATCCTTGTGCGGCTTGTGACGCCGTTCGCGTTCCGTGCATTGGTTCGGGCGCGTCTTCCCAGACCGATGCGGGTTTGCCTTGGTCCAAACAGCGCGTGGCCCATTCCTCCAGCTGCGCCTGTGGCAACGGCTTGTCGAGCGCTTGGATGACGAACCCGAGTTTGCCGCAAGCGACGTAGTCGCCGGCGCGCAGGGGCCACTCTTCGCCGGAAGGCATGACGACGTCGTTGACGAGGGTCGGCGCCCCGCTGCCCTCATCGTGGACAAAGATCTTGTCTTCGCGCGTGAGCAATGCGCAGTGCTTGCGGGCCAGCGACTTGGAGCGCAGTTGGCAGCTCTTGCCGGACCCTATGACGAAGCGTTCGGCGCCGATCGGTATCGGCATGCCTCTTTTCGAACTCGTGGCGGCGATGAGATAAAACTGCATCGGTCGCTCCACATTCCCATGGACGGGAGTGCACTCCATTCTAACACGAAGCCGGCAGATTCCCCAACCCCGGTTCTCAGAGCCGCGCCCGTGAGGAAGCGGGGAGCCGTCGTCGGATTCCCGCCACCTTACGAGCGCGGTTCGGACTGAGTTCCGACACAGCGGTGTCACCGCGCGGATCGGCAAGGTCCCAGCGGACTGCATGCCAAGTGGAGACTGCGCCGCTCGACGGGGGTGAGATATGTAAAAGGAGCCGCGTCGTGCGCTTGCCGCAGCCAGCGCGACGCGGGCTGCGACTGCGCCATTTGCCGCCAAACTGCGTGGAGATACCAACATGGCCGTGCCTCCGCCGGGCGCAGCTCGTGTGCTTCGTTTAATTCCGCCGCCGCCTTGCACAACAGCCCTTCCGCCGGCAGATCGCCCGTGGGGTCGCCGGCATCGTACCGGCCCACGGACAGCCAGTAAAGTCCGATGCCGCGATGCAAATAGAAGTGATACTCGTCCGCGTCCGCCTCGGCCAAATCCATCAGCCGGCTGTGACAGTGGCTCAGGTGCCTTATGTCTTTGGGATTCTCTTGCTGATTGGCCGCCACGACTTGCTCAAACTCCCGCCGCGCATCACGGCGTCGGCCGGTCTTGGCCAAAAGCTCTGCCAAGAAGTAGCGGCCATTCCGATGTTCCGGATTGGCGTTGACGAATTGACCCAGCGCCACGCAGGCGCTGTCTTCGTCGCCCTGCGCGAGGTACGCGGCGGCGAGGCTGAGAAAGGCTTTCGATGCTCCGCGCTCGGATGTCAGCGCCTTTTGGTAATGGGCTACGGCCTTGTCATACGCGCCGTCCTGCATGGCCTTCTGCCCTTGCAGCCAGTGTTCTTCGGCAACCTGGGGCGTGTTTTCCACCTTTGCGGATTGTGCCGACGAGTAGGAAACTTGTGCGACGACGCCGCGCGAAGTCCCCGGAGGCGGGGAATTCTCCACGGCCTGGCAGCCCAGGCAAAGGGCGCAGAAGCACCAACAGCGACGATAACGCATGGGTCAATGCAGGAAGCGCGGAGTGCGGAGCGCCATGCGCGAAGCGCGCAGCGCAAAGCGCCGAGCGCAAAGCGCCGAGCGCGGAGCGCCGAGCGCGAAGCGCACTGCGCGCGATCTCGCTGTTGTTATCGCCCATACCGTAAAAGAAGATTGAATCTTTGAAAGGGATTCAAGGAACTGATGCGTGTCAATGCGCTGCGCGCTCCACTCTCCGCGCTCCACGCTCCACGCTCCGCGCTACACTCTCCGCGCTCCGCGCCGAGCTCTTCAGTCCGCCTGCAAGCTTTCGCTCAGCTTGCTCAGGGCTTCGCTCTCGATTTGGCGTACGCGTTCGCGCGTGAGGCCCAAGCACTCGCCGATTTCCTTCAATGTCTTCGGCTCTTCGTCATCCAGGCCGAAGCGCATGCGGAGCACGGTGGCTTCGCGCTTGTCCATCTTGTCCAACAGATGCAGCACGTGGCTTAGGTCGTCGGCTTCGACCATTTCGATGTCCGGCGACTTCGAGTGGCCGTCCATGACCATTTCGTCCAGCGACCAGCCGGCTTCGGTTTGCTCGGTTTGCGGCGCGGAATTGTAAACGCGAATAGCCTTCTTGATGATGGAGAGCTTCTTCTTAGGGAGATTCAGGCTCTTGGCGACTTCTTCATGTGTGGGCGGGCGGCCCAGCTCGTCTTGCAGCTTGGCGCTGGCGCGGCGCCACTTGGCCAACAACTCGACCATGTAGGCGGGAATGCGGATGGTCTTGGCGGTGTTGACGAGCGCGCGTTTAATCGACTGTTTGATCCAGTAGCTGGCGTAGGTGGAGAAGCGCGTGTTCATCGAGGGGTCGAAGCCTTCGACGGCGCGCAACAGGCCGAGGTTGCCTTCTTCGATGAGGTCTTGCAGTCCCAGGCCTTTGCCGGTGTAGCTGCGGGCGATGTTGACGACGAGGCGCAGATTGGCGCGGACCATGCGGTCGCGCGCCTCGCTGTCTCCGTCCTCGATGCGGCGTGCCAGCTGCTTTTCCTCGTCCGCGCTCAACAGAGCCGTCTCGTTGATTTCGCGCAGGTAGGTCTCCAGCGGCGATTGGACCGTGGAGCCTCGTTGCCGGCGTGGTCGAGTCATGAGGATGTTCCAAGGCGGTCAACGGTCCTGCGTGGGGCGGATCGTCTTGCGCCCCACGTGACTTTCACTGCGCCCCCAGGATTGCCTTCCCAAGCAGCCCTTGCCGAAACATTAGGAACCGGCAACCTTGCCCGGTTCCACTGATTGGGTATCGTCCCCCTGAATCGAAGCACTGGAATGAAGCGGGTCAAACAGTAACGCGCGGGCGACGGAAGAGGCAGTGTGCCCCGAGAAACAGCTATTATCCCGCCAATTCGCGTTCGCGAACTAGCCTGGACATCCCGTAGAACCCTCCCAAATGGGAGTCTTGAATCCAAAAAGCTTGACCGGGGCAAATTTCACGTAGCCCCAGGTTGACGGGCCGGAACTTCGTGGACTGAGTCCCGGCCACCCTAATGTAGTTCAAAGACAAGACATTGCCAACTAGGCGTCACTAAGTCTTGTCCTCCTTTTCGGGCATATTGATGAGTTGGCCCGCGGCGCCGCCCGTGCCGCCACGCAGCTCGCGCGGCTTGGGCGGCGTCGGTGAAGTCGGTGACTCTTCTCCGCCTTCTGGAGGCGTTTCCTCGTCCGATGCGGTTTTGCGCGACAGACCGATCTTGCGCTCCGCCGCATCGACGCGCAGAATCTTCACTTCGATTTCGTCGCCGACTTTGACCACGTCCTCCGGGCTTTCGACTTTCTCATCCGCCAATTCCGAAATATGCAACAATCCTTCCAATCCCGGCTCCAACTCGACGAACACGCCGAAGTTGGTCAGCTTGGTCACCTTGCCGGTCTTCATGTCGCCTTGATGGTAGCGGCTGGGAATATCGCCTTCCCAGGGATCGTTGGCCATCTGCTTCATGCCCAGGGCGACGCGCTTGCGCTCCTGATCCACATTCAGGATCACGCATTTCACCTTGTCGCCCTTGTTCAAGAGCTCGCTCGGATGGCTGACCTTGCGCACCCAGCTCATGTCGCTGACGTGCAACAGGCCGTCGATGCCTTCCTCGATTTCAATAAAGGCGCCGTAGTTGGTGAGATTGCGGACCACGCCCTCAATCTGCATGCCCTGCGGATAGCGCTCGGCCACCTTGTCCCAGGGATTGGGCTGCACCTGCTTGATGCCGAGCGAGATTTCTTGCTTGTCCCGGTTGATGTTGAGTACTTGCACTTCGATCTGATCGCCGATCGACACGAGCTCGCTGGGATGGTTGATGCGCTTGGTCCAGCTCATCTCGCTGATGTGCACGAGCCCTTCGATGCCGGGCTCGAGCTTGACGAAAGCGCCGTAGCTCATGACGTTGACGACTTCGCCGGTATGGCGGCTGCCCATCGGGTACTTGTCCTCGACGTTGGCCCATGGGCTAGGCGACTTCTGCTTGAGCCCCAGCGCGATCTTCTCTTTTTCCTTGTCCACGGAAATGATGTAGACCTCGATCTCCTGCTCGTCCTTGACAACCTCGCGCGGGTTGTTGACCCGGCCCCAGCTCATGTCGGTGATGTGCAACAGTCCGTCGATGCCGCCCAGGTCGACGAAGGCGCCGAACTCGGCGATGTTCTTGACCGTGCCCTTGCGGGTCTGGCCGGGCTCAATCTCGCGCAGCAGTTTCTCTTTGAGCTCGGTGCGTTGATCTTCGATGAGCTTGCGGCGGCTGACCACGATGTTGCGCCGCGCTTCGTCAATCTTGAGGATTTTGCATTCGATGTTTTTGCCGATGTAATCGCCGATGTCCGGCGGCCGGCGAATGTCCACTTGGCTGGCGGGCAGGAACACGTTGACGCCGATGTTGACCAAGAGGCCGCCCTTGATCTTGCGCGTGACGGCGCCGGCCACCACGTCGCCTTCCTTGTGCTTGGCGATCACGTCTTCCCATTCGCGCTGCCGTTTGGCTTTGCGGTAACTCAGAACGATGGCGCCGGAGTCGTCCTCGACCGATTCGATCAGCACCTGCACCGAATCGCCCGCCTTGGGCGGGGCCACTTGCTCGGTGCCTTCGTCCTTCCACTCTTCGAGCGGGATGATGCCTTCACTCTTGTAGCCGATGTCGATCCAGACTTCTTCGCCAACGATATGCAGGACTTTGCCGCTTACGATCTTGTTGACTTCGTATTCCTCCTCCTGATCGGGCAGCCAGTGTGATTCGACGAACGCCTCGTTCAATTCTTCATCGGTCAAATCAAACTGACGGAGGAGATTGCGATTCACCATGTTTTGAGAAACCTTTGCAACTGCGGATAGAGAGTATGTCCCTGGCTTCGCCCGCCGCCGTGGTGAGCGTCCTAAAACCTGGGAACAAATTATTGTACGAAAAGAGGAGGCTGACACCAGTGCAGAGTAGGCCCCACGCTCCGCGTGGGGTGCTGGCGTGTCGCTTCCGCGACTTCAACAACTTGGCAGGAAGGCGGAGCCGCGCTGGGCAACGGGCCTGCCCCACGCGGAGCGTGGGGTCTACTTTGATTGCGACACTGTGCGGAAGGGATTCGACTTGGGCGGGACGGCTATAGGGCGTGGCCGATAATTCTCCAGGTAATTCTTCACATCCTCGTGTTCGTCGAGAATCGTGTAACCGAGGTTGCGCATCTCGCGGATGGCGTCTTGGTTGCTCCAGCCGCAGTAATCCATGCGGCAAACAGCGCAAAACGTGCCCGTGCGATGAATGCCGGCGAAGCAGTGCACCAAGACCGGGTGAAAACGCGGGTTGTTGAGTATGGCGCGGAATTTCTCCAAGTTTTCCTCGGCGGGGACGCTGCCATCCTCCGCTTGCCATTGCTTGTGCGGCAAACGGAAAAACAGGATGTCATTCTTGTGCAGAAACTCCTGTTCCGCTTTTTCGTCGTCCTTGTCGCCGTCGCGGAGCGAGATCACCGTCTTGATGCCGTAGTCGTGGATGACGCGCCTGAGTCCGGCCGGCGTCATCTGCCCGCTGCGGTAGAGTTTGCCATGTTCGACGACGCGGAAATTGCGAAAGGTCTCATGCCGATAGGAGCGGTACCAGAGCGGCCCGCCCACAATGAGGGCGAATATCAATCCGCCAAAGATCACCCGTGTGGTCGTGGACATGACGGCTTCCTTGCCTGGGACTAAACTGTGGTTCAAACCATACTCGACATCGGCAGAAAGTGAAAGCGGGAGTGATACTCCCAGAAGAAAAACAATGATTCGCAATTGAGGATGTTGGAAGTGGCACGCACTGCTCGTGCGTGCCACATTTTGCACCCTGGTGGCACGCACGGGACAATTGTCATAAAGTGTTTACAATAATCAGCTTGCAAATCTAAAAAACCTCGTGAGTGCCAACTCGTGCATAGGCATACGTCCTCGATTGTTAGCACATACTAATAAAGCCATCCACTTCCAAATCTAAGGATCGATCATGTTCACAAGTGGAAACCGGTGAACCAGTTGCGAATCACAAACTGGAATGCTGTTTGGGCAACGACTCGCGCTATTTCCCATTTCGAAAGGATTGGCCTTTTCTCCCAAACGTCATATTTCTGAGCCGCGATCTTGTCCAGAATGCCCAAGCCGCCGCGTATGAAAAGTTCGATGTCAATTTGGACGTCGCCGGGCATGAGCGGAACGAGTGCCTGACCCCGATGAAACAGCTCGCGGGCGCGCTCGACCTGGAAGCGCACAAGCGCACGAAAAGCCGGCGTGCTGTGGTGCGCCTGCAAGTCATCGTCGGTGAAGCCGAAATGACGACGGTCCTCGGCAGGCAAATAGATTCGGCCGATGTCCGCGTCGCGACGCACGTCTTGCCAGAAGTTCGCGAGTTGCAATCCCGTGCACACCAAGTCGGCCAACCGCGCTCGCTTCTCGTCAAAGCATTCGCACAAATAGAGCACCAAATGACCGACTGGATTGGCGGAATAGCGGCAATACTCGAGGAGCTGGCTGTAGGTCTCGTATTCCTTGATGAGCTGGTCCTGCTCGAACGCCTTGATGAGATCGAGAAACGGCGCCGGCGGGATGTTGAAGCGGCGAATCGTCCGCGCCAGCGCGACCATCACCGGATGGCGTGGCCCTCGTAGGATAGGATTCCGTTCCTGTCCGTCTTTGTGGACAGGAACGGAATCCTGTCCAACGTAGCAGCGCAATAGCTCCTCGCGCCACCATTGCAAGAGTGCCAGCGCCCGGTCGCCGCCGCCGGTCTCGTCGCCCAAATCGTCGGCCCAGCGGCAGTAAGCGTACACCGCGTGGAAGTGCGGCCAAAGCCGGCGCGGCAAGAGCAGCGAGGCGACCGAGAAGTTCTCGTAATGCGATTGCGCCAGGCGGCGGCAATAGGAATGAGCGAAGTGCGGCGACGGCGTGGGATAGGAGGCGTTTGGCCCCCAGCGCGCCAGTTCGTCGAGAAAGTCATTCCGAACACTAGCCCGACGCGTTAGCGAGGGCTGGACGGCGTCCCGCGCGCGAGGATCATTTTCTTGCAAAGGTCCCGGCATGAATCGTTGCAGAGAATTGCATTTCCCCGGGCGACACGGCGCCCTCGTTTACGCGTCGGGTTACTGCAACCGACGACGATTTGGAAGGGCCGACTCTGTACGTCCGCGACGAGCGGAACGGTAAAGGTTTCCGGCCCGAGGGCCATCTGCACCAACCCGACGCGTAAGCGAGGGGCCACGTTCTGCCCACCAGTTTTCACGACGGCTGTCGAACTTTTTCTTGAGAGTTCGAGTGGCCCATGCCTTTAGATCGATTCGGATCTTGTCTGGATCGCTAACGTCCGCCGTGACTACTACGTGTACGTGGTTGGAGCGACAATTCACCAGGTGGAGCTTCCAACCGCGATGCGCGCACGTCTCGGCGATCTGCCCTTCCACGGCTCGGCGCTGCTCCCTTGTCAGAATGCAGGCGTCCTCGGTCATGCGGGCCTTCGCTTCCCGCTCGCGGATTGGATCCAATAGATCAAGAGTTCGTCCTTAGTGAAGCTGTTGTCCAGGTTGCCGGCGTGGTCGCTCCAGGCCCAGAACTTGTCGATGATCCACGCCGCCAAACCCGCCGGCGAATCGTCGAGTGCGAAGCCCAGCGTTTGCGGCCTGGTTCCCTGGATCGCGCCGTCGGCCCTACCGTATCGCCAAGTTGCGTGGCGCTTCGCATGCCTTGGCGGTGCGGTCCCGGGTTCGCTGTTGTTGCACACGAGCCGCCAAGGCATGCCACGCAGTTTACGGACGGCGCGCGGTCAAACAGCGAGCGCCTTGCCGCAACGGTCGCAAAAGCGGGCATCGGCATCGTTGCGCTCGCCGCAGCCGGGGCAGGGTTTGAACTTGGGAAGCGCGACGCCGCAGGCTTTGCAGAAACTGGCGTCGGCGTCGTTGGGCTCATTGCACTTTCGGCAGCGCGTGCCTGCCTTGGCATCGCCGCGCAAGCCTTCACCCACAGCGCCGGCGATGTCGCGCACGGCGCCCTTGGTCCCTTCCGCCATGTAATTGACCACATCTTTGCCCACCGGCGCGACTTCGTTGGCCATGTAGCGCGTGATCGCGCCCAAAAAGGCTGCTTTGCAAATAGCGATGCCGATGCCCAAGATCGGCAGACCCACAAACGCGCACCAGAAATAGCGTGGACTGGTCATGTCTCCGAACGAGGCGAAGAAACTTGCAAAGCCGATGATGGTCAATATTAGGCCGATTCCCGCGACAATGGGTCCGAGGACGCGGAGAGCGCTGCGCTGTTGCGAATGCTGCGGGTCGATGTGCTCCGGCATGGCAATCTCCTTGATCCTGTTCCACAGCACTATACCGCCGGGCCGCGAGCGCTTCAACCATGGAGTCTTGCCGGCGTTCCTACAATACCGAGACGTCGCCGCGTGTCCTGTTGAATGCACGCGCCCGCCGAACAGTCTATTAGATCGAAGCGTCGCGGAAGTGCCGCGGCGCTGGAGTATTTCTTCTCCCTTAGGAGTGACGGACTATGCGTTGGATTCTGCCTTTGGCGTTGGCGGCTTTCGTGACGCCGGCTACTTTGTTTGCGGACGACTTCCCCCTCACCGGCAAGAACACCACCATCACCTTCGTCGGCACCAAGCCGGGCGGCAAGCACGACGGCGGCTTCAAGGCCCTCACCGGCACTGCCGCTTTGGAAGGCAAAGACCTCACTACCTTGAAAATCAACCTTGAAATCGACATGGAGTCGCTTTGGTCCGATACCGCCAAGCTCA
>JAKEHV010000276.1 GCA_022614915.1 Gemmataceae bacterium | reverse complement strand
GTCTGCGTGAACAGCTCGCGCGCGCGGAAATTGCCGTCCTGATCGCGCAGCCAATAGCCGACGACGGGACACGAGCTGGGCGTGCCGACGAGAATGCTGGCCTTCTTGTTGGCGACGAAACTGAACACGCCCGGGCCGGTTTTGACGAGCGTGGTCTGCATGCGGCCGATCGTGCCTTCGTAGACCGTGCCCTTCTGCTCCATGGAGATGATGCGGACCTTCGTGTCGTTCTCGAAGCCGTGAATAATCGCTTCCGCCGGGGTGTAAAAGTACGTGGTGTAAGTCAGCTCGCCGGAAATGCCGTCGAGGGTGGCGGGGGCATCGGGCTTCTTGTTGGTGGCCGGCTCGCCTGTTGCCGGCGGGTTGGCTTGCTGGGCTGCCAAGAGGCAAGCTGCTCTCGTTCGCATTGGTCGCCGGCATTGGGCTGCCGACAATCGCGTCTGGCTCAATGCTAGAAGAACGTCTTGCCATAGAGAGGAACTCGGTGTATTGACCCGTAACGGCTCGCGCGGCCAGGCCGTGAACCACTTTTGTCCCCTCGTCCACTAGCCGACCTATGTTGATTGAGCTTTCTTGCTCATGATTCGATTTCCTAGTTGGAGATCTCGAAAGGTCGGAGCGATTCGTTGTTCAAACATGAAGTCATCGGGAAAACGCTCGCGATTGCGGCGAACTGCGCGAGTCAGGGCATTGGCCTCTACGCCGTAAAGCGGACTGTCTGCCTCAGCCGACACGCTTCCGATTCGAGCCCAGGATGGCCGGTTCGGCGAGGTCGTGTTCCGCGAGCACGGTCCGGACCACAATGAGGTGATGGGGGAGCACCGCGTCAGCGAAAGGCGAATCGGGAAGAATCACGTTAGCGCCCGATATTTCGTGCTTGTAGATCCGCGCCTTACCTTCGGCAAGTTGAGCAACGAATCCGCTCGCGCGAAGCGCTTCGTCCAATTGACCGTAGGTCAGCGTTGTTTCAACCATGAGACACTCCCTCAAGTTGGTCGCCCGACTGAACGTCGCACGCCCAAACCGACTGGCACAGGCTTCGCGGGGACCCCAATTCCAAGGCAAGTCATGAAGGAGAGCTAATTCGCAACGCCGGAGTCGATCTGAATGATCATTCGCCAGATGCGATCCGCTTCGCCCCGCTCGATGACCTGGATGGGCGACTGGCCTTCAAATGCAGGATTAGGCGTCCGCATCCACTCGCCGAGTTCGGCGGCAGGCATGAGCTCGGTCAATGCGGCACGGAGGCGCTCGGTCTCCACCAGTTTCTGGCGGGCGGCTTCACTGAGCTTTTTTCCCGCCTCCCACCCGGCGACGGCACGGATCGAGTAGCCGGTGATTCGAGCAAGCTCGTCCTGCGAGACGCCGAGAAGGTTTCGAACCTCGCCTACCTTGACCACTTTCCCTTTCGGGAGCGCCGGGAAAAGCGAACTGTTGGCGAGGTGAAGTGATTTACCCATCTTACTTTTGCGCCGAATCGGCGCGGAGCCACGCAACCTTGTTTTCGACGCCGCAATTGGAGAGCGGCTTCTGGATGCAACCTTGGCAGTAGACATAACGGGGCCTCATCAATGCATTGCATCCGCTTACTGCGTGCGCGGTTCTTGCATGCACATTTGCACGTACATTCTACGACGGCCTGCCCAGTTTGTCCAGATCATCGGCGTTCATGACTTCGAGACGGCAAGTCCTCGTCAGAGTCTCCGGAAACACAAGGACGTTTACCCCATTCGGGTCTGGTTTGGACGCCACCTTCAATCCCTGGAAACCCGCCGCATAAGCCGCCCATCCGACGGCTTGCGAAGCCGATTCCTTGTTTCTCGTCATGAGCGCCCGCCAGTCCTCGGCGACCAATTCCGGCATCGAAACCGGAAAGTCTGCTATAAGGGTCGGGTCCTTCAAATCCAATACCCTTTCGATCTTGACGCTCACGGCAACCATGACCTTCGGAAGTGCTTTCGAGATCGGCAAACCATGGTAGCGGAAATGCTCAAGAGCTTCTTTCGTGGCGGTTTCCGGCTCTTGGCTCAAATAAACCACCTTCATTTCTCCAATAGGATTCCAGCGCCCACCTGACAAAAAAGCGCCTATTCCGGAAACGATGTCTTGAGCAGTCGTATGACGTGGACCGGCAACGCGGTAGAGCTCCGCTTCCAAGGGTTGTGCGGTTTGCCTCTTGAGAGTAAACCACTTCAGAAATGCCGCCGACCGAGGATGCGATCCCCGAGGCATTCGCTATCTCCTTGGATCATTCACTTCACCGCAAACACCACGAGTGCCGACGCATTGTACGTAGGCCTTGCTGGACGTGCCAGCATAATGTCGCACAGTGCTCAGTTCAGCTCGATTATTGCGGATGTTGGTTTGGCCGCCGTCGTGTTGCCGCCAGGCCAGCTCGCCGCCGATGAGGGTATGGACTGAAGGTGGGCACTTTCTCAAAGCCAGCGCGAACAGCCGTTTATCGGTTGAAATCTCGTCTTATCGGTTGACATTTCCTCCACGGGAGGGGGGTGTGGGTGTGTCGCGCAACCTATATTGCAACTTCCTTGAAATGAAAGGACTTACGGCGAAATAAAGGTCGCGCTAGTCTGTCATGAATCTGAACACCCTAAAGGGACAAATTGTCCACTGAGAATTGCCGGTAGGAGTGCCAGATCCTTGTGCGACGCCAACAACTCGCGCAAGCGCACGAATGCGCGCAAGAACTCACGCAAAGGCGCAAAGTAACGACGCTAGGAAAGCTTCCCCGCGTTCCGAGTAATCAGCGTGCTCGGGCAAGCCGCCGGCGCCGACGTCCATTCACAGGTGCGTCTTTGAGGACGCAGGCAATCACCTTGTCCAGGGCCAGCGCTATCCGGTACAGGGTCTCCAGAGTGGGATTGCCGTGCGTGCCGGTTTCCAGCTTGCTTAGGGCCGCCTGGTCGATGCCGGTGCGCTTGGCCAGTGTCGCCAGCGTCAGCCCTTGGCGTTCGCGTTCCTTTTTCAGCGAGGTCATCACCTCGTGGATGAAAATCAACTCGCCGAGGGGAACGAATTCGTTGTGGCCGCCTTCCGCCAACAGTTGCTCGGGGCTCGGCTTGTCGCGCTGGTAGCGTTCGCGGTCGGCGCGCAACTTGGCCGTTTCTTGCGGCGTTCGTCGCGCTTTGCGGTGAACGTGCTTGATCATCATCTGTTTTGGCCGCGGATGAGCCTACTTCTTCTTGACCCCCGGAGATTCGATATACCTACCCGCCCATTCATAAAACGCCGGGAAATTGGGGACGTTGGTGTGGCCGCCGTCGTGTTGCCGCCAGGCCAGCTCGCCGCCGATGAAGGTGTTGACGGGAGGCATCGGATCGGTCAGGTAATCTCCGGGCGTGCCGAGGTCCTTGCTTGCCGAGCAGGCGATAGGCGGGACCTGCCAGCACGCCGGCCATGAAGCTGCCGCGGGCATCAATCCAGTTTGGGTCCCCTGGGGGGACGCCGTTGCTGATGAAGCAGAGCCGCGGGGCGCACAGGGCGACCAGTTGATGCTGATCGACAGGTAAGTCGGCCGCCGTTTTCTTGCCGAACTTGGACTCGTCGGCCGCATATTTGAGGTAGTTGCCGGCCATCCAGTGGTACTCGCCGCGGCCGGCCACGTTTTCCAAAAGCTCGCCGAAGATGTGGCGGTGCAGCTTGGCGCCTCCGGCCCCGGAGGAGGCGACGAAGCCGGCGGCGACACGCGTGTCGAATGCCGCGGTGACGATCGCCGCCTTGCCATACCGCGACACGCCGGTGATGCACACCTTCGTCGGATCGACTCCCGAATCCGGATTGGCTTCGAAGTAGTCGATGAGGCAACTCACGCCCCAGGCCCAGGCGCGGAGCGCGCCCCAGTCTTCGGGACTGCGCGGCTCGCCCTTGTTGCAGAGACCGATAATGCCTTCGCGCAACCGGCTGTTGTCGCCTTGAATGCTGTTGGGATTGATCGTGCCGTAGCCCCAGCCTTTGTTGAGCGCCTGCTGCGTCCACGTGTTAGCGCCGCCCTTGCCGCCGAAGCCAAACCCGCCTCCGAACTGAATGATGATTGGCACCTTGCCCGCGGCATGCTTGGGAACGGTGAAGCTCGCCTGGATGGCGACCTTGATCTTGGAAAACGCGCTATTATCGACGTGGCCGACGAGAGTTTTAGTTACGGTCGCGATGCCGCCGCTTTCGCCTTCGACGGTGCTGGTGACTTCCCACTTTACCTTGGGGACGTTCTTGGGAATCCTGCCGTAGACCTCGCGCTCGAAATCCTCGAAGATTTCGGCGCGGCGCTTCGGCCACTCTGCCGCCGACGTCACCTTGGTCCCATCCTTGAACGTCAAAAGGTCCGGCATGGTGTCCTTGTAGGGGTTCGCGGTTGCTTCGTCGGAAGTGTCCTTGACCTTTGAATCGCGTCCCTTGCGCATCTTCTTGATGCCGAGTTGGTCGAGCATGTTCTGGTAGTCGTCGTAGCCAGCGGGAATGAAATCCGGTTGCTTGCCCTTGCCCTTGACGTCCTGGGCGGACGTGGTGGTGGCAATCAGGACGATGGCGAAGAGCGCAACGGCAGGCGGGCCAAGAACGCACCGGTTCGTTAGCAGACCCTCGCTCGCGCGTCGGGCTAGCGTTGTTAATAGTCCCTCGCTCGCGCGTCGGGCTCGTGTTAATAGTCCCTTGCTTGCGCGTCGGGCTAACATTGGTTTCTCCTTGTGTACGTGACGCCGCACAATCGACCGGCACAAAGACGAGACTCTGCAAAACTCGCTTGTTGTATTGAAACAGCCGTCCCCGTACAGCGCGCGTCAGCGTAAACGGATTGGCCCTTTCGACTCGCCTCACAACGCTATCGTGCTAGCCCCACGGAAGAACCGGCATTCTCAACGCCTTTCTTGCAGCACGGCGCCCCCGTCGGTGCTGTCGAACGCACGATTCCTGTTGAGTTGCCAGTCCGCTCGGGTACGATGCAACTTTCTCCAAACTCACTTGATGACTAATCCCGAACATCAAGCGTTGTCGTGACGCGCTGGATGCCGGGATGCGCCGCCGCGGTGCGGGCATGAAAACAGATTTCCAACGCCGGCCCATCGAGGTCACGCTGGCCTCCTACGGCGTCTTCGTGCTCGAGAGCCATCACGCCCCTGGCTTTCGCATGGCCGCGCAGCGTCATGACTTTCTGGAAATCTTCTACGTTTTGGAAGGGTCGGGGACTTTTTTCATCGACGGCCAACCCCACGCCTGCCATCAGCGCGACATCGTAGTTGTGCCCGTGGGCGCGGTGCACCGGATCGAAGACAACCCGGCGTCGCCCTTGGCGCTTTATGGCATTTGCATTACGCCGCGCGTATGGCAACACGAAACGGCGCTCGCGGACCATCTGTGCGCGGGCCGGCTGCCGATCGGCAAGCTCGCGGCGGCGCAAGTGCGCGACGACTTGCGCAGAATGCTGTTCGAGCAAAGGCTGGCGCGTCCGGGCAGCGGCACGTTGGTGCTGGGCTTGGCGCTGCAATTGCTCGCGGTGCTGGTCCAAAGCCAGCGGCATACGACGCGCGCGCAGCCGTCGAGCGCAGGCGATGCCTCGGCGTCGCACCGGCAGGCAGTAGAGCGCTATGTGGCCGACCTGGAGCAGCGTTTCTTTGAAGCGACCGATCTAGACCACGTGGCGGCGGAGCTGCACATAAGCCGGCGCAGCTTTACCTCTTTGTTCCGAAATGTGACCGGGACCTCGTGGTCGGCGTACTTGACGCGCCTGCGCATTAATTATGCCCGGCAACTGCTTCGCGATACGTCGCGCCGCATCATTGCTATAGCCTTCGAATGCGGCTACGAAGATCTGTCGAGCTTCTACCGTGCCTTTAAGCGGCAGACGCGGACGCCCCCCGGAGTCTGGCGCAGTAAGAAGTCAGGAGTCAGAGGTCAGGGGTCAGAAGTCAGGAGACAGGAGTCAGAGGTCTGACCGCTGATTCCTGACCCTGATTCCTGACCCCTGACCACTGACTTGCCCGAAATGCAAATCGAGATTGCCTGAATCGCCAAGACGAACGGTCGGTTCGGGCGTTAAGTTCCAACACAGCGTGCAATTCTCTGTTTCTTATTTCTCGCCCCTCATTCCGGAGGTTGGGGTCATGAACTCACTTGGGCGACGCAGGTGTGGCTTTACACTCATTGAGTTGCTGGTCGTAATTGCCATTATTGCCATCCTGATTGGCCTTCTCTTGCCGGCCGTGCAGAAGGTGCGCGAGGCGGCGGCGCGCACGCAATGCATCAATAATCTCAAGCAAATGGCTTTGGCCTGGCAAAACCACCACGATGTCCTCAAAAAGTTTCCTGCCGGCGCTTACGCACCGCCCGGTTCGCACGTCCCCAACGCGGCTGGCAACAACTTCACCTGGCAGCCAGGATGGCGCGACCCAAGGAGCACCTGCTGCCCTTGGGGGATCTTCAGTTGGTCCGCACTCATCCTGCCATACATCGAAGGCGACAACATCTACAGGTCGATGGATTTCACCGTGCCGGCCTACGCCGACAGCGTCCCGGAGGATCCGAAGCTCTCGACGTGGGCGCCGCCCAACGGCGAACGCGGCCCGGCGGTCAATCCGCTGCCCAGCGGCAAGCCAAACCCGAATATTCTAGCCTCCCGCAGCCAACCGCCGATCTTCGTGTGCCCGTCGGCGCCGCGCGTCAAGCCGGAAAACCAATTCAAGGACTATGCACTTGCTTACGACAACAATCCCGCGGGCGAAAACTGCTGCCCGGAGCGGAGACCCATCGGCAGCCGCGGTCCCTTCACAGGCATGGGCTGGGTCAACAGCAACTTGCGCATCGCCGATGTCATTGACGGGACAAGCAACACATTTCTCGTCGTCGAGAAAGGCCACTACACCAATCACAGCTGGTGCTCTCAGGGAATGGGTTGCAACCAGTTCTTCTGGGTGCATCACCAATCGCAAGGCTTCGTCTACGGCACGCGACCGCCCAACGACACGCTGCCCAACACGCGCGCGGCCGGCAGCGCGCACTCGCAAGGGCTGCACGCTTCGTTCGTGGACGGTCATGTTCGGTTTATCAGCAACAGCATCGACATGAGGACGTATCGAGCGCTCTTCAGCCGGGCGGGCGGGGAAGTGTTCAACGATTTCTAAGCAAGCACCGCAATTCTTGCGAATTCCGCTACGCTCGATAGTCGTAGCCGCATTCGCAAGAATGCGGGGACAGGAGCGGAATCTCGTCCTACGAGGTGAAATCATGCGGATTCCAGGCGCCGCCGTCTTGTTGCTGGTAGTGGCGCACTTCGGCTGCGGCAGCGACGGACCGCAGGTCGTGCGCGTCAACGGCACTTTGAGCCATAAGGGCAAGCCGGTCCCAAGCGCCCTCTTGAATTTTCTGCCGGACAAAGGCCGGCAGAGCTGGGCCGTCACCGACGAAAACGGACGCTTCAAGATTAACTATGACAAACACCAGGACGGGGCCGTTGTCGGCAAGCACCAGGTTTGGATCGAGTATCGTGCCAACACCGACGCCGAAAAAGAAGCCGCTTTGGAGGGCCGGCCCGCGCCGCTTTCCGCACAGATGAAAGCATTCTTTGAAAAGTACAGCCACGGCAATTCCAAACTCGAAGTGAAAATCGACAGCGGCACGAGCGAACTCAAACTCGATCTGGACTGACCGGCCACGACGTTTGATTGCTACTGCCGATCCAAGTCCGGCAGCCAATTCAGGGCGTCGTCAAACAAGCATGTCATTTTTTCCTGTTTCGCGCCCGGGACTCGGCTAGACTACTGGCGTTGCTCGTATCTCATGTTGCAACCAAACTGGGGTATCCTTATGCACGTAAAAGCATTGTCCCGCCGCCGTTTCTTGCAAACCGCCGCCGTTGCCGTCGCCGCGCCCGGTCTCGCATTTGCCGCACAGGAGCGGCCGCGCCGGCCGCGCGTCGCAGCCATCTACACCGTCTTCCACCACCGCAGCCATGCCCACGTCATCCTCGAAAAATTCCTGCGCCCCTATCTCTTCTGCGGCAAGATCGTGGATCCCGGCATGGACGTCGTATCCATTTACGCCGACCAGCGCCGCAATGACGGCGACATGACCGACGACGTCGCCCGCCAATTCAAGATTCCCATTTACAAAACCATTCGCGACGCGCTCACCCTGGGCGGCAAGGAGCTGGCCGTCGATGCCGTCCTGTCCATCGGCGAGCACGGCAACTATCCGACCACCAAGCTCGGCCAGGTCGAGTATCCGCGCAAACGCTTCTTCGACGAGATCACCGCGGTGATGCGGCAGTCGAACCGCTTCGTGCCGCTCTTCAACGATAAGCATTTGTCCTATCGCTGGGACTGGGCGAAAGAAATGTACGATGCAGCCCAGAAGCATCGCATCCCGTTCCTGGGTGGCAGCTCGGTGCCGCTCGCGCAACGCCGGCAAGAATTGGAAATCGCGAACGGCGCCCGCATCGAGGAAGCGGTGTCGATCCACGGCGGCGGACCGGAATCCTACGACTTCCACGCCTTCGAGGTGCTGCAATCGTTGGTCGAGTTTCGTCGCGGCGGCGAGACCGGCATCAGCCACGTCGAATTCCTCACCGGCGACGCGCTTTGGAAAGCGGCCGAGCAAGGGCGTTGGTCGCTGCCCTTGGCGGAGGCGGCCATGCGCGCAGAGTTCGGCAAAAACGCACCGGACATCCGCAAACCATTGCCGCGCGAAGGCAATGCCCAGCCGCACGCGCTCATCTTGACCTACCGCGACGGCTTCAAAGGCACGGTGCTGAAAGCCGGCACGAGCAGCGTGCGCTGGAGTTTCGCCTGCCGGATGGCCGGCGAGAAAGAGCCGCGCGCCACCAACATCTTCGTCGGCCCGTGGGGCAACCGCTGCCTGTTCATGGCGCTGTCGCACGCCATCCAGCACCACTTCCGCACCGGCCAACCGCCTTACCCCGTCGAGCGCACGCTTCTGGCCTCGGGCGTGATGGACGCCGCCATGCACTCGCGCGCGGACAACGGCCGCCGGCTGCGCACGGAGCACCTGGAGTTCGCCTACCAGCCGCGCGACTTCCGGGCCATGCGCGAGAACGGCGCGTCGTGGAAGGTGCTGGAGGGCCGGCCAGAGCCCAAGGGGATCAACCCGATTGGAGAGAAGTAGTCCGGAAGGTCGTGTTCGGTTTCTGGCCGTCAGCCACGACCAACATTTCGATTCGAAAAAAAGTGAAAAGCGGGTGGTTAGATGGCAACTCGTTTTCTACAAACGACTTGCCGCAAAAGTGACCCCCCACTTTTCAAATTGGTGAATAGGCAGGCATAGTGAAAAGTGGCACCTCGGCAGGCGATTGTGACACTATTCACGAAGTCGGCATCGTCGAATCACGGCTCGGCATTACTATTGCGAGCACGGTCCGCTTACAATCGCAACATTCCCAAGCCAGCGAGCCAGCGGCCCTATGACGCCAAACAAGCCAACCTGTCCGAGCGCAGCGCCTACCAGCAGCACTTCCTCGACTTGTGCGAACTCTTGCACCACGAGAAGTCCGCCGACGACGGTAGCAAGTCGCCGGCGCCACCACGTCGACTTGACCAAAGAATTGTTGGACATTTGGATCGGACAATGCAAGGAGGTTGACTGTCGCCGAGCCGAGGTTTTTCGCGTGGCACGGCTGGCCAATGGCGCTTAGAATTCAGATGTGAGTTGTTCGTTGGGCGGCTCCTGAAAAAGGTTCGGCATCGAACAGCAACCGGCACAATCGCAGCAGTCCGATTGGCCAACCGGCAATAGGAAAGGTAAACATGGCAGCGTCGAGTTTCAAAGAATGGTTGGCAGAGCAGCACAAGAAATTGCCGAGCGAGCAGGATCAGCAGCAAAAGAAAGAGGAATGGCTCAATGCGCTGGAATCGCTCTATGTTCAGCTTCATGCCTGGCTCCGTCAGGATGATCCGCAGGAAATTGTCAAGACTTGGACGAGCTCGGAAACTATTGAAGAAGAAGACCTGGGGGTCTACTCGGCGCCCTTACTTCATTTCGTTCTGAACCACCGCATGGTGACGGCCAAACCCGTTGCACGAAATGTGATCGGCCCCGCGCGCGGCGGGGGCCCAGCCGGACCGATTCACCCTGTACGCGGTGAAGGCTTAGTTGATCTTCAGGGCAGCGCGAGGACCGTTCACCTTTACCGTGTACGAGATGTGGAGAACAAACACCGTTGGGTAATCGTCGACCAGGACCAATTAACATTCAAGGATCTGGACAAGGCGACATTTGAGGATGCACTGCAACGCCTATTCTCATGAAGACCCTTGAAGATGCT
>JAKEHV010000039.1 GCA_022614915.1 Gemmataceae bacterium | reverse complement strand
CCCTAGGAGGCAGCGGATGGCCATTCCCGAGCCGAAACTCCGTGAATTCTTCAGCAAGGCCGCAGAGTGCCAGACTGCCCAGGAGCAGGCGGCATACCTGGGGCAAGTCTGTCAAGGCGACGTGGAACTGCGCGCCCGGCTCGACGAACTGCTGCAGGCTCATCGCGAGGCGGGCAGCTTCTTGCAAGAACCGTCCGCCTTGCGGGCTGGGACCATCGACTTACCCGCGCCGGCCGAACGCCCCGGCGCCATCATCGGCCCCTACAAACTCCTGCAGCAGATCGGCGAAGGGGGCATGGGCATCGTCTGGATGGCGGAGCAGACGCAGCCGGTGCAGCGCAAGGTCGCTCTCAAGGTCATCAAACCCGGCATGGACAGCCGCCAGGTCATCGCCCGCTTCGAGGCCGAACGGCAAGCGCTGGCGCTGATGGATCATGTCAACATCGCCCGTGTCTTCGACGGCGGGACCGTGGGGCAGACATTCTTGTCTGCCGGCAGCCCGATCGGCAGACAGGAATGTCTGCCCCACGTCGGCCGCCCGTTCTTCGTCATGGAACTCGTCCACGGGGTGCCCATCACCAAGTACTGCGACGACAACCACCTGACGCCGCGCGAACGCCTGGAGCTGTTCGTGCCGGTCTGCCAGGCGATCCAGCACGCCCACCAGAAGGGCATCATCCACCGCGACATCAAGCCGTCCAACGTCATGGTCACGCTCTACGACGGCAAGCCGGTGCCCAAGGTGATCGACTTCGGCGTGGCCAAGGCGACCGAGCAGAAGCTGACCGAGCGGACCCTGTTCACGCAGTACGGCGCCATGGTCGGCACGCTGGAATACATGAGCCCGGAGCAGGCGGAGATGAGCGCCCTGGGCGTCGATACCCGTAGCGACATCTACTCGCTGGGCGTACTCCTGTACGAGCTGCTGACGGGCACCACGCCGCTGACTCACAAACGAATAAAGGAAGCGGCGTATGCCGAGATTCTCCGCATGATCAAGGAGGAGGAGCCGCCCAGGCCGAGCACGCGGCTGAGCGACTCGGGCGAGGCCCTGCAGGCGATTTCGGTCCCGACCACGACGGAACCCAGCCGGCGACATTTCTTGCTTGACAGACGGGCCCGCGCGGCTTAACGTCAAAGTCATCACGCAGATCGGGGCGACAGGTCTTGCGAAGGAATGCCCATGATCGCCCGCGGCAAATCAACACTGAAGAAGCGGCTCGGGGCGCTGGCCTTGGTGCCTGGCGGCGTTTGCGTTCGCGAGAAAATTCGCGTCCCGTTTTCGCCGCTTGACACTGGATGACCCCGGTTTTTTCTTGGCACAGCGCCACGCGTCGGCGATAAGGGAAAGAGCATTCTTGCAGCTGTCGCAACCCCCGTTCAAGCTTCGACCTTTCTGAGGGGGAGGATTGACATGAGATTTGTTGTGACCTTGGCTGCGGTTGTCCTGACACTCGGCGTCGCGGCGATCCCGATAGTCTCAGGCCAGACGAAGCCGGCTGCCGCGCCGCCGAACGCAGATTTGGTCAAACTGGTTGAAGGAAACAACGAATTCGCTTTCGACCTTTATCGGAGGCTCGCGAAAAAAGACGGCAACATCATCTTCTCGCCCTACAGCATCTCGACTGCGCTGGCGATGACCTACGCCGGGGCCCGGGGGGAGACAGCTGAAGAAATGGCCAGCGTACTGCACTTTGGCCTGCCAGCCGAGCGCGTACACACTACTTTTGCCGAGTTGACGCAGCGGCTCCAGGCACAAGAAAAGCAGGGGCATGATCATCAGCTGGAGGTGGCAAATGCGCTGTGGGGCCAAGAAGGCTGGCCGTTCCGCGACAGTTTCGTGGATCTTGTCAAGCGTCGTTACCGCGCGGAACTGCGGACTTTGGACTTCATCAACACCCCTGAGGAGGCACGCCAGACGATTAACGACTGGACGCGTCGCCACACGCGCGACAAGATCGAGGAGTTGCTTGCAAAAGGGTTTCCTAACGCCAGAACGCGGTTGATCCTAACCAATGCTGTCTATTTTCAGGCAGATTGGGGGTCACCTTTTGGGAAGGTCGCTACGAGAGAACAGCCTTTCCGGTTACCCAGCAAGCAGGAGGTAGCTGTGCCTATGATGCGGCAAGTCCTGCACGGCCCACACCTAGTCCGTTACGGGGAGATCGAGGGCGCCCAGATTCTAGAGCTAGCCTATAAGGGCGGCGCGATTTCGTTCCTCGTGGTGCTCCCAAGTAAGGCCGATGGTTTGCCCAAACTAGAAGGATCCATGAACGGTCATCGGTTGCAGGCCTGGAGAGCGAGCCTCTTGCCTTCGCCGGAGAGCCTGAAGTCGCTCACCGACGAGCACCTCAAAGCACTGCTGCAAGGAGAGAGCCTGTGGCCCGCAGTCGATGTGACGCTGCCCCAAATCAAGGTAACCTCCGATTGCTCGTTAGCGGACCACTTGATGGCGATGGGAATGGCTAGAGCTTTTTCCGCTCGAGACGCCGACCTTGCTGGCATGGTCGAAGGCCCGCGTATTTACCTTCAAGCTGTGATCCATAAGGCGTATCTGGAATTGAATGAGCAAGGTAGTGTCGCCGCTGCCGCAACCGCAGTCGTAGCCGGTACACCCATCGCGATGCCACTGCGCGCTCGCAAAACTGTTTCTTTTCGAGCTGACCATCCCTTCTTGTACTTCATCCTGGACAACCAGGCGGGAAGTCTGCTGTTTTTCGGGCGCGTCGTCGACCCGAGGTCATGAAGCCACGACGGAAATGGGCGGAGGAATGCACGATGTTCGGCCATTCTAAGCGCAAAAGGTCGGACCCTTGCAAGAAACGGCTCTCCGTCGAGCGCCTCGAAGACCGTATTGCACCGGTCATTGGTGCCTCGGCAGAGGCGGCGCTCGTTTTTCCCGGGGGTGATTACGATGGAGTTGTCCAGGTTGCCTCTCCGGTTACGGGAATGGGCACTGCCTCGGTGCTGTATACCGCAAGCCACCTTATCACCGCAGCACATCTAATTTGGGCCCCGAATGCGAATCCGGGCGCGCAACTCACACCAGTCATCTTCCAGCTCAGGCGCAGCGACCCTGTTTACAATGTGCCCGTCGACGTGGTTATCCCGTTTCTAACACCGGCGAACGTTTTCGCGGCGGGATTCCCGGTGCCAGGTCTCCAGTTTCAGTTCCCCCATGCCAACTTCAATCCGAACAACGTGCCGGCCGGAAACGACCTTGCCTTGTTGTTGCTGACGGATCCGATGCAACCCGCGTCTGATCGCCGTCTTGTTGCGCCGTTTCGTGCCCAAAGGTATCAGTTGTACAACGGCGCTAATGAGTTGGGCGAGAACGTCACGCTCGTTGGCTTTGGCGAAGACGGGCGTGGCAACGACGGCAATTCCACCGACGAGGTGCAGCGCATCACGATCAGCAACATACCCGCCGACGGCGCGACATTCACGCTAACCCTGACACCTCCCGGAGGCGGTGCCCCGATCCAGAGCCAACCAATTCAAGCAGTGGGTCTCACTGCCTCACAAATTGCTGGAGCGCTAGTTAACGCCGGGGTACCGGAAAAGAACATTGCCGCAACCTTCGTGTCATCCTCACAGAACAGCACGATGTTTGACATCCGATTTACGGAATTCTATGGCGCTCAAAACATCGCCGATCTAGTCCACGAGGTCCTGGGCGGCGGCATCACCGTTACCGTCGCCGAACGGTGGCCAGGCCGAAGAACCTGGGGTGTAAAGCGCATGGGGAACAATGTCATTGACGCCTTCGCTAACAATGTAGGCGCCTCAAACATCCATTTGGCCATTGATTTCGACAACGGACTCGCAGCTAACAACGCCATCGCTGGGTCGAACACCGGTGTGCCCAACGAAGTGACTGTCGCCCGCGGAGACTCGGGCGGCCCCGCCTTCATTGGCAATGCCATCGCCGGAGTCGTTTCCTTCGGCGACTCGCCAGGAGCGCCGGTCGATGTAACCAATTACCGACGATCGGACAACACGAGGTGGCCCGACTCGAGCTTTGGGGAACTGGCCTTTTTCACCCGCGTGTCTCAGTTCACGCAATGGGTCAGTCAGCAAGTTGGCGGCAATTACCACTTAGTGCTCGACATGAATCAGCAGATCCTTGGGAAGGACGTCAGCCCCATCACGGGCCAGCCGATTCTCGAACAGTACACGATCACCGCGCGGCGCAACGGCGCAAACCTGGAACTCGCCGTCGACAACCCGCAAAGCCCGGAGTGCTCCGGTGTCTACTTCAGTCAACCCGCTGCGAACATCCAGTCCCTGACGATTCGCGGCGCGGATGACGACGAGACGTTCGTCGTCGAGGGGCCGCTTTGGACAGCTGCGGAGGTGCCCGCAGGTCAAACGCGCCCGATCACTCTGATCGGCCGCGGCGGCAACGATACCTTCAAAATCGGCACCGACGCTGGCGGTAAACTTGCCGACCTTTTCGGCAACGTGACCATCGACGGCGGAACTGGCGCCAATCGAATCTTCATCAACGATGTCGCGGCCGTGGGGGCGCGGCAATACACGGTAACGAACAATCGGTTGGATTCGAGTCCTTTCGGGATCGACTACCTCAATGCGGAACAGCTTACCGTCAATGGCGGACCGGGCGGCAACACCATCTTCGTTCGCTCAACCGCCACAGGGGCCACGACGCGCATCAACGCCGGCAGCGGCAGCGATACCATCACCGTGGCGAGCGCCGCGCCGAATCCGAATCGCCTGGATGACATTCAAGGAAACTTGACCATCGATGGCCAAGGCGGAACTCAAAATCAGATTATCATTGACGACAGCGGCAGCGTCGGGCCCAAGACTTACCGTTACTTTCCTAATCGGCTCGAACGTGACGGCGGGCCGACCATTCAAACGCTCAACTGGTGGCGGCGAACGACGCGCGAGGCGCATATCGTAATGGGAGGAGCAATCGGTAACGCCGCGACGGTTTTCGGCGTGGCCGCTAACTCGGTGTCTTTGATCGACACCGGCGCTTACGACGACACCGTCACCTTCGACTTGGACGGAGCACTTCCCAGCGACGCCCTGATCACTGTCGACGGAGAAGAAGGGCGCGACCATGTCGTAGTCGCGCGCGGCTTAGTCTCCACGGCCCAGGTGTCTCTGCTCAATACAGAAGACCTGCAGGTTGACGCCGACGGCTTTTCCCCGGCCGGACCGAACGCGGCGGCGACATTCACAATCCCCAACGACTACGTGCAAACCTACGGTGGAAAACTCTACCTGGAATTGGGGACGCCGGGCAACGGCTCGGACCAGCTTGTGGTCGGCGGATACGTGACCCTTGCCGGCACGCTTGTTCTGGGCACATTGCCCTCTTTCTCTGGATACAGCTTTACGCTCATCGACAACACCGGTCCCAACCCCGTCCAAGGTAATTTCGAGGGCTTGCCGCAAAATGCGACGATCATACTGGACAATAAAACCTACTACATCTACTACGACGGCGGCGACGGCAATGACGTGGTGATCAGTATTGACGGCCCCTGGGCCAGCTACGTCATCGGCTTCAGCTCTCAGTGGAGCACCGAAAGTTGGTCGGCGGCGCAAGCTTTGCACGCGCCGAATACGTTTGCGTATGGGGACATCGTCACGGCCTGGGCGCCGTTGCCGCGGAACGGCAGCCAGGAGTATCTCTCTCTCGGATTCGCGCGTCCCATTTATGCCAGCGGCGCTCTGATTCGAGAAACCTACGGCAACGGCTTCGTGACGCAGCTCGATTTCATCGACACCAGCGGCAATTATTACACGGTTTGGACCGGAACCGACCCGAGCCAACCGGGCAGCCCGGTGAATTTCATCGCTTCGGTGCCGACGACGAGTTACAAGGTCAAGGGCGTGAAGATTTACGTGAACACGGATCACAACTTGAACGCGTGGGAAGAAATCGACGCCGTGCGGCTGATCGACCCGAATGAGCCCCCTCCTCCGCCTCCGCCGCCCCCTCCGCCACCGCCTCCTCCGCCACCGCCTCCTCCGCCGCCCCCGCCGCCACCTCCGCCGCCGGCTTCTCCAGGCGGCCAATGGGCCAGCTATGTCATCGGCTATAGCTCGCAGTGGAGCACAACTTCGTGGTCCGCCGAGCAAGCGCTGTACGCGCCCAACACCTTCAGCTATGGGGACATCGTCACGGCCTGGGCGCCGCTGCCGATGAATGGCAGCCAGGAGTTTCTGTCGGTTGGGTTCGCGAGCCCGGTCAATGCCACGGGCGTGCTCATTCGCGAGACGTACGGCAACGGCTTTGTCACGCAAGTGGATTTCATCGACACGAATGAAAATTACTCGACGATTTGGAGCGGAACCGACCCGAGCCAACCGGGCAGCCCCGTTGATTTCACGATCAACGTGCCGGCCACCGCCTATTTGGTGAAGGGGGTGAGAATCTCCGTGAACACCGACCACGATTTGAGCGCGTGGGAGGAAATCGACGCGGTGAAACTGCTGGACGGCAGCGGCGGGGGCGGCGGCAACTCACCGCCCGTCGCCCTGCACGACAGCGCGCAGACGGTGATCGGCGTGGCGGTGATGGTCCCGGTGTTGGAAAACGACTCCGATCCCGACGGCGATCACCTCACGGTTATTTCGGTGACCTCACCGAGCAACGGCAACGCCTGGATCAATTTTGATAACACGGTCACCTACCTACCGAACTCGGGTTACGAGGGGCTCGACAGCTTCTCCTACACGATCGACGACGGACATGGTCACACGGCATCGGCGAACGTGAGCGTCACCATCGGCCAGCCGCAGTTGCTAGACGGTGAGATCGGCACCGACACGAGCACGTTGACGATGGAACAATTGCAGCCGGTCGTCGCGCAAGCGATCGGACATTTACAGTCAGCCGGGTTCGATGTCGCTGGGCTGGATCAAGCGAACTTCGTGATCGCAGACCTGTACGGCCGGCTGCTGGGCGTGACGTATCAGACTACGATCTGGATTGACGAGACTGCGGCGGGTCGCGGTTGGTATTCGGGCGGAGTGAGTGGTGGTGTGGTGAGTGGTGAATGGGCCGGGCCTGTCGATTTGTTGACGGTGGTGACGCACGAGTTCGGGCACATCCTTGGCTTTGCGAGCATCGACGCGGCGGTGAAGCCGAATGATTGGATGACCGCGACGCTGGCGGCGGGCGTGCGGCGGTTGCCAGCGCCGGTCCATGCTGCTGGCGGGGTCCAAGCGGATGCGCGAGTGCTCTTGCCGTTGCTCGATTTCCTGTTTGCAACCCACTTGCCGGGGGCGACGCCGATCGACTATCGTTGGCGCACCGAGGCCAATCAAATGCCAAGGGAACCGGCCCCGCTGTTCGCCTTGGACTATGCGCGGGCTTGGGACCAAGCGCCGCTGGTGTGGCAGGATTTCAATTTGGCGGAAGCGACGTCACGCGGCGCCGGCCCAGAGATCCTCATCGGCGGCTTGGGCAGCGACGTGCTCATCGGCGTGCCGGGGCAAGACTACTTGGTAGGCGGGTTTGCGTGAGACCGGGGGGTGCCGCGAGACGCCAAAGGGGGCCGCGCCCCTGCAATGCAATCCATTTCCCCTTGCAGGATTTCAACTGTCAGAACCCTTTGCGTGGACATCCGGCACGTTGACCTTCGCCCCCGGCGAGACGACGAAGACCATCACCATCGAAGTCAAGGGCGACAGCAAGAAGGAGGCGAACGAGACCTTCTACCTCGACCTGTTCGGCAACAGCAGCAATACGCTGTTCACCAAGGATCGCGGCCTCGGCACGATCCTGACGATTAGCCAGCGCCGCCGGTTGGGACCAGCGATAGTGGTGTGTCGAGGGAGGGGGTGTGTAAAACTCACAGGCGCAAGGCAACTTATTCTCGTCCCGCTTTTGCAGCGGGAGGAGGCATGTCGGTGAGTGTTTGCAAAACTCGCGCGCGCAAGGCAATCCATTTCCAGTCTCCTGACCGCTGACAACGTGGCGGCGATGGGCGAGGGATAGGTGGGGGGGGGGTGTGAACGATTTGCACAGCATTTTGCACAGAAAGTCGGAAGTTGATTAGCACGAGCAGGTTGCGCTCCGCGCTCATTCTTTGGGGTTGTTAACTTTGTGTGCTTGCGACCGACTGCCACACGGGACAGAGTCGGAGTTCTATCCCACGGTACTGAATTCGACGCCGTGGATGAATGTGCGCTGCACTTGCAAGTCGCGCGACAGAATCACGATGTCGGCAAGCTTGCCCGGTTGGAGGCTGCCACGGTCCTTGGCGAAGCCGGTTCGCTCGGCGGGCGTAAGCGATGCCATGCGGATTACCTGGGCCAGGCCGGCGTCGGTGTCGCGCATCATCACGCGAACCATGTGTTCCAGCGGAAAGATGGAGCTGGCCAGAATATCGGAACCGGGAAGGACGCCGACCGCGCCGTTATTCTCGAAGGGCTCGCCGGTTTGGTGATGGCCGATGCGGTAGATTCCTGGCGGCGTGTCGAGCGCCCGGCTGCAATCGCTGACCAAACACAAGCGCGCCGCGCCCTTCATCTTGTAGGCGAATTGCAGCATCTCCGGGGCGTGGTGAAAGCCGTCCGCGATCACCTCGGTGCTCATCTCCGAGTGATAGAGCACAAACTCCGCCATGCTGCCGCGCTGCGGCGTGGCTAGACGCTTGCGAATGGAATCGGTGCTGCTCATCGCGTTCCAGAAGTGGTCCACGTGACGCATGCCCGCTTCGTAGACCGCCGCCATCTCGGGCCAGGACGCGTTGGAGTGGCCGCAGGTGACCAGACACCCTGCGGCTTTGGCGGCCCGGCAGAATTCAACCGCCCCCGGCAGCTCGGCGGCACAGGTCGCCGACTTGATGATCCCACGCGCCAATGCGGGAAGATACTCGGCGGGATCAGGATTGCGTTCAAAGCCCTTCGGATGCGCGCCGATTTTGTCCGGGGCGAAATAGGGTCCGTACCAGTGCACGCCAGCGATCCTGGCGCCGTCGTCAACATTCCCTCGTTCGCGCGTCGGGCTAGTGTTAACAGTCCCTTGCTCGCGCGTCGGGCTAGTGTTAATCGTCCAGTTGCGAGCGACTTCTTCAACCGCGTCGAGCATGGCGGCAAGTTGCGCCGGCGTCCCGGTAGTCGTAGTCGGAAAGATGGTGGTCGTGCCGTGGCGCGCGTGGGCTCTGTTGGCAATGCGAACCGCTTCGGGCGTGCCGTCCATGTAGTCGCTGCCCGCGCCGCCGTGCGTGTGGATGTCCACAAATCCGGGACTGATGTAGCCGTCTTTGGCGTCAATGATCTCGGCGTCCTTAGGCAGGATTACCTCGCGCGCGCGGCCAACTGCGACAATAAGTTCGTTTTCAACTACCGCCACGGCCTCTTGCAACAGTTCAGACGGCAGAACTACAGTGCCGCGAAATACAATGCTCGGCATGAGCGTTCCCACATTCCTTGATGTCGGCCTATGACTTGCTCACCACAACATAGTACAGGTCGGTAGCGACCTGAAACTTGTCCTTAGTCAACGGCGACTTCAGCTTCTGCCACTCGGCGGTGGGTGTAATGGTCAGCCAGCTATCCGGCGTGCCGACGCGGATCGGCATAGCAAACGCCTTTTCGTCGGCCTTCCAGCGATAGGAAAACTCGCCGTTGGCATCGTCGAATTTCAGCTCCAGAACCGGCAACGCAGCGTGGCGCAGGTACTGGTCGAAAATGGGTGTCAGGTTTCTGCCGGTGTGCTTGTTGAAGAACTCGACAACATCCTCGGTCATAATGGCTTGATATTTGAAGTGCTGGTAGAAGTCGTGAAGGAGTTTATGCCAGCGTTTGTCGTCGTCGATGACGCTGCGCAGCGTGTTGATGAAAAGGGCGCCTTTGAAATACTGGTCCTGCGAAGGACGGGCATTGATGCCGCGGCGCGAGACTATCGGCTGGCGGTTTTGGACCTTCGACTTGTAACCGTTGAGGTACTTGATGGCGTCGGCCTTGCCCCAGCGGTGCTCGACGTACAGGCTCTCCAGATACGTCGTCCAACCCTCGTGAATCCACATGTCGGAGCGGTCGGCCGCACTGACGCTGTTGCCGAACCACTCGTGGCCGCTTTCGTGAATGATGATAAAGTCGAAGCGCGGGCTGATGCCGACGCCGGTCCAATCGCGTCCCAGGAAGCCGTTCTTGAAGCCGTTGCCGTAAGTAACGGCGCTCTGATGCTCCATACCGGAATAGGGCACTTGAATGAGCTTGTAACCGTCTTTCTTGAATGGATACTCGCCGAAGTAGTGCTGAAAGGCTTCGAGCATTCCCTTGACCTGGGAGAACTGATTCTTGGCCCGGTCCAGGTCTTCGGGAAGGGCATAAACGTCCAAGTCGAGGTCGCCGAGCTTGTCGGAAAAATGTTCATAGGCGCCGATGTTCAGCGAAACGCAGTAGTTGTTGATGGGATAGGACACGTGCCAATCCCAACGGGTGTAGCCGTCGCCGAGGTCTTTCTTGCCGACGAGTTTTCCGTTCGAAACATCCACCAGCTCATTGGGTATCGTCACGCTGATATCCATCGATTCCACTCTGTCGCGCCACTGATCCTTGTTCGGCCACCACACGCTGGCGCCCTGGCCCTCGCAGGCGGTGTAAATCCAGGGCCGGCCCTTTGGATCCTTGCCGAAGACGAAGCCGCCGAACCGGCCTTTCTGCTCGGGGGTTCCGGTGTAGTAAAAGTCGATGGCGACTTCGCGGCCAGCCTTCAGCGTTTGGGGAAAGTCCACGAAGACCGCGCCGTTATGGCGCTCGTATTGCAGTGGCGTTTCGCCGAGGAGAATCTTGTCGATGGCGAGCGCGGCATGCAAGTCGAGTTGGATGCGGTGATCGTCCTTGAGCATCCTGAAACGGATGGTGTTCTTGCCGCTGATCGTTTTCTTTTCCGGATCGACGCGCACGTCGAGGTGGTAGTAAAGGAGATCGCTGTTGGCGCGATGCCGGCCGTATTCGCCGCGCAGGATATCGGCCTTCGACTGAGCAGCCGCGCGCTGCTGTGGATCCAAGGCGATTATCCCGAGCAGAACGATGAGGTTCAGCAGGACGCTGGGCCGTGTGCGGCAGGTCCGCAACCAAGTGCGAGTGATCATCGGAATTGTCTTTCCTCTGAAGTGATGTCGAACACTGCCGGGCGGACGGTAAACGCGGGAGCGAGTTCCGCGGGATAGGATAGTACGTCGTTAACGTTCAAAGTACGGTCCCGTCGGGTTGTAGTGCAGCAAGTTATACGGCGGAATCAGGTCTTGCGGAGCGTCACCGGTCACCAGTTCGCAAGCGATGCCGTACATCCAGGGATGCTGGTCCAGGCGGATCTCGTTCGTTCTGCGTCCCCAGGCGTGCCCGACGCCGACAGCATCGAAGCGCGTGATCGCCTGTTGCTTGCGGTCGTAGTGAACCATGCCGACGAGGCGCAGCGCGCAGCCGCGGCTCTTGGGCTCGGCGCCGAGCTTGCTGTCGAACTCGTTGCCAAGCTGGGCATGGCCTTCCAGGCGCAGCACGAGTAATTGTTCATCCATCTTGTCTACGATGAGCGACATGGTTGACTGGCGCGTCGGCAAAGCGCTGACGCTCCCTTCCATGTAGTCGATGCCGATCGTGCTGTAGAAGCGCTTTTGAATGAGCTGGGCGACTTCATAGCGATCGCCCGGCTTGGGATTCGCGGGGATGAGCGCTTTCCGTTCGGACTCGGTGAGCCACAAAAGATCGCTCTGGGTCTCGACCTTCCAGCGATCGGGATTTTGCTTGTAGTAGAACTCACTCGAGCGAACTATCTGCTTGTTGTCATCGTGCCGCAAGTAGGTGCAGTAGCCGCGAAGGATCATCCCATTGGCAGGCGGCTTGGGCGCCGCACGCTTCGGCGCCACAGCGGTCGCGGGATCCGCAATCGTCGGCGTGCGTTGCTCCTTGGTGAGCGCGGCGAATTCCCGGAGCGCTCCCTCGAGTTCCTTCTTGCGCAGCCGAAGATTGTCCTTCCCCAACGTCTGGCCCGCGGCGGTAGCCACGACGAGGTGATTGCCTCCCGCGTGGACCTTGCTGCAGAATTCCACCTCATGCGAATTGCCGCGGAAATAGGTGTCGAGGGCCAGGGGGACAAAGTGCTTGGCAACGTATTCGGGCTCTACCTGCGTCCCGGTGAACCACCGGGCTCGATTCGAGGTGCAGGCCCCTCAGGTACGCGACAAAGGGCTGCCGTCCGCGGCGGTGAAGATCACCAGTGGCTTATTCTCAGCGCTCGCTTTGCGCCGCGCCTCGGTGACGTTGGTGAACCAGTGTATCTCGCGCCACGGACTCTCCCCTGGCTGCGGCTTGATCGCGGCTAGCAGCCGTTCGAAGTCGGCGGCGGTAATTTCCGGAACGGGGTCGTCGCACCGCGCGATCGTGGACGCGACTCCCAGAATCAACAGGGTCAAAAGGTGTTTCACGATCATAAGCTTGCTTACCTCACGTGCGAGCAGGGATTTCGTATCTTCGCACGGAACGTGGATAAACTCAAGTGCCCACCTCGTCCGGCTAGTGTCCGTTGCACCCGAGCAGGAACAGAGCGTCCACCCCATTTCGCGGGCTGTCCGCAAGACCAGACGATTGCGACGACCCTCCCGACGCGGTACATTACTTTGACAGACCCAAGATCAGGGAGGAACGCGCCATGGCTCGTTTTTGTGTCCTTCTGTTCTGTGTCGTCGCAATTGGCCAGGCTCGCTCCCAGCCCCCCGCCGCGAGCTATGTCGAGTCGGACAAGCGCCTGCTCAAACAAAACGGCCTGCCTACCGAAGGGAAGGAACTTTTACAGTTCTTCCGCGAGCGCACCCTGTCGAAGGAACAAGTTGCGGAGCTGGCCAAGCAGGCTAAGAATCTGGCGTCGACGAATTTCGCCGAGCGGAAGAAGGCTGCCGCGTTTTTACTCAAGGCCGGCGCTCTCTCCCGCGATCTGCTTCGCGACATCGTCAAGAGCCCAGGCAGCGACCTGGAGACGGTGCGCCGGGCCGAGACGCTCTTGGCCCAAATCGCCGCCGGCCAGGACCGGCTTTTGGCCGTCGCCACTGCCCGCCTGGTCGCGCACCAGCCGCCGCCCGAGAGCGGGCAGACGCTGCTCGATTTCATCCCGTTTGCCACGGACCTGCGCCTCTTGGAAGAGGTGCAGAAGACACTGAACATTGTGGCGGTGAAGGACGGCAAAATCGAGGCGCCGTTCCTGGCCGCGCTGAAGGACAACCTGGCGGCCAAGCGCGCCGCTGCCGGCGCGGCCATCCTCCGCGCCGGCGGCCTGGCGCAGAAAAACACTATTGAGCCGCTCCTTGCCGATGAGTCGCCCCAAGTGCGCCTCGCGGCCATCATTGCCCTGGTGGAGGCCCAGGACAAGCAAGCGGTGCGGGCCCTGATCGACCTTTTGCCCGTGGTATCCAAGGACAAGGTCTGGCAGGTCGAGGACATGCTGCAGCGCATCGCCCAAGAGAAAGCGCCGGACATCCACGTCGGCGCCAAGACCCCCGCCAAGCTGGCCCAAGCTATCTGGAACACTTGGTGGCAGACCAATCAGCAAACCATTTCGCTTTCGAGGCTGAGCGAGCCGCCCAAGTACCGCGGCTTCTATCTAGTTGTCACCAGCACCGACGGGGATTCGCGCGGCAGCAAGTTGATGGAAGTGCGCCCCAGCAAGCAAGTCTTCTGGCAATACAACTCCAAGCGCATTCTGACTGACGGCCAGTACTTGAACAAGGAGCGCGTGCTCGTCGCTGAAGGGCTCAAGCTCTACGAGCGCGACTTGAAAGGCAACAGTTATTGGGAAAAAGAGTTCGACGACCCCGTCATCGCCCACGAGCGTCTGCCGCACGGCGAGATCTTTGTTGCCACGCGCCGCCAGCTCTACCTCCTCGATGCGGTCGGCATTGTCGTCTTCTCACCGAAGGTCCAGAAGGTGGACAAGATCGATGAGGACACGGACGAGAGTGAGCTGGTGTCGATCCGGGCGGCGGGCCGGGCCCGCGACGGGCACATGGTCTATCTGAACCAGGACGGTGAATGCACCTGGCTGGATCCGGAAGGCCTGGTGGCGAGACGTTTCAAGGTGGGCGAATTCAGCCAGAACGGCGCCGGCATGATTGACGTCTTGGCGGGCCAGCGTATCCTCCTGCCCCTAGCAGACAAGGTCGCCGAGATTGACGGCGACGGCAACATGGCCTGGCACGTCAAGACCCAAAGCGCCAACGCCGCTCTGCGCCTGCCCAACGGCAATACGCTGGTGGCGAGCGGCCAGCGCGTCTTGGAGGTCGATCGCGACGGCCGGGAAGTATGGTTCTTCCAGTCGCCTGGCAACGCTGTGCGGCTGCGAAGGAAGTAAAGTCGCGCAAAAACCTATCCCGGTCAGGGCTCGTCGCCGAAAAGCTTGCTTCTGGTCGTCGCCGTGGCGGCGGGGTCCCAACGCAGTTGCGGTTCACGCACCAATTCCGCGATCTTGTGCGTCGCGGCCTTGCTGTGCATGACCGTGAAGTGTGCATCTGCCAGCAAGACCGCTGGGATTCCTTGTTTCTGCATGTCCTCCGGCCATTGCGTAAGGCAGGAGACGACGCCGTCGCCCCTCTTGACGCCCACGTCCGCGAGGACGACATCTTTGCCAAGGATGTTGATAGACAGGCCGACTTTGTCAGGAACGTTGAGCTTGCAGACGACGGCGACAAACTCGATGCTGTCCGGGATCTTTTTGTCGATGCGTTCTTGCAGACACTTTTGCCGGTGATCTCTGGTGAGCGAGCCGAGGAAGGCTTCCTGCCGTTTGCGCACCGCCAGCGTGAGCTTTCCCCAGGAAGTGCCGGCGTTCGGCGCGCAAACCTGTATCACTTTGGTCACGCCGGCAGCGGGGTGATCTTCCACAAACTGGCGCACAATCAAGCCGCCGGCGCTATGGCCCACCAAGACGATTTCGGGGTAGCCGAGTTTCTTGAGCCGGCCGATGTTGTCGCGAAACTCCGCGCACGCGGCAATGTCTTCGAGCGCGGCGTCTTGGGAGTAAGCAAACGCGAACACATCGGCTTCCTTGGCGATTGCTTTCACTAATCTGCTGTCGCCTTGCTGCCAGTCGCACCACTTGGCCTTGGCGACGTTCTCGTTGCTAAAGGGATGAGCGCGGATGCCGTGCACGAGGACGACGGCCCGGCGCTGTCCTTCGGACCGCTGATAGGGCGCGGCGACCTTTTGCACGGGAAAGACTTGCGCGAACTTGGTCTGGGATGGGACGGGCCGCCCCTCTTTCTGTGAACCGAGGGGGGCTAAGAGCACGATGCTCAATGCAAAGTTCAGTGCACTCATTGTCGGTGTTGTCCTTGGGCTGTGCGTTGCACCTCAGAACGTGCGCGCATGTGTGCAAGAGTCGGCCGCCGAGGTGATTGGGCACGTCGCTCCTCGACGAACTGACGGAAACGGCTGAGATAGGCATCGACATCGTCGCGATTATCCAAATAGAAGGCAATCCCTTTGTGGACAAGGGCCAACGAGAGCGAAGGATACTCCGCCCAGATCGTTTCGGGTGAATAGCCTTCGTTGTAAGAATCAAGGACGTGCGCGAGGTCGATGCGGTGACCGACAAACCGGATCGAACCGGCATCGTCCTGCGTCAAGAAATCGGGCAGTGTCATTGCAGCCTCAGAGCTAAACTTCATCCTACATTGTACCATGCCTCCTTGAAAAACCGCACCCAGTTGCCGTACATGATCCCTTCGACGTCCGCTCCCGAATAACCGCGCTTACGCAGCATCTCCGGCAGCCGCTGCAAGTCCGCGATGGTGTCCAGGTCGCCCGGCGATTGTTCCCGGCCGAAGCCGCCGTCGAGGTCGGTGCCGATAGCGGCGTGGCGGGCGTTGCCGGCCATTTGGCAGACGCGGTCGATGTGGTCGCAGATGCGTTCGAGCGGCACGTGGGTCTTGGTTTCGCCGCGCACCCAGTTCGGGATCATCATCCAGGTGTCCAGGGCGTGGCCGATGACCGCGCCGCGCGTGATGAGGAGTTTGGTCTGCTCGTCCGTGAGTTGCCGCTGATTGGGAACGAGCGTGCGGTTGTTGTGATGGCTCGCGAGAATCGGCCCGCCGTAGATTTCCAACGCTTCGTCGAAGCATTGATCCGATAGGTGTGTAACGTCGAGGATCATGCCGACGCGTTCCATTTCGCGCAAGAGCTCCTTGCCTTCGGGGAAGAGGCCGCCTTCGATGCCCGTGCCATGGCCGTACGGACTGACGCCATAATGCGTCGGCCCGATGATGCGCAGGCCGGCGTCGAACCATTCCTGCACTTGGTCGGGCCGCAGAACGGGATCGGCGCCTTCCATGCTGAGGATATAGCCCAGCGGCAAAGTCGTGGACTCTTCTTCCTTGCGCCAATCCTCTACATGCGTTGCCAGACTTTGGGCATCCGTGATCCGGCGCAGCACGCCTTCTTGCTCCAGACCGCGATAGTAATGGAGTTGGCCGTACGCCGCGCCATAAGCGCCGACCATCGAGGAGTAGCGCTGGATCGCCGGCATGGCGCCGATGCGCAAAAGGCGCGCGAGCAGCGTGGCGATGAAGATCACGACTTTGCCGCGGCGCAGCTCCGGGAAGGAGACCGTGTTGCAACAGCGGCCTTTGTCCGTCATGCCGGCGTCTATTTCGATTTGCCGGATCTTTGCGGCCGGCAGTCGAATGTCGCGGTTCCAGTCGATGGCGTTCCAGGCCAGGTCCAGGTGTGCGTCGAAGACGATCATGTTTCTCCATTCTGAAAATCAAAAGGTGAATCCCAGAATCCGAGGATGCCGGATTCGCGCTGACACTTGCGGGTGATGGCCAGCTTGAGCACATCCGGCGCTGCGCAGATGATCGCGCGCTGTTTGGCGCGCGTAATGCCTGTGTAGATCAATTCCTTCGTCAACAACCGATGGGCGCCCCGAATTCTTGCGAATTCGGCTACGTTCGGTTGAGCGGATTCGGCGACGTCTGATGTAGCGGAATTCGCAAGAATTGCGGTCGCAGGGGGCAAGACGAGCAGCACTTCGGCGTATTCGGAGCCTTGGCTCTTGTGCACCGTCATGGCGAAACCGAGTTCGTGCGCCGGCAGGGCGTCGGCAGGCAACATAACGATATCGCTTTGGCGCGAAAACGCCACGCGCAGCCCGCCGTCTTCGGTCTGGAGTGCCAGGCCCACGTCGCCATTGTAGATTTCCCGGTGAGGGTCGTTTTGGGTGACGAGCACGATGGCGCCGGGAAAGAGCACGCCGCGGTAGGCCCCTTCCTTTCTGCCGTATAACGACGCAGGGAGCGCTGAATTTCGATCCGCGCGCCCGCGCGTCGGACTAGTGTTGAGTGTCCCTTGCTCGCGCGTCGGGCTTGTGTCCAACACACGCGCCAGAAACTTTGGACGCAACAAGCGTTCGATCTGACGATTGATGTCCACGCAGCCCCAAGGCCCCTCGCGCACGAGAGTTAACATGCGCTGGTATTCGACGAGCCGGAGCAACTCACGCAGCGCTTTGTCCTGGACTGGCTCAAGGGAATCGCCGGCGGGAAGGCGAAAACGCGCCACTTGCTCCAGCAAACCGCTTTGAACATATGCGTGCTCAGTCCAGGCATGGACGATGCGGCGCATCTCCAGCGGTGTACGCGTCTTTTGCTCCCACAGCCAACACCCCTGCCCTAGTTCGTTGTTGTTAACAGTCCCTCGCTCGCGCGTCGGGCTAGTGTTAACAGTCCCTTGCTTGTGCGGCGGGCTCGTGTTTACAGTTCCTTGCTCGCGCGGCGGGCTCGTGTCCACACCAGCCCGACGCGCGAGCGAGGGATTGTTAACGAAATCAGTTGCCGGGGCAAAGCGCGGCAAGCGTTCGACAATCGTTGTGTCTTGAGCGTTGATCGCCGCCGCCGTCTCCTTGATGTGCGGTTGCGAGCGGTGATTGGTGCGCAAGATGGCGACGGCATAGGGGGGCGAACATTCCTGCTTGCCCGGAGCGGCCACGGCAGGGCAAACAGGAATGTTCGCCCCACTGCCCAACAAGTCCTGCAGATTCACTTCCAACTCGGGACTGAGCGCGCCGGCGGCGTCGCCCGGAATGAGCGCGGCCAATACCGCTCCTGCATCCACGGACGGCAGTTGATCTTTGTCACCCAACAAAATGAGTTTGGTTTGGGGCCGCAATGCCTGCACTAGCTTCGACAGGAGCAACAAGCCGGCCATCGACACTTCATCGACGATAACGACATCTGCGAGGATCGGGTTTTCCGCGTGCCGGCGATAAAGGTCGCGGCTGGGTTGATAGTCAAGGAGTTTATGAAGCGTCTTCGCGGACAGGGTTTGCAATAAGGCATCGGGCGAATCGGCGGGAAGCGGTCCAAGAGTTTCCAGCCCGCCACGGATGGTGTCGGCCAGGCGCTGAGCGGCACGGCCTGTGGGCGCCGCCAGCGCGATATTCTCCGGCCTCAATCCGGTGCGCACAAGGCAACGGAGAATGTTGACGACTATCGAAGTCTTGCCCGTGCCCGGACCGCCGGAGATCAAAACGAGATTGCGGCATAAAGCCAAGCCAAGCGCCAGCTTTTGCGCAGGGTCGAGAAGCAGTGATTGGCCGCCCGGTCGCAGCGGCTGTTCTTCGAGGACCTCGCGCACGACGTCGGCACGCGGGATGCGGGCCGCGCTCCCCTTTGAGTCGCGGCTAAGCGACTGGAGACTTTTGGCAAACTCGATCTCATGCCGCAGAAGTTTTTGGAAATAGAGAAAAGTGCGCTCATGCCGGCGAAAAAGAACTACGGGGCGATGATCCAACGGGGCAGCGCCGATCAAAGCCGGGAACGGAGTTCCTGCTAGCTCCCGCCCAATCGCGTCGGTCCACCAGGCTGCTTCGTTTTCCTCGGTGAATCCTCGAAAACGTTGGCGCATTTTGTCGGCATCTATTTCCAGACACAAGCTGCCTTCCTCGTGGGCCAAAAACAGCAGCAGGAGCAACGCGACCAGTTCGTCCCGTTCATACTCGGCGATGGTCAGCCAATCGCACAGAGTATGGAAGTGGCTGAGCAAGAGGCCGCCATTCTGGGTCGCGGCAGCGCAAAGCCGCAGGAGTCGCGCGGAAGCCCACGGAAAAAGCTCCGGCAGATTTCCAGGGATCGTGCTGTCCTGGGCCATGGGCTGCCTCATAGTAGACCCCACGCGGAGCATGGGGTCTACTCATAGCGATGGAAGAACACGCCGGTGCATTCGTCGCGGCCGTTCATGCCGCGCAGAAACAAATAGTAGACGCCGCCTATGGCATGCGCTAAATCCAGGCGCGGGCCGTGTACGCGCTTGAGCCAGCGGCCAAGGGCCTGCAAATACAAACGATACTGCAGATGATAGTCGCTCTGGGCCATCTCCTCCGCGAGCGCCGCTGGATCATAAGCATCGAGCAGGTTGGTCTTCCAATCCAGTAGAAAATACTTACCGGCGCGGCGGCAAACCAAATCCATATAGCCTGTGAAAAAACTCGCGCCGCCGCTTTTGGAAGACGGCCGCGCCGCCGGCTCGTTTTCGGGGAATAGGAATTCGAGCTCGTGCAAGCGATCCGCGGCCGGCACTTGCCAAAGCGGCCCGCCCATCGGGCCGAGCGGCGTGTGCAGGCCGTGCCACGCCAAGGACGCAACCTGTTGACGGCACGCGGCCCGCAGTGCGTCCGGCGGCGTGCGGCTGCGCAGCTTGGTCAAGTGCTTTTGGAGAACTTTGTCGATGACAGCTTGCGCCGGCGCGGCCTCCGCCAAGAGCGCCGCCGGGTTCGGTGCAGCGCCGACCTCGGCATAGTCCAGATTCTCCAAGATCATGTGCACGATTTCGCCGAAGGCCGGGCCGCGCAACGGGTCATCCGGCGTCTCGGCGTCGTCATCGTCGGGCGGTGGAGGCTCGTCGCCAAAGTGCGTCCCCTCTGCCGCGCGCGCCAAGGCAGTTTGTCGCAGGCTCGAGAACGACCGGAAGAAAATGCGGCGCTGCTCTACTGCCGGATCCATGTGCGGTATGAAGTCGTCGGCAAGCGTCTCGGCGGGTGCGCTTTCGGCATCCGGCAGTTTCTTCCCTCTGGCCTGGGATGGAACGACGCTGGAAATCTCCGCAGCGCATTGCGCGCCCAGTTTGCCGGGATCGGCTTTGACGAGCGCCGGCGCGAGGAGCGTAACCGTTGGACCGGCGTAGGGATACTTGGCTAACTCGGGATCGAGCAGCGGCACATAGAGCTTGAGCATGGCGCGAGAAAGGGCCACGTACAATTGCCGGCGATCTTCGGCCTCTTCTTCCGCACGATAATTTTCTCTGGCGCGATCGTCCGGTTCCAAGTCAAACACTTTGCGGTTGCGCTCGTCGCGATAGGAGTACAGGCCGACGTTGCTGCCTTGCGTGAAGCCGCCGGCGAAAAACACGATCGGAAACTCCAGGCCTTTGCTCGCATGCACGGTCATGATCTTGATCCGCGGCTGATCGGTTTCCACCGGAAAGAGGTCGGCCATTGGATCCTGGGCGCGGCGCTGCAAGCGCTTGAATTCCTCAATGAGCTGCAAGAGATCGAGATTGTCGCGATAGGCCGCCTCTTGCAATAGGCCGATGATGTAACGCAGACTGCTGGCGCGGCGATCCAGGTCCGCTTGCGTTTTTTCGTCGAAAAGGACTCCCGAATCGTCCAGGAGGGATTGAAACAACGCCGCCCAATCGCGCTGGGCTGCCCAGCCCGTCCAGCGTTCGAACAGGACTTCGGCCGGATGCGCGGCGGGAATCTCCGGGCATTGGGTTAAGTCCACGGGCTCTAAGCGAAAAAACATCGTAAGCAACGCCTTGCGTAGCGCCGGGCCGTGCTGCATTTCGGCCAGGGCTTGCAAGAGCAAGAGCAAATGCGTCGCCTCCTCGGAACTCCAGAGCCCGTACTGTTTATAAAACGAGAAGGGCAGCTTCCTTTTGCGCAGCTCCTTAAGCAGAGGCTCCGCTTCCTTTCGTCTTTGGATGAGCACGGTAATGTCGCCCGCGTCCAACTGCTTGCGGCCGTGCTTGGTAGTAAATTCCAAGCCGCTGTCCAAGAGGCGTCGAATCTCGTTCGCGACGAATTCCGCAAAGCGCTTCTGGAACGGCAGAATGCTGCGGGTTTTCTTGCCGGATGTGTCAGCGACTTTGACAATGTTCAGCGCCGCTCGGCCGCTATTGTCCACGTCGATGCGCACGCGGCGTTCCGCTGGCGGCGGCGCGGTGACCGGGACATAGTCGATGCCCGCCTGAGCCGGAAACCAGCCGCTGTCTTGAAAGAGCGCGTTGAGCGCTTGCAATAGCTCCTCGAGGGCGCGCCAATTCGTCGTGAGCTTTTCCTTGACCCCGCCGAATTCCGCTACGATTTCCTGGGCGGCTTGTACGTAGGTGGGCAAGTCGGCGCCGCGAAAGCCGAAGATCGCTTGCTTGGGATCGCCGACGACGATGAGCCGTGAGTCGCCCCCTTCGAGGAAGATCGAGCGCAAGATGCGCCATTGCAAAGGATCGGTATCTTGAAATTCGTCCACGATGCCGAAGTGGAAGCGCGCCCGCAGCAAGCGCCGCAACCACTCCGCGGCGGGGTTGTGCTCCGGGTCGAATGCGCGGGCCACCGAAGCGATCATGTCGTTGTAACTGTGCAAGCCGCGCTCCGCTTTCAGGCGCGACACCAGTTGGTGCAGGTCGCCGACGGTGCGGACTGCCAAATGGTCGGTCCAGCGCCGGCCCGGCCCGCGCTGCCGGAATTGTTCCAACGCTTCGAGCGCTTGGTCCAAACCGGGCGCTTCGGCTTTCGTTTTTGCCGCTCTTTCCTCGGAAAACGGCGTCCAGATGGCCAAGAAGCCACTGGCTTCGGAGCGATCGCCGCCAAGGTCGAATTTGCGCTCCAAGTCTAGATAGGTTCTTAGCGCCTGGCCTTCACCGATCGGCCTTGACAGCGTCTCGAGGAGCAGCAGCACTAGATCCAGGGAATCGCTCGATGTCGGCTCGGCGGCCAGCAGGCGCACATACGCCGCAACCCAGGGATGCTTTTCCGTTTCGCGTTCGATGGGCCTGGCCAAACGCTTCAAGTCCTGGAACAGCCGGGCGCACTCCTCTTCCATTCGGTCCAGCTCAAAGTCTTGTGCTTCGGCGGCGGGACGAAGCACGTGTCCCCACGCCGGCAAGTACTGTTGGGCGACTTTCAGAACGCTATTCTCCCAGCGTTCGGCGGTGGCGCGATCATACTTGGCAAGCTCCAAGAGCACGGGAAGCCGCGCTCCCCATTCGTTGCGCCAGTCGCGTCGTTGGATTTCGCGCAACGCCGGCTTGAGCAATTCCGCGTCGTTGACCAGGTCTGGCAGGCGCAGCTCCTGGCCCTGTTCCAAAGCGTATTCCCCGAGCAAGCGCTGACAGAATCCATGAATGGTGAAGATAGGCGCCTGGTCGAAGCCGTCGAGCGCAGGCTGATACACGTCGCGCTTGGCCGGCTGCTCGCGCAAAGACTTCTCGAAGATGGCGCGCAGCCGCGACTTCAGTTCGCCCGTCGCCTTTTCCGTGAAAGTGACCAGCAGTATCTCGTCGAGCGACACTCGTTGTTCTTCGAGCAAGCGCAAGACGATCTGCTCGATGGTAAAGGTCTTGCCCGTGCCGGCGGAGGCCTCCACCACGAGGTGTCTGCTCAGGTCCATGTCGCGCACGGCGCTCATCGACGTTTCCGTAACCCTTCCTCGATGCCGCGGTAGAAAAGGCGAAAACGCCGATGCACTTTGTGCAGGGCGTCGCCGGGGACTTTGGGGTCGGTCAACTCCAAGAGCGGCGTCCACCAATACGTGTTCCAGTCGTTGTTCAACGCGTCTTCAATTCTTGACTGCAGGCGTTTCTGGTAGTCGCCGTTGCTTTGCAAAATGTCCTCGGTGACTTTCGTATAGGCGTCTGTCAGAGCAGGATCCGACTTGGCCCAGCGCGGCGGTTTATCTTTTTGGATGACCGCAAACGGCAAGAGATCGAAAAGTCGCGTGTCCAAAAAGTCCGTGACAAGATTACGAAGATACTCGACGGCCTCGTCAGGCGAAATCTCGTAGCGGAACTTTTCAATGCCGGTGCCTTTGAACGAAAGATAGAGAAAGAGCGGCAATCCCTCCAGCCACTGTCGCGAAGACACTCCATCGGGTCCGGGAGCGTCGTTGGCCAACAACGCCAGATAGAACAAAAGCGGCTCGAAAAAGTGATACGTCAGCGCGCCGCTATCCCAACTTTTGGAGTTGGTGAGCGCGAGAATCTCAAAGCGCTCGGCGTCGCGCCAAACCAGGCTCCAAGAGCCCGTCAAACGCGCGCTGGGCGGACTCTTTTCGCCGGGGCGGCTGCTCCCCTCGCCCCTAAAGGGGAGAGGGGGCGGGGGTGAGGGGGTTCCAAGCGGCACAGACAGCGCGGGAAAGCGCCGCTGCGCGCCGACAGGCGTCCAGCTTTCACCGAGCAAGATTGGGCCCGCGAATGTATCGGCGCTTCGGTTTCTAAGAAACTCCGCGAGCGAATCGTTGATGCGCTCTTCCAATTCTCGGAACAGGCCTTGCCGGTCGATGTCGCCGTATTCTCCCTCGGGGGTTTGGCAGCGCAAGCTTTCGTCTTGGTAGATTTGCTCGAAGCGTTCGGGCCAGCGCGCCAGCGCCTGCGTCACGGAGTCGCGCAGGCCGTCGCGCAGGAAAGCTTGCATCACTTGTTGACTGATACGTATGACCGTTTTCGAGGAGCTGACGAACGGTTCGTCGTCTTGCTCGAGCGCGGCGCTGTCCTCTTCCTCGTCCATCAAGCGCAGATGGCGCGACAGCGCGGCCAAGGCCGGATTCTCGAGGTAGTTCCGAAGCTCGCGTGTACTGAGGGTGGGCGTTTCCGCGCCGGCGATCGGTCCCGGCTTGGGGAGAGCAAAATCAATTTTCTTGCTTTGATAGAGCTCGTTGAGCTCACTCCACTGGAAAATGCTGGCCGGCGCGACCCGGCCTTCCTTGGTCGCGGACTCCAGGGCCATCAAGCGCTCGGTAAGGCTGCACCAACGCAAGGCATCGTGCGCGGACTTTTTTTTCAAAAGGTCCAATGTCTGCGGCCCATGCCAATGCAGCGGCGCCTTGGTGATTTCGAATTCCTCTCCTTGGGGCAGCACGCGCTCATTGAGGAAGCGCGCAAGCTGTAAGAGCGGCACGGCCGGCAAGAGTTCCTGGTCTTTTTGCAGATCGCGATTGTTGAAGAGCACATAGAGCTTGCGGCGCGCTGCGAGCAAAGCTTCGAGAAAAAGAAATCGGTTCTGCTCGGCGGGGCGAATATCGCCCAGACGGCGGTCGTGGTGGCGCAGGTCCAGAAAGGATAGGTGATTGCTGCCGGGGAAAAGCTCTTCTCCCATCCCAAGAATGTAAACGATGGAGAACGGAATGGGGCGCATGGGCTGCAAGGCGGAAATGGTAATGCCGCCGGTGAGGTAGCGGCCTTGCCCGCCGTCGAGGCCTTCCAAATGCGCGCGCACGAATTCGCGCACCAGAGGCAGCGTCAGGGCGCCGGGCGCCCCCTCACCCCCAGCCCCTCTCCCCCCCAGGGGCGAGGGGAGTTGACCTGAACCCCCAGCCCCTCTCCCCCTCGGGGGCGAGGGGAGTTGACCTGAACCCCCAGCCCCTCTCCCCCTCGGGGGCGAGGGGAGTTGGGGGTGCAAATGGTCCCAGGTGACGAGCTGTTCGAATGCGGCCAAGAGGCGATCGCGCACTTGGGCTTCCTCCGGGCGATCGGGGGGCACGTCGAGGAACCGCTGCACCAGTTGGCGTAAGAGATCCGCCCACTGCTTGCCAGCCCCGTCCGTTTTCCGCAATCGATGCAAGAACGGCAGCAGCTCTTCTACCACGCTGGAGAAGGCGTCGAGCAACGCGCGATCATTGGCGTGTAAGTCCGCGTAAGGCAACACGTCGCCGAACCGCTGCGCCGGGCGGTCGTCGGGCGTGTCAGTTTCCATGTATTGTCCGAGGCGGAGTCGCTGCAATCCAAGTCGCCAACCGAACCGTCCCGAAGCAGGATAGCCGCGCTCTTGTTTTTCGTTCTTGTCCCAGCCGTGAAAAATGCCAAGCCGGTCGGCCCAGCTCAGCCACAGTAGCGCCTGCGCGCGGTCCGCGCCCAGCCGCGCCAGGCAGCACGGATTCACGAGTACGTCGAAAACGCGCGAGCGCGTAAACGATTCCAGCGCCAAGTCCAGCATGCCAAGGACCGCCTGGCTGAAGGTGCTCACCTGCGCCGCCGCATAATCAATCAGGTTGTACGCCAAGGGCCGGGGCGGACGGGCAAACACAGCCTGAATCCTGGCGCGATACTTGGCCATGTCGGTGACCAGGACCGCGATGTCGGTCTGCTGCAACTTCGGATCGTTGTGTAGATTCTCCAGAATGCTGAAGTAGGCGGTTTCCACTTCGCGTTGGATGCCGGGACAGCCCACGATCTGAAGCGAT
>JAKEHV010000275.1 GCA_022614915.1 Gemmataceae bacterium | reverse complement strand
GGAAGGAACCTCAAGATGAGTGCCGTTTCGCAGTCCCCGTTGCCTCATGCTGAAACTGTTTCCGGCACTGGAAAAGTCTTTCCTCTTGTGCGCGTGATTTGCGGCATTGTGCTCCTTGCGGCAGCGGCGCTCAAGGCCCAAGGCTTGGCGCTCAATCCATTTTCCGAAGACTCGTTTTTGGCGTCGCCCCGCTTGCAGATTGCGACCATTGAAGTTGAGATTTTGCTCGGTCTTTGGCTTTTGTCTGGGTTGGGACAGCGAGCTGCCCGCCTTGCGGCTCTTGGCTTCTTCGCCATACTGGCAACCGTCAGTGTATATATGGTCTTAGAAGGACAAGCGTCGTGCGGCTGTTTTGGCCGCATTCAGGTTTCGCCGTGGCTGAGTTTTCTGGTGGACATTGGTCTCATCGCAGCCCTCGCACGCGGGTCGCCAGAACTGGAATCGAAGGCCGCTACTCGCGCGGGGTTGACAACGTGTCTGAAAACCGCTGGCGGGGCGATTGCCATATTGACGCTCCTTGTTGCCGGACTCTTGGTGAGCGCCGACAGACCACTCGACACGCTCGCGCGGTTGCGCGGTGAGTCGGTTACAGTTGAACCGAGTGTGAGACGAGTAGGCGTTGGGGTGCGCGGTGAATCACGTACATTCACCATACAACTCCGCAACATTACGGACCACGAAATCCAGATGATTGGCGGGACGGCTTCTTGTGGTTGCCTGGCCACCGATGACTTACCAATTGTTCTCGCTCCCGGAGAGTCGCGCTCGATGAACGTCAAGATGACATTCCACGGCGAAAGCGGCCGATTCCAGCACCGCTTTCTCTTATACACTGACGATGAGGTTCAATTCGTCGTGGTGGGGCGGTTCGTCGGCCGCGTAATCGAGCGTCCCAACTGATTACCACCTGACCATTCGGGGTGATCGGCGGTTATGGCCCCGTTAGGCCATGAGGAGGAATGCAATGATACGCTTCTACGACCAGGGCACATGGCTGCTAAGCAGTCTGGGAATTGCCCTGCTGGTCTGCGGCCTGACTCTGGTGCCGCAAAGCAGTTTCGGTGATGAGGATCCACCGCTGACGCCGCTTTGCCCTTCCTCGTCGGCCTGCAACACCGGGTGCCTTTCACCAGCTTGCTTCACTGCCGGCTGCGCGAACGTTCTTGGTTGCAATTGTTCGGGAGCCGGTGCCGGGTGCACCGCTTGCAAATGCCTGCTTATTGCAGCAGCCGGAGCGTGCGAATGCGGCACGCCTCCGCCTTGATCGTACCTGAATCACGGTACGCAACCCTCACTCATTAGGCGCGAGGAGTATTTTAGGTTATGAATCGCGCACAAATCTCGATGCTGGCGCCACTCAGTAGGCGGCTGGTATGCTACTTGCGAAGTGCTGCCTTAGTCGCAATAGCTGCTTGCGGCCAGTTTGCCCAAGCGCAACTAAATGACGATTCGCTGAAGGAGCGCTTTCTTCGCGAGGCGCCAACGCGGTGGCAGGAGTACGCCGGTCTCGCCGAGAAGCTCCAGGGTAGTTACCGCTTACAGTTTATCTCCACCATGAACAGTCTGGAGGAACGTCTACTGGTCGAATTCAAGTCACAGCCGAGTGGAAGAAAACTGTGGAAGTACGCCGGTGAACGCATAATTAGCGGCAAGAAGCAATTCGAGGAAGAAGTTTTTTGCGTCAATCCCAGTTATGCCTTCCATTTGAAGCGCAAAATGCAAAGCTCCCCTTGGATTGTTGTTGAGCTTGTCGATCTCACGAAAATGGCGATGCCAGAGAACATAATCCGGCGCTTCGATCTTCATGCACAAACGATGAAGGCTGTAGTGAGCCTGTCTGATCAGCCCCTGGCCGAAGCGGTCCGACGGCCTTACTTTCGCGTGGAGCGCTGCAACCTATTGCGCCGGGACGGCGAAGAGTTGGTTGAAGTTGTCTTTGGTTCGCCACACGACGTGGATCAGAATACTTCCGATCTGGTCCAAGGAGGGTCATTGCTACTTGATCCCAAGCGGTTTTGGTGCGTGCGCTCCTATGAACTTCAAGGAAAGTCTTGGCTTGGCGCGGGTACGTTAACATTCCAGCTTGGAAAGGCGAATGAAAACGTTGCAATCCTGCCCCTGGCCCAGACCCATAATCGCATCGACAATTGGACTTTCAACAAGCCAATTAACGACCGCTCGACGAACAAGCAAGAATGGCATTATGACTTGTCGCAAATGAGCGAACCAGCGCGGATACCTGGCGACGAAGAGTTCACATTGTCCGCTTTTGGCATCCAGGAACCACGCGGGCTAGGGTCCAGGCCCACGCCCTGGTATCTTTGGGCCGGGCTTGCGGGAGGGCTATGCCTTATACTGAGTGTAGTCTTTCGATGGCGCAAAGCGCGGCTGGCGCGGACCGGCGCCTAGAGTATGTTTTCATGGCAATCTCCGTGTCGCGAAGTTTTTTGTATTCAGGCCTGGTCCTGCTGGTATTCGCTTGCGTTGGGTATCTTAACAGTGCTGGACCGAGCCTGGAAGTTAAGGAAACCGATATCGAAGTCGGTCCCTACATGCCTGGACAGGAAGCCGAAGTTGCTCTCGAATTCCTCAACAAGTCGAACCGACCAATCAAGGTTTTTGGCGTTACCGTGTGCTGAGGGATCAATTGCCGCTTCGGTCTGAAGCACGATGAGGAAATGATTGACTTAGCACCGGGGGCCACCAGACTCGGTGGGATTTTGAAAGCCGGGCTGCCGGGACCGTTTTCGTCGAAACTAACCTTTTTTGCGGATGATCAAGGAATGCGATCGATAACCTTTGTGATTCACGGGAGTGTGCAAGAGAGGCAGTAGGGGGAGGATGCCATGAAAACAGTACGCTCCGGTTTCACGCTCGTTGAATTGCTCGTGGTGATTGGCATCATCAGCATTCTGGTCGGCTTGCTCCTGCCCGCTGTTCAGAAGGTGCGCGCTGCCGCCGCTCGAATTCAATGCGCCAATAACCTGAAGCAGATCGGCCTGGCACTTCACCAATATCATGACGCTGAGCAGAGATTTCCCGCTGGGATCACATCGAGAAAACCCGGCGAACCATTTCCGCGAATGAGTTGGCTCGCCCGGCTCTTGCCCTATGTCGAGCAAGAGCCGCTATGGTGGATGACGGTTGCGGCATATGACTATCTCCCCCGTCCCTTTTCCAATCCGCCGCACATCGGCTTCGGCACGCCCATGAGCATCTTTTCCTGTCCTGCCGACGGCCGGTCAGATGAGCCTCAACTCACCCATCGCGGACGCGTGCCGGCCTTGACCAACTATGTCGGTGTCCTGGGCCTGGCCTACGACCAGCCCAACGGCGTTCTCTATTTGGATTCGCGCACCCGCATGACTGATATTCAAGACGGCGCCAGCAATACGATGATGGTAGGCGAGCGCCCGCCCAGCGCCGATTTCTGGTATGGCTGGTGGTACGCGGGCTTCGGTCAACTAGGCACCGGCTCGGCGGACATGCTGCTCGGCGCGCGAGAAAAGAACCTTCGCGGTCCTTTCGTGCAAGGCTGTCCGCCAGGTCCTTATCGTTTTCAGCCAGGGCAAGTTAAGGAACAATGCGACCTCTTTCATTTCTGGAGCCCGCACGACGGCGGGGCTTGGTTCCTTGCCGCTGATGGTTCCGCTCGTTTCCTTTCGTACCAGGCCGATAGCATCTTGCCGGCACTTTCGAGCCGTGCCGGCGGCGAGGTGATTAGCTGGGCTGACTGAGCATTCCCGACGCGGCTCGGACACTCACGCCAACACTTTTCGTCTCCTTGACACGAAGGCCATCCGGCAATTTGCCGGATTCCGAAACTTTGTCCTGGCGGTTGATTGAGGCACATACCATGAAGACCAGCCGAGTTTCTTTTGCGCAACTTCGTCGCCTCCTTGCCGAGTTACATTTCACTGAAGCCCGCAAGGAAAAAGGATGGCGCTTTGAGCATCCGGATTCGGAAACCGTTTTTCTCTTCCGCCCTTATCAGCCGCACGAAAAAGTATCGCAAGTCGACTTATTCACCACGCAAACACATCTCGAATGGCGTGGATTGCTGAGCCCGGAGGCCTTTCAAGACATGTTGACCAAGGCGACCGCATGAACCACTTGGATCTATTGCTCATTGCAGCAATACGTCGAAATCGCCTCCTGCCGTCGGCCCGGTAAAGCTATACTGCCAGAATGAACATCCCAGAGATTCTCCTCGGCGGCGCTCTCGTTTTCGGGTTGGCCGTGCTCGCCATTTACTACGCCCGCCGGCAATTTCAATTGCTGAAAACGATCGGCAAGGACCAGACGCTGATCCCCGAAGAAAAGCGTTATTTCTATCGTCAAATCCGCCGCCGGCTAACTTGTTCGGCGCTCATGCTCGTGCTCGCCGGCCTGCTCCTCGGTTGGTTCTTCATCGCCCAGAACCTGCCCGGACCCGAGGCCGACGAAGAACGCCGCAAGCCGATTTTGGAAATGGTCACGTTTTATTGGATCCTGGCCCTGTTGGTCCTGTTCGGCATCCTCGCACTGGCCGCCTTCGACTTCATGGCCACCGCCCGCTACGGCCTGCGACAGCGACGCCTCTTGGAGATGGAGCACCGCGCCGCCCTGGAGATGGAAACCGCCCGGCTGCGGAAAAAACGCGAGAGCGGCAACGGCGCGCCGTAGCTTGTACACCAAATCCTAACCACAGAGCCACAGAGAGAACACAAGAAAAGAAAGAAGAAAGTGGCTGGTTTGGTCGCCACATATGCACCTCTTGACTTCTTTTTTTGTTTTCTCTGTGACTCTGAGTCTCTGTGGTTAGATTGTCTTTTTTTCACGGCTCTTCCTAATCCTGGTCCGAGGGGCGCCATGAGACCATCCAAATCCAAAACCTGGTTCACGCGCGCCGCCAAGTGGACCGCGCGGGCAGCTGGCCGGCCCGCGGCCTTCCTCCTCGCCGTCGCCATTATCCTGGTCTGGCTGTGCAGCGGGCCGATATTCGGCTTCAGCGATACCTGGCAGCTCGTCATCAACACGGGCACGACCATCGTCACTTTTCTCATGGTGTTTTTGATCCAAAGCACGCAGAACCGGGACGCTGAGGCGATTCAAGTGAAGCTCGACGAGCTCATTCGCTGCATGGAAGGGGCCCACACCGCGCTTTTGGATCTCGAAGAGCTCGAAGAGGACGAGCTGGATCGCATTCACGATGTCTATGAAAGGCTGGCCGAGCGTTCCCGCGCGGATATGCAAAAAGGCATTCGGGACACCGGCGTTCCGGAATTGGAGAAGGACGACACGCCCTGATGCGAGTCACAATATGGCTTCTTTTCGCAATTGGCCTGAAGGTTTGTTTGTTCTTTTGGTGATCGTCTCGCCTCTGGCCTTTGCCTCGCTCATGCCCGCTCGGAGCTTCGGCGGCTTCTTGGTCCGCATTGTGCTCGGCATGCTCGCGGGCGGTGTGGTATGGTTGGCAATCATTGTTGTCGCTGTAGGGCTGGCGAAGCACGAAGAGGAGGACGAGTTTCAACGCGAAGAACAGGAAGACGACTACGAATAATCATGTGGCCCATTATCCCGAACCTGTTCCTTACGAAAGGAGAAGTAAAGGCATTGCAGCAGAAATTGTTGGCGGTTTCGAAAGAGCCCGTGTACGGTGGTCTAGTCGATTGCAAGTCCATTGAAGGAAGGAGAATGCCATGAGAACTCTCATTCTTGCGTTTGCACTTTTCTCTGTTTCGCCTCTTGTCCTCCCTCGTGTGCAGGCAGGCGAAAAACCTGTCAAGGACAAAGACGGCTACGAAAGCCTCTTCGACGGCAAGTCGCTCCAAGGCTGGATCATTAGCGCCAAGACGGGCCATAGCCGGACCAGCAAGAACAAGTCCGGCGGCCGCTGGGTTGTCGAAAAGGGCGCCATCGTCGGCAGCCAGGACGTGCCCGGCAATGGCGGCATCGTCATCACCGAGCGCAAGTTCAAGAACTTCGAAGTCGCCCTCGAAATGAACAACGACGACGGCCCCGACAGCGGGCTGTTCCTGCGCAGCACGGAGGACGGCAAGTGTTACCAGGCGATGATCGACTATCACAAGGGCGGCAACCTCATGGGCATTTATGGAGAAGGCATCGGCGGGCAGCCGCACGTGCGCAACTTCGACTTTTTGGAAAACGTGACCAAGATCGCCAAGCGCGAGTGCAAGGAGTTCCCGCTGCCTATCGATCCGGAGAAATGGGGCGACCTCTGGAAGCACGGCGAGTGGAACGAAATCAAGGCCCGCATCGTCGGCAATCCGCCCACGCTCACCACTTGGATCAAAGGCGTCAAGTTCATGGAATACACCGACACCAAGAAACGCCTGGGCGACGACGGCGGCATTGCTTTGCAAGTCCACGGCGGCGGCGATTACACCAAGCAGTTCGTGCGCTACCGGAATATCCGGGTGAAAGTGCTGCCCGACTGACAAAGTAGTAGGCACACTCCGTGTGCCGTTCTCTCCCGCGAGAGTGCCAGGTCGAACGCAAGTCGCCGTGGACGGCACAAGGAGTGTGCCTACTACTTTGGAGGCCAGTATGAACTTCGAGTTGTTCGATCCCACTTCAGAGTTCACGGTCCGGGAAGGCAACTTGCCTCATTGGTATCAGGCCGGTGTGACGTACTTTGTAACTTTCCGCACAGAGGATTCCGTGCCCGTCGAATTGGCCGATTCTTGGTATCGCCGACGATTCGAATGGCTAACCCGCCATGGCATGGACTCTCAAGCAAACTGGAAAGCTTTTTTGCGCCAACTCCCAGAAGGACTACAGCGAGAGTTTGACCGCACCTTCACCGCCGAATTCATGGAGTATCTCGATCGCGGCTATGGATCATGCGTCCTTAAGCGGCCGGAATTGGCCCGCATCGTCGGCGATAGTCTCCAACACTTTGACAACCAGCGGTATCATCTTGGAGACTTTGTTGTGATGCCAAACCACGTCCACCTGCTCGTTTGTCTGCTTGGTGGTACGGAAATTGAAGCGCAGTGTTATTCATGGAAAAAGTTCACTGCCGGAAAAATCAACCGCGTGCTGGGCAGCAGTGGACGCTTTTGGCAGGAAGAGAGCTTTGATCACTTGGTGCGAAGCCCCGAACAATTCGAGTTCTTAAAGCGATACATCGCTGATAACCCAATCAAGGCAGGATTGCAGTTGGGAGAGTTTCTGTACTACCAAGGAAAGTAGCGGGCACACTCCGTGTGCCGTGAACGTAGCAGGCACACTCCGTGTGCCGTCACGCTGCGCATCGAGGCAGGTTGGCGCCTCTGCGGGCGAGAAGAACGGCACACGGAGTGTGCCTACTACATTGGCAACCGGGGTAGCCAGCGCATCCGCTCGGATGCTACAATTCCCGCCAGAGTCACGGGTGCGCCGCCATGTTGCAGGTAGCCGAAGCGCAGCGATTGGTCTTGGAGCGCGTGCAGCCTTTGCCGCCCGCGGTCTGGTCCCTGGGACCGGAGGCGCTCGGCCTGGTGTTGGCGGAGGACATTGCCGGCGACATCGACATGCCGCCTTTTGACAAATCCCTCATGGATGGCTACGCGGTCCGAAGCGCTGATATGCCCGAGGGAAAGGCGGTTCTGGATGTCATCGAGGAAGTGACGGCCGGGCAAACGCCGCAGAAGAAGCTGGGGCCGGGACATGCGACGCGCATCATGACCGGCGCGCCGCTTCCCGAAGGCGCCGACGCCGTCGTCATGGTCGAACGCACGCGCCTGGTGGAAAGCACGAGCCCGAAGCGCGAGCAAGGGACACGTATCGCCGTCGACGATAAGCCGCCCAAGCCGGATCAGAACATCCTGCGGCGCGGCCGCGAAATGCGCGCGGGCGAAGTCGTTCTCCCCGCCGGCTCGCGCCTTCGCCCGCAGGAGCTCGGCATCCTCGCTACGGTCGGACGAACCCAGGCGCATGTCATCCCGCGGCCGTGCCTCGCGGTCTTGTCCACCGGCGACGAAATCGTCGAAGCGGCCCAGACGCCGGGTCCCGGACAGATTCGCAACGGCAACGGACCGATGCTGGTCGGCCTCGCCGCGCGTGCCGGCGCTCGTCCCACGTACCTGGGCAACGCCAAGGATCGCTTGGACAGTTTGCGGCCGCTCGTCGAAAAAGGCTTGCAGCACGACGTGCTCGTCTTGACCGGCGGCGTCTCGGCAGGCAAGCTCGACCTCGTGCCCGGCGTGCTTGCAGACGCCGGCGTGGAGGCGGTCTTTCACAAGGTGGAGATGAAGCCGGGCAAGCCGGTGTTTTTTGGTTACAAGGAGCTCAATGTAGTAGGCACACTCCGTGTGCCGTCTGTAAGCAACGGCACACTCCGTGTGCCGTCTGTAAGCAACGGCACACGGAGTGTGCCTACTACATTGGTTTTCGGGCTGCCCGGCAATCCAGTGAGCAGCCTGGTTTGCTTTGAATTGTTCGTGCGCCCGGCAATTCGCGCCTCCATGGGACACTCGCCCGGCCCGCATTTGGTCTCCGCCGAACTCGCTGAGGATTATCCATACCGTTCCGACCGCGTCACCTACCATCCAGCGCTTCTCGATTCGACAGGGCGGACGCGGAAGGTGCGAACGACGCCCTGGTTTGGATCAGCGGACCTGCGCGGGATCAATCGTGCCAACGCATTCGTGATTCTGCCGCCGGGCGATACAATCCATCGAGCGGGGTCGTGGCTGGATGTTCTTGTCGTAGAGAGTGAGTTTGATCGGGGCGGTGTCACAGCCAAATAGATAAAACACGAGCTATGTAAAGTACTTTGTTCCAATATTGAGAATGATTACTTATATCGATTGCATCATTGGTGTGTGTGTCTGCAATGCAATCCATTTTCTCTAATCGAGACTCCAAGGATGGAGAAACCCATGAATACCGCTGCCGTATTGACGCCGGCGCCTGCGGCTAGTGCACAGCCCGTTGCAAAGCCTTATCGCGTCCAGTTTTACGTCTTGTTTCCAGCGTTCTTAAGCGGTTTCTTGTTCTATTTGTGCTTCTTCCCCGTCGCCTGGGGTTTCCTCGGCTGGATCGCGCTTGCGCCGTTGCTCATGCTGGTGCGCGCCGCTGCCAAACCGTGGAAAATCTATGCGAGCGCCTATCTCGGCGGCTGCTTCTTCTTCTGGCCCATCTTGTGGTGGATGTCGGTGGCCGATTATCGCATGTTCTACACCTGGGCGATGCTGGCGACCTATTGCGCTTTGTACTTCCCGGTCGCGGTCTGGCTCATCCGTGTGCTCGAGCGCCGCACCGATTGGCCGCTCACCTTCACCGTGCCGATTGTCTGGACTTCCTTGGAGTTCGTTCGCTCGTTCCTCTTGACCGGTTTTGCCTGGTACTACCTGGGCCACACGCAGCACAGCTTCCTGGCAATGATCCAAATCGCCGACCTGGGCGGCGTCTACGCAATCAGTTTCATCCTCGCCGCGTTCAACGGCTGGCTGGTGGAATGCGCGCTACGCTTTCCTGAGGTGCGCTTCGCATTTCGGCAAGCGGAACATTTGGGGCAGAAAAACCTGTCTGCCGGAAGACAAGTATGTCTGCCCCAATGGCGCATCGTGCCCCAGGGATTGGTCGTCGCCGGTTTGATCTCTGCCGCACTCCTCTATGGCGCGTGGCGTTTGGAGCAAAACGACTTTCGCGCCGGGCCGCGCGTCGCGCTCTTGCAAGGGAGCATTGATCAGCGCTTGCGCAATGAAGCCAGCTTAGGAGGATTGCAAGCTTCGAACGGCATTTGGAACTACTACCACACGCTTTGCAGAATGGCGTTGAACCAGGTGCCAGGGCCCGACCTGCTCATTTGGCCGGAAACAAGCTTGCCGTTCTACTGGCTGGAATTGCCAAAGGACTTGAACACGGTCAAGGCATCCGATCGCGAGGAAGCCGGCTTGGTGCATGGCCTTTTGCAAAAGCTGGCCCAAGAAACGAAAGTCAGCCACTTGTTCGGCCTCAATACGAAGGACCGGTCGGACGAAGGCAAGCTCAAGCAGTACAACTCCGCGGTGTTGTTCGATGCGCAAGGCCGATACCTGGGCCGCTACGACAAGATGCACCGCGTGCCGTTCGGCGAATACGTGCCGTTCCGCGACTGGCTGCCGTTCATGAACCGTTTTGCGCCCTATGACTTCGATTACAGCATTCGCGCCGGGGAACGCCAGACGCGCCTGAAGTTCGACCAATTTCACTTCGGCGTACTCATTTGCTACGAAGACACCGATCCATTCATGGCTCGTCAGTATGGGCGCATGCGCGCCGACGGTCCGCCGGTGGATTTCCTCGTCAATATCTCGAACGACGGTTGGTTCGACGGGTCCAGCGAACACGAAGAACATCTGGCCATCTGCCGGTTTCGCGCCGTCGAAGCGCGGCGGCCGATAGTGCGGGCGGTCAACATGGGCGTGTCGGCGGTCATCGACAGCAACGGTCGCGTGCAAAAGCCAAGGGAAATAAGGGACTTTCAAGGAAAGAAGATGTGGGTCGTGGAGCGCGACAGCCGGGGCGTTGGGGAATTGACGCCGAGCGAGTGGCATCCATTCAAGAAGACGGCCGGCGTCATCACCGCGACGGTGCCGCTCGACCAACGCCTAAGCTTGTATGCGCAATGGGGCGACCTGTTGCCCGGCGGCTGTTGGCTGCTTTTGGCGGGAGTCATAGTATGGAGCAAACTGCGACGCAAACCGGCGGCGGCGTGAGCTGGCGAAAACGCATTTGGCGCATCGTCCGTATTCCGCTCTTCGCTTACTTGGGGATTATCGTTGTGCTGTGGTGGCTGGAGAACAAGCTTGTCTATCATCCCGCCGGCGTCAGCGACTGGGAACCGCCCCCGATCGAGGCAATTCAAGACGTTTACTTCACCACTTCGGACGGCGCG
>JAKEHV010000274.1 GCA_022614915.1 Gemmataceae bacterium | reverse complement strand
GGGCCGCCAAACATCTGGTCGTCGCCGTCTTCGCCCCACATCAGGTCATTGCTGAAGGTCAAGTTGTCGGGGTCGTCGCCATACATGAGATCGGTGCCGCCTCCGCCAAACATCTGGTCGTCGCCGTCTTCGCCCCACATGAGGTCAATACTGGAGGTCAGGTTGTCGGGGTCGTCGCCGTACATGAGATCGGAGCCGGGGCCGCCAAACATTTGGTCGTCGCCGTCTTCGCCCCACATGAGGTCAATACTGGCGGTCAAGTTGTCGGGGTCGTCGCCATACATGAGATCGGCGCCGCCGCCGCCAAACATCAGGTCGTCGCCGTCTTCGCCCCACATGAGGTCATTGCTGAAGGTCAGGTTGTCGGGATCGTCGCCATACATGAGATCGGTGCCGCCGCCGCCAAACATCTGGTCGTCGCCGTCTTCGCCCCACATGAGGTCATTGCTGAAGGTCAGATTTTCGGGGTCGTCGCCCCACATGAGGTCGGCGCCGGCGCCGCCAGCCAAGTTGTCGTCTCCGAATGCTCCGATGATCACATTGTTGGCGTCATTGCCAATCACGGCATCGGAAAAGGCGCTGCCAATGAAGGTTTCGAACGTGCCGTTGAGCGCCACCATGAAGCCGTTGCCGTCGACGTTTTGCGCAAAACCAGTGGCCTGGCTCATGTCGAGGGTGATGCCGCTGCCGGTGGCGGCGAAGCTGATCGTGTCGTCGCCACCGGCATCGAACAGAAAGGCAAAACCGGAGTCGGCGAGGTTGATGGTGTTTTTGTTGTTGCCGGCGATGAAAGTGGTGCTGCCGCCCACATTGTTGGACATGGAGTTTTCACCGCTGCCGCCTAAGAGCGTGTCGGTTCCGCCGCCGCCGTACAGAACCGTAACGCCGGTGAACGCGGTGCAATCGATGGTGTTGTTGCTGACGCCGCCGGTCAGCTCGGCGCGCTCGATGCTGACGAGCGTGTCCGTGCCCAGACCGGTCAGCGTCGTATCGGAAAGGGTGAAATTGACATCGCCCGTCGCGACAACCGTGTCCGTGTCGGCGCCGCCGTCGACGAGGTCGTTGCCCAATCCGCCTTCGATGCGATCGTCTCCGGCGTCGCCGAACAGCTCGTCGGCGCCGTTGTTGCCGACAATGGTGTCGTTGCCCGCGTCGCCGTGGATAATGTCCTTGCCGTTGGCGCCGATGATGGTGTCGTCGCCCGCGCCGCCGGAGACGTTGCTGCCGCTGTTGCCGCTAAAAATGGTGTCGTTGCCGCCGTTGCCGAAAAAGTTATCCGTGCCCTGCGTTCCGGTGAGCAGGTCATTGCCCGCACCGCCCCGGACCGTGTCATCCTGGTTGCCGCCGTCCAAGGTCACGGTGCCGAGGGTGAAAGCGGAGGCGTCCAACACGTTCGGCGAGTTGCCGCCGGTCAGGTTGGCCTGCTCGACGCTGATCAGGCTGACGACGCCTCCGGGAGTGATCGTCAGACTGCTGTCGGTGAGAGTGAAATTGGCATCATGCGCGGCTGTGATGGTGTCCGTGCCCGTGCCGGCGTTGTAGTGGATGCCCGCAAGCGTCGGAATCGGGTTGCCACCGGAGAAGTCCAGGGTGAAAGTGTCGCCACCGCCGCCCAGAGTTACATCGATACGCGAAATGTCGGACAGCGCCAGCGCCTGCGTGCCGAGCGTGGTCGAATCCAGATCACTGGTGAATCCGGCGCCGTTCAGTTTGTATTGCAGCTGGCCGCTCGCGACGCGGACTGCGAGAAGATCTGCAGTCCCTGGAATGTCCTCCGCCAGCTGCACCACGAACTTGCCGGCGTGCAGCGGGTCAGGAGCGAATGAGGCAGAGGGTAAGCTACGATCTTCGAGGTGTTCCAAACGAGGCAAAAAATACCGACGTGCGAGGTTTTGCCGTCTCGTTTTGAGCGACAAACGCGCAGGCGCACCAAAGGGGCGATTGGGCGACATTGTGTTTCTCCTGTACACTGAAAATTCCGTTCAGAGCAGAAATCATCTCATTGATCCAGATGTAAAGCAATTACTAACTTAAGAATTCTTCGTTTTTTGGCAATAATATACACAAGTATACAATGGAGCAACCGAACCCGGCAAATAGAAGCGCGTCATTTCGTCATCGCGAAAGTCTCGGGCAATTCGGCCTTCGCGATCACAACTACGCCTTGCTCGGTGACCAAAAAGCCGCGACGGCGGTCTTGATCCAGGTCGTGGCCGATGGTCGCGCCGGGCGGGATGCGCACGTCTTTGTCGATGATGGCCCGGCGAATGCGCGCGTGCCTGCCGACGTCAACGCCGCTGAATAGAATCGAATGCTCGACGGTGGCATAACTATTCACGCGCACGTTGGGCGACAGGATGCTCTTCTTGACGTGGCCGCCGGAGATGATGCAGCCCTGGCAAACCATGCTGTCGTGAGCTTCGCCGCGACGGACGCTGGCGCCCGAGCCCTCGTCGGAGAAGACAAACTTGGGTGGCGGCAGTTGCGGCTGGTTGGTGCGGATGGCCCAATCACGATCGTACAGATTCAGCACTGGGTCCACTTCGACCAGGTCCATGTTGGCCTGATAGTAAGCGTCGAGCGTGCCCACATCGCGCCAATACGGCGTCGCTTTGCGGTTCTTGTCGCGAAAGCGGTAAGCGAAAATCTTGTGGGTGCCGACCAGGCTGGGAATGATGTTTCTGCCGAAGTCGTGGTCGCTGTCGGACTTGGTCGCATCCTGGCACAGAAGCTCATACATGAGACGTGCGGTAAAGACGTAGATGCCCATCGACGCCAGAATCTGGCCGGGCTCGCCCGGTATGGTGATGGGGTCTTTGGGCTTTTCCTGAAAACCCAGGATGCGGTCGTGCTCGTCCACTTGCATGACGCCGAAGTGAATGGACTCGCGCGCCGGCACGGGCAGGCAGCCCACGGTCAAGTCGGCTTCACGATCCAAATGCGAGCGGATCATGTCGCCGTAGTCCATTTTGTAAATGTGGTCGCCGGCCAGGATCATCACATAGCGCGGCTCGGCCTTTTCGATGGTGTAGATGTTCTGATAGATGGCGTCGGCGGTCCCTTTATACCAATGCTCGTCGATGCGCTGCTGCGGCGGCAGCACTTCGATGTACTCGTCCAGTTCGCGCGGCAAGAAACCCCATCCGGCGGCAATGTGCCGGTCCAGGCTGCGCGCTTTGTATTGCGTCAGCACCAGTATCTTGCGGAGGTTGCTGTTGATGCAGTTGGACAGCGTGAAGTCGATGATGCGGTACAAGCCGCCGAAAGGGACCGCCGGCTTGGCCCGGTCGCGCGTCAGTGGCTCCAGCCGTGTCCCTTTTCCCCCGGCGAGGATCAGGGTCAATACATCCTTCACGAGCCTTGCTCCCAATTGATCGTGCTTGGGACGTGGTCGTCCAATTGATTGTTGTGGGAGCGGGCGCGGTTGGCAATAGAAAAAGGCGTCAGGCCGCAGCGCTTCGCAACAACTGCTGAAAATGCGTTGCGAACTTGTCGGCCGAGAAGTGTTCTTGCACCCTGCGTTGCCCGGCAGCGCCGAACTGTTGACGCAGGGCCGCGTCCTGCAAGAATCCGCGCGTGCGCCGGGCCAGTTCTATGACGCGTCCCGGCGTCGCCAAGAAGCCGGTTTCGCCTGCAACGACGATTTCGCGAAAGTGCGGCAAGTCGGAAGCAACGACGGGACAACCCGCCGCCATTGCCTCTAACACCGAATGCGCGCCGGTCGCTGTCGCGCTGGGCGCCCAAAAGGCGCTCGCTTGCGATAAGAATTCCCCGACTTGCTGTTGTTGCCCGTGAAAGTGCATGTGGCTGGGATGATAGAGACCCTGCGCGAAGCGGCGCAGCGTATGTCCATACGCGCCGTCGCCGAAAAGATCCAGCCGCAAATCAGGGAAGAGATAGATCAGATAATCGGCGGCCCAGATCGCTTCGCGGTAACCTTTCTGTGACGCGAGCGCGCCCATGCAAACCAGGCGCTGGCCGTGGGACCGTTTCTCCCCGCGCACTTGGAGTGGAGAGGGGTCGGGGATGATGGGGCTGCACTCTACTCCTGGCCGCACTAGTTCGACCTGCGCGCGTCCAATGCCGCTGTGCCGCAGTTGATCGGCTTCCCAGGCGCTTTGCGCTGCCACCTTGAGCACGCGCCGCAACAACCAAACGCTCAGTTTCGACAAGGTAGGCCGTAACACGCGCGAAGAAAACGGCTGCCGGCAAATCGTGGCAGCCAAGCTTCTCTTTCGAACCAGCGCCAAGGCGCGCAGCGCAGGCATACCCCACGCCACGATGGCGTCCGGCCGCAGTACGCGTACGATGCTCCGCAGCCGCCACAGGGGTCGAAGATCGAAACTCCGCGTCCAATGCAGACTATGAACGACAGCGCCGGTGTTACGCATTGCTGGCGTCCAGACGCCTTCGCTCACGAATAAACAGACGTGGATCTCGTGCGTGCCGGACCACGCCTTCGCTAGCGTCAACGCTTCTTTCGCCGCGCTGTGATAATCCAACGACGGGAGAAGGAAAAGAAGCTTCATGCCAGAAGTCAGAGGTCAGAGGTCAGGAGTCAGAGGTCAGAAGGCGCAGGAGTAGTACTCAGACGCGATAGTAGAAACGAAAATCGTAAAGAAAAGCAAGGCGATTCTGCCGCTGACCTTCTGACTTCTGACCACTGCCTCCTGACTCCTGCCTCCTGCCTCCTGACCTCTGACCGCTGACTCCTGACTACTGGTTTGGCAGTTCCGCGATATACGGCAGATGCCGGTATTCGTCGTTGTAGTCCAGGCCGTAGCCGACTACGAAGGCGTTGGGGATGTCGAAGCCGACGTAGTCCGGTTGGATGGGAATGTTCTGCCTGCCGATCTTGCGCAACAGGACGCCGACGCGGAGGGAGGCGATTTCCAGGCTGCGCAGGTGGGCAACGAGATGGCTCAACGTTTGCCCGGTATCGAGAATGTCGTCGAGCAATAACACATGCCGGCCGCGCACATCCGGCAAGAGTTCCGGCGCCAGGTGCAACTCGCCCGGCGCCGTTGATGCGCCGCGGTAACTCGACGCCTGAATCAAACCGATCCTGAGCGGCAGATTCAGTTGGCGCACGAGATCGGCCAAAAAGATAAGGCTGCCGGTCAACACGCCGACGATGGTCACAGCCCGCTCGTGGTAATCCTGGGCGATCTGGCGGCCCAGGTCGACGATGCGGCTCTGGATTTCTTCAGCGCTGATCAGAATATTCATGCCGAGTTGCTTCGTTGAACGCCTTTCCGCACATTCAACACCATGCGCCCCCGGAAGGAAAGAAAGATTTGCGCAATTCACCCAGCTTGTGGTCCATTCTTCGGCAAAACCCGCAGGTCTCACTTCTTTGGCTCTTTCGGCAAACTCTCAGTCATGCATAGGCTTGGCCCGGCCGATATGAATGGATGAATCCGCACAACCGGACAAATCCGGCGAAACGGAGTTTCGCGGTGGTGCGTTCCCAAACAGGGTTTGGGAACGAGGGCTATGAGCCCGTCCCACGATTGGTCAATCCCCAAGCGGAGAACCGGCTCGGCCCGCACCGTTGGCGGCCGCAGGGTTTTGTGCTTTGGACACTGCATAAGGAGAGGGGCCCATGTTGTGGTCGAACTGGAGAGGAGCGCTGGCCGTGCTGCTGTTGAGCGGCGTGGGATTGGTTTGGAGCCAGGCGCCGCGCACCACCAAGAGCGCCGCGCCGGAACGCTTCATGACCGTGCATGAAAACGGCAAGCCCACGCGTTGCCGCGTGGTCGCCGAGTGGCGCATGGGCGAAGGGGCGAAAGCCTATCAGCTTCAGATCGTCGCTACCGGCGCGATGATGACCATCGTGGAAGACGGTCCGACTGCGGCTGTCCCCGGCACGAAAATGAAGGGGATGCCGATGCGCATTTACCACTGGGGCAACAGCAAGTCGGCCCCGCCCGGCGTGCCCACGCCGCCGCAAGTCGCGCAGGTAGCGCCGAAACAGGCCGCGCCGAAAGTCGTGCCGACCAGCCATGTCGTTCCGGCCGCACCGGTGGTCGTGTCGCAAGCGCCCGCCCGCAGCGTCCAAACTCCATGCGTCCAATGCAACGAGTGCTGTGAGAAACCCGGTCTATTGAACAAGATCTTCGCGCCGAAGCACGCGCCGACCGTGATCGATTGCACGGAAAAAGTCGTCTGGTGGGAAGAAAAAGACGGCCAACGCATCTCTCCGACCATCGTCACCGCCGGCCACAATCCGTTCGAGCAAAAGAACGTCGTGCTGCCCGGCAACGCGCCTGCCGTCGCCAACGCGATGGGGACCACTCCACCTAAACCGAAGACCGTCGTCCACTCGGAGAGTGTTGTCACGCTTCCGGCCACGAAGACCAACAAGACTGTCGCGCCGGCCCCGAAGTCGCAGTTTTCGACCGCTGCCGACAATGCCCAAAGAACGATCACGACCGCGGAAATGGCCGGCGGCAAAACCAAGAAGGAATTCGCCAAAGCGCCGGAAAGGAAAACGCAACTGCCGGGCAAAACTACGGTGGAAACCGCCAGATCGTCCGATCCGTTGCTCCATCCGGAACGGTTCGCGCCCAAGGAAGAGAAGATGCTGCCCAAGGGCATCAACATGAACGCCTTCAAGGGCGAGTTTCCGGTACAGTCGATGCCGGTACAGTCGACGCCGACTCCCAGCGCGACGCCGGTTCCGGCGAAGAGCCCGATGATGACGGCGCAAGCGCCCAAGGTGCCGCAACTGCTGCAGTCCAAGCCGGGCCGCTGGCCGCTGGGCGCGCAGTCCGTTCTCGCGGCGAGCGGCGGAAATCCGGGCGCGATCATGTACATCCCGGTGCCGATCGCCACGGTGCCTGAGCCGTACCGTCCGCCGGTGCCGCCCGCCGCGTTGCCGCCGGACGCCGGTTTCGTGAACGCATTCACGCCCGCGCTTCCAAACCACGGCATCATGGTGCATCAACACCCGCACCAGCAACAGTTGATGCAGGCCAACTGGATGGCGCAGCAACAGATGATGGCTCAGCGGAATATGCTGCAGTCCTCGCCGATGGTGCCGATCGGTTACAACCCGATCACGCAAACAGGCGGCTACCACGGCCCGCGGCCGCCCAGCCCGCCGGTCATGCCCGCGGTCTATAATTCTGCGATGCACAGCGGTCAGGTCAATCAAGCGATGGATCGCCGCACCGGACCGGCAACGGTCACGCAGGTCCAGCATCAGGAAGTCGCGGGCCTTTTGAAGGTGTTGCGTGAGTCGCCGTTCCCGGCGCAACGTGAATGGGCGGCCAACTCCCTGGCCGAGTGCAGTTCGATGGCTCACGAAGTCGTGCCGGCCCTGCTCACCGGCGCCCAGCACGACAAGGCGGCCATCGTCCGGGCGAGCTGCGTGTACGGCCTGGCCCGGCTCAATGCCAACAACGCGCAAGTGCTCAGCGTATTGCAACACCTGCGCAACGACGCCGATCCGCGCGTCCGCCAGGAAGCGGACCATGCCCTGGCCCGCTTCGGCATGCCGATGTCGCGTTAGCCCGGGAACGCGAGCCCGCTGCGCGAGCAAGGGCCGCGGCGTCATGTCACGCCGAAAACGACTACACTCAACCCGAACCCCAGGCGTCTTGCGGCGTCTGGGGTTTTTCGCTGTGATGTGCACCGAGGCTATTTTGGGTCGAGCTTCAGAACTAGATCAGTCTTCCCGGAAGACGAAATGCTGAATTCCCAAGGCGTCGTTTGCCAATCTTGATACCGTTCCGGAATCTGTTTTTTCTTCGCGGATTCAACCATCAAGATCACAACTTTGTACTCTCCCGGGGGCAGCCCCTGCGTTGGGCCCGTGGCCCCTGAAATAACCATATCGAATTCCCCTTTGGCGCCCGTTAGCGAGGACGGCTCGTCTCCATATTTCTTAATGAATGCCATCGTATCGTTTTTGGGGACAAACCGAATCATTGCTCGATCCAATGGACTTCCGTCCGATTTCAGAATTCTCCCTTTCACCGAGACGAATGCCGGAGGAGGGCTCGAACCGCAACCAAACGTGAGCAATGTGAAGCATGCCAACAACAGCGATCGCATTCTGGAAATGCGCCGGACATCCATGCTCAGCCTCCCTCCGAGTTTTCCCTTGTTCGAACTGAAACATTCTCAGTCAAGAGGGACGATCTCGCCAGTTGCCGGCGTAACGGAGGACCAGAAGACGGTTTCTGAAATCGAAGGCGAAAAGGTTCGAACATGACCGTCAAACATCGCCGCGAGCAACCCATTGGTTTGGGTGGCTTGCAGCATTCGTCCATCTGCTTTTTCGATCGTCGGCGCAACCTGAAACGTGCCACCAGGCACTGAGCTCTTTGTGACGCCGCCTTGGACCACCGGGACAACATCACCCCAAGACGGGTCCGCGAAGGTTCCGCTCCGGTGCATGAAGACTCCATGGGGCGGCAGCTTGGAGGGACCGGGGTGGATTGGATAAAGGAAGCGCTCGCTTCCCCGCCCCTGGCAATTGAAGTAATGCTGGCTCACGGCAATCGTTTGCGCAGTTCCGTCTCGAAAAGTCGCAGGAAAACGTGTAACGCCCTGTAAAAACGCTTGTTGATTCAACGCATAGCTGGTTGGGCCAAGTGTACGATAGAGGGGATCTTGCTCCGCCAAAGGTACAGTGGGATCGGTGGGCGATAGAAAAGTTCTGACGAGAGCAAACTCCGTTCCCATCTTGGTTCTTTTTGCGTACGGTGGCGCGCCCGCCGAATCCAGGAAGGGAAGGATGTTGTACAGTGGGGAAGGATCATCAACTGGCGCCGCGTAAAGTGACGCGACATTCATTCCTGGAAGCCTTCCATTCTGGGCGCTTGCGTAATGCTGAAATGCCAACATGATTTGTTTCAAGTTGTTCTGGTCCTCCAAGCGTAGTGCCGCTTGGCGTACTTTTTGGACCGCCGGCAATAAGAGGCCAATAAGAATTGCAATTATGGCGATGACTACCAAGACTTCAACTAGGGTGTAACCCGAGCGTTTTCGCATGGCTATCACCAATCCTCCGTGCTGTGCCTTGCCTTGTCATTCTCAGCGGTGCTGAGATGACTTAATTTCAGAATGCAAATTCCTGCCAGTAATAGGGTGGATTCCCCTTTTTGGGAGGCGGCGGGACGCCGGGATCCTGGTAAGTGAACTCCATCATTGCTTCGATCCGGTAGAGATAACCTGCGGGAACGTTGTTGTGTGCTGGGGCCGACCAAGTCTTTCCGCCAATTGTCGCCTTGAACCGTGCCTGCAATTTGGGTCCATTTGCCGTTATCGTAGCGGTGCAGGGTCACGTAAATGGCATCCAACATCACAGTCGTACCGCCGATCCCGTAGAGCGTAAACTCCCCTTTTGGAATGACATAGTTTCCCTTTACCGGATCATTCTGGACCACAGTGCAGTCGCACTTGACGTCGGCGATGTGACCTTGGGCATGCAGTTGACTGTTAGTGGTTAGAAGGGATAGAAGCGCAAAAACGGCGTGAAAGGTGAGCCTTCGCAGGGAGAGAGAAGTCCTTTTTAGATTCTCGCAGTCGCGTTTTTGATCGGGGGGGGGCGAGAAACTCTGTTTCATGGGGCACCTCATGTAGATGGGCGACAGTGTCTGAAATGCGTTCCCCATTCCGAGTGGAGTGATGGTAATCTCGAATCAAATAGATGTCAAGCAAGAAGCTTGGGAATCTTGGAAACGAGAGTCGTCAGGCTTCAATAGGCCGCTTTCGGTCCAATCTTGTCCGCAGTAAGACAATGTGCTAGACCATCAACGAGTCCGAATTGAAAGGGCTACGATGATTCCCATCGATCTTGCCGGCAAGGTCGCCCTGGTCACCGGCGTCGGCGACAACCAGAGTTTCGCCTGGTTCATTTCCAAGGCGCTGCAAGTCGCCGGGGCGCGGCTCGTGTTCGCCTCCCATCCACGCATGGTCAACATCGTCGGCAACCTGCTCGACAGCAACAAGCCGGACGACGTGGCTGCACGCAAACTCCCTTCCGGCAACGGTGAATTGAAACCGGAAATGGTCGTCGCCTGCGACGTCAGCTTCGACTCGATGGACGACGTGGACGAAAAAACCAAAGGCGACCGCCGCTGGAACAAGCACGGCGACTTCACCATCAAGGGCATGATCGACCAGGTCGGGCCCAAGTTTGGCGGCATCGACATCCTGATTCACAGCGTGGCCTTTAGCATGGAGATCAAGAACAAAGCGGTCGACACCAGCCGAAAAGGCTATTTGCAAGCGCTCAGCATCAGCGCCTATTCGCTGACGGCCTTGGCGCGAGCGTGTTTGCCGCTTATGGAGAATCGGCCGGACGGGGCTTCGGTCGTCGGCTTGAGTTATATCGGCGGCGATCGCGTCGTGCCGCATTACGGCGGCGGCATGTCCACGGCGAAGGCGGCGTTGCAGATCGACGCCAAGCAACTCGCGAGCAACTTGGGGCCGAAGGGCATTCGCGTGAACATTATCTCGGCCGGGCCGTACGCGTCGCGCGCCGCCAGCGCCATCGGTGACATCGATCAGATGATCAGCTATGCGGCCCAGCGCTCGCCCTTGCCGCGCGGCATCACGCCTGAGGAAGTCGCCAACGCCACGGTTTTTTTGTGCAGCCCACTCGCCTCCGCGATCACCGGCCACGTCTTATATGTCGATTGCGGGTATAATGTGATGGGCGTATAACAATCGCATGTCGCAGACTACCGAGCCGCGCAATCCGTTTTACATCTTGCTTCTTTTGGCAAGCGTGTTGTTTGTCCTGACCGCGCTGGCGTATGCCGTGGTGCCCGTGCTCGAGCAGAAGTACATCGACGCGGGCGGAACGCCGCCGCCTTCTCCCTTTCGCGACTCGTTACGCATGGAAGGCTGGAAATGGCTGCTCTACCAAGTCGGCGCCATGATCGTCTTTGGCCTCATGAGCATGGGTCTGGACCGATTCCGGCGCTTGCAAAAGGAACGCGCCGAGGCGACAATTCCTCCCAAAG
>JAKEHV010000273.1 GCA_022614915.1 Gemmataceae bacterium | reverse complement strand
TGCGCGACGCCAACCTCGACGGCGTCGATTTTTACCTGGTCGACCTGCGCGACGCCCGGATCGACCCCAAATACGAAGCGCATTTGCGCAGCACTGGCGCTATTTTGGACAGTGCCGGCCCATCGGATTGACGTCATTCCGTCATCAGAGTGCTTTGTGGATGTGTGTAAAACACGCAAGCGCAAGGCAAGTCATTTTTGCGAGCGTTGCCACCCGCTAATGTCAACCTCAGCATGCAAGACCGTGAAAAGTGTTGCTTAGAGCTCCGATTCTGACAGATTTCACAAGCCGGACAGAATCGGATCTCTATCCCACCCGTGCGCGGCTCTGAATTTGCCTACAAAGGGAACTCGCTTGTCCGCTCGAACGTAATGGCTTACAGGTCCCTTCCGGAGGCGCTCATGAAGATCCTACTTTTGCTGCCCTTGATCGCACTCTCGTCCCTCGTGCAAGCCTTTCCCGAGAACCGCACAATTGAAGAACGGAGCCCGGTATTCCACTACCGCGACGACCGAGACGGCCGAGCCCTGGCTGAAGTCCAGGTGCGCCGCGTTGAGCGCGACGGCGAGCCAGCAGTGGAAATCGTCATCTCCGCGGTCGGTTCCAACATCGACCCAGTCGCCGGCTATCCGGGCGTGCGCGGGGCCAATCGCCATACCGCCGAGGCATTCGAGCACATGCTCTCCGGCCGCTTTCCGGTAAGCGTCGTAACGCATCGTGCCGGCGGCGAGGCCTGTGTCGGTTCCATTCGCGCCGGGCGGCGCGGCGCTCTCGCCGAGCGCGTTTTCGGGCCGGACTGACAACTACGGCCCGACGCCGGCACGCCACGCGAATACCCGCTCGAACTCATCGTCGATACGAACACGCGCGGCAGCGGCTCGTTTCAAACCGATGTCCTGCTCCACGGCGCAACGCGCTTGCGCGTTAGCTATCGCATTCTGGGCAATCAACTAGAGATTCTCGCGTTCTCCGGTTTCGGCGACGCGCGGCACCATCCGCGCAACGGCCGCGATGCGCTTCTGGCGGCGCAGCAAGTCAAGGACGAAGGCGACGACAAGCAAAAAGAAGAGGAAGAAAAACCGTTGCCGGCACCCGTGACCGACGCGGATTGGGATGCGCGCGATTTGGAGGGCAAGTGGGCCCTGTTCAGCAAGAGAAAGGCGGACTTTGCGGCCTGGCGGCAATATCTCGATAAGCGCAAGGACTTTGATTTCTTGGAATGGGTCGCGCTCTACAGCCCGCACCAGTCCGAGCAACTTGCCGCCGGCTGGACATTGGCCCGCAATAACGCGCCGCAGTGGACGCGCGTCGCCGTCTGGCTGCGTGAGGCGTATCCCTACGCCCACGGTGAAGCCGAGTCGTATCAACTCTTGGTGAAGCACAACCCCGCCTATGCGCACGCCTATCTCGACAAGCACCGCGAAGTCGTTGCCAAGAAGGAGGGCCCGGTACGGCAAGATTTGGAGGAATTCCGGATGAAGAACGTGGCCAAAGTAAACGTCGATAAGGCGCTGCCGCCCTTCGAGCACGCCGAGGTGTTTCGGCATCTGGACGCGCCGAAAGATCTCGCTGAATTCGGCAACGCGACACGAGCCGACACAGGCAAAGTCTACGTGCATCAAGTGACGCGCGCGGTCAAAGCCGTGGTCACGTCGGGCCGGCACCAGGAACCCTGGATCGGCAAAGTGCGGCTCCTCACCCGCCATCGCCATCTTGACGTGCGCCAGTCGGCGTACCTGGCCTTCACCTACTTCGCGCCGGACCTCGAGGCGAAAACGGGCCTTTTGGAACAATTCCTCGACGTCGCCGAGGACAAGTCCGAGCCGCCCGCCATCCGTGATGCCGCCCTGTTGGCGTACAGCTATTTCAATCATCCGCAGGTCTTCTTAAAGCTGCACCATCTGGCCGGAAAAACCGACAACGCCATTTGGCGCGCGGTCGTCAGCCGATTGGGCGACGTTGGTCACGATTTCACGCACCAACATCTATCGCAGATTTCGCGCGACAAGCTGGGGGACGCCGATCGCGAACTTTTGGTCGGCGTCCTCGACAACTTGGCGCGCAGGATGAAAGATCGCGACAAATCCCTCGGCCATCCGGGCGTTCAAGTGTGGCTGGAGACGGCCGCCTGGGCCGAGCACGTGGATGATCCTCTGAAGAAAGCGCTGCGCGCGAAGACGTTGGAGGTCTTGCCGCGCTGGCTGAACGCGGAGGAACGCAAATCTGTGGAGAACCTGCAACAAAACTACTCTCCTGCTTTCCCCGTGCCGGACGAGCAGATCTATCGCCAGCGCGTCCGCGATTTGGCCCGCGAGGTTCTCGCGGCCCGCCCCAAGGGTGGATGAACTTGTATCATGAAAGGGAACCTGTTTACGATTCGCGCTTGCAAACAGCCTTGCCGCGACAAGGCCCGCTCCGAGCGCGAAACGTAAACTGCTTCCCCCTTGGGTGCTCTCATGATGCCGATTCCTCCCGCCGCCGACGATCCGCAGCCGAAAAAGACACATCCCAGCACGGAAGATGAAACACAGTCCGAACTCGATGAACAGCTCGAGGACGACGAAGGCGTTGATGCCGAGGACGAACCGGAGGAAGACGAAGCCGGTGTCTCCAACGAACAACTGGAAGAAGAATGGGAAAGCGAGGATTGGGAAAGCGAAGAAGACCAAGAAGAACAAGATACTGATGGAGAAGATCAGGACCCAGAAGTAGAGCCGACTCAAGAAGAGAACGCCTCGACGGGCATCATCGCGCGAGTTTTCGGATTCGGTCTCGAACAACAGGACGAAGAGGAGGATGAGGGCGACCCTGATGTACTGGTAACCATCACGACGTTTCGTTATGTGCACGAAGCAGAACTGGCAAGAATGCACCTGGAAAACGAGGGAATTCAATCCTTCATCATGGACGAGGAAACCATCACCATGGATTGGCTGTTGGGCAACAACGCGATAGGCAACATCAAATTGCAAGTGGCGCGCTCACAAAAGAAGGCGGCGCTGGAAATGCTCGAGCGCTGGCCCAAGCCCGTCGTCAAGGACGAAGACGACGAGACGGAGAACATGATCTGCCTATCGTGCGGCGCGGCCATGACCGCCGATCAATCGCATTGCCCCACCTGCGGCTGGTCGTATCACGAGGAACGGATTCAAGAGTAGACCCCACGCTCCGCGTGGGGGCAGACGTGTCGCGCGTTCGACATCGAGTTCGTCACCCAGGCGACACGCCATCCCCACGCGGAGCGTGGGGTCTACTCGCCAGCTCGTCGCCCAGGCGCTGGAGCAACTTCACGATTTCCTCTACGTCCGCCGCCGTGGTCCGCCAATTCACGAAACAGAAACGCAGCGCTACCCGGTCATTCAAGAGCGTCGTCGACAAGAACGCCCGTCCGGTCTTGGTCAACTCCGCGCATAGAGCCAAATTGAATTGACTCAACGCTTCTTCCGATTCGTTCTGCAATTTCGCCGGCACATAGCGAAAACAGACGATGCTCAATTGCCGGCCGCAGAGAATCTCGAACCCCGGCGTTTGCTCGAGCAGTTTCTGGCCAAATTCGGCGAGCGCGCAACAGTGCTGTACGAGCCGCCGATGCCAGGCCACGCCGAGCGTTTTGATCGACAGCCAGATCTTGAGCGCCCGGAACCGCCGCGTAAGAGCGATGCTCCGATCGCAGAAATTGACTTCGCCCGCGTCCGGCGTCACGTCTTGCATGTATTCGGGCCGCATCCGGAACGTCTCTTCCAACAGCCGCCCGTCGCGCACCAGCACACAGCCAGCCTCGAAAGTTTGCCCAAACCATTTGTGCGGATCGAGCGTGACCGAGTCAGCCAACTCAATGCCGCGTAGCTCGTTCTTTCCCTCCGGAATCAGCACCGCTGGCCAACCATAGGCGGCGTCCGCGTGCAGCCACAGACCGCGTTCATGGCACACCTCTGCGATGGCGTCGAGCGGATCGACCGTTCCGGTGTTGGTTGTGCCGGCGTTGGCGACCACCAACCATGGAACCAAGCCGGCTTCCTGATCTTGTCGGATGGCTTCGCGCAAACTCGCTGGTGCGAGTCGATAGTCCGCATCCGCAAGCAACAGTCGCACCTGGTCCGGGTGCAGACCGATGACCTTGGCGGCGCGATCCACCGACCAATGGCGATGCTCCGACGTGTACAGTCGCGCTTTGGCGCGTTGCTCCCAGGGCAGACGCTCGCGGGCGACGACCAGCGCGGTGAGATTCGCCTCGGAGCCGCCGCCGGTGAGAATGCCCTGCGCCGTCGCCGGCAAGCCGAGAAACTCTTTGAACCACTCGAGAACCACCAGCTCGACCTGGGCCGCGGACGGCGCTTCCTTCCATACGCCGGCGAAGTAGTTGAGCCCGGCACAGAGCCAGTCGCCGAGCACGGAGTAATAGGTTGGCGCACTGGGTATGAAAGCCAAAAAACGCGGATGGCCAGGCCGGAATGAGTAGGCCGCGACCTTTGTCAAGAAACTCTGCCATGCCTCGGTGAACGGCATTCCGGCTTCCGGCGGCGGCTCGCCCAGTAGCGCGTCCATCTCCGCGCAGCCCGCGGTGCGGCCGACCGAGCGCTCGCCCAGACTTGTAAAGTCTTGCAGAAAAAAGTCCGCGACGGCCCGGCCCGCTTGCTCCAGTTCCGCGTGCCCAGGATGCGGCAGCGGCCGCTCGCAAAGTCGCCGCCAGTGCTCAAGACCATGGGATGGCATTAGATATGTCGATGTGAACCGAAAGGTAGGCGCCTTCGAGGAGCAAAGGGTGGGTGACGGGACTCGAACCCGCGACTTCCAGATCCACAGTCTGGCGCTCTAACCAACTGAGCTACACCCACCATGGATTTTTGTATCTTAACTTCCCTTCCTCAAATGGCAAGATCGGTTGAACCCGCCGCTTGACCGTGCTTTCGCCGGCGCACATCATGAATTACATGAACACGACACTGTCCAGCGCACGCTGGTTCGTCTTCGTTGCCGTCGTTTGTGGGTTCGCATTCTCCGGCAGCGCCCAGGCGCCCGGCGGCAAGAAAGAGTACGAGCGTCTGGTCAAGCAGTCGCTGGAGCAAGCGCAAAGGAAGCAGTTCGCCGACGCCGAGACTTCGATACGGGCTGCCCTCAAGATCAGTCCGGCGGACGAATGGGCCTGGCAGCACCTGAGCTTTCTGCAGCGTCATCAGCACAAGTTCGCCGATGCGTTGGAATCGGCGCAGCTCGCGCTCAAGCGCCGCAAATCCTGTTGGGCGTATCTTGAAATCGCCGAGGCCGCGTTCGGCGCTCTCGACTATCCTTTGGCGCGCAAGGCCATCGCCGACGGCAAGAAACTCGGCGAAAAAGCCTGCGGCGACGCCTGGAAACTCCTCGACCAGGTGCGCGAGCGCCTCGCACCGCGCGAGTTTGTGCTCACCGACAAAGTCGATCCCAAAAAATGCAAACTCCACGACGGCAAAATCCGCCTGTGGGTCGCGCAGTCAATTCCCCCGTATCAGACCGCAAAGAGCAAGGCAGTCGGGGCGCGATCGTTCACGGCGAAGAGCCACGGCGACTTGCAGTACGTCGAAGTCGAGCCCAACGGCGACCAACCCTTCGAGATTGTCACCAACTTCGTGGTCACGCCCGCGGTGTTCCAAAAAGAGCTCAAAACGTTTCGGTCCGCCGAACCGCTGCCCGCCGAAGCGAAACAGTTTCTTAGCCCGTCGCCGCAAATCGAAATCGGCGACGAGGTGAAAGCATTGGCCGAAAAGCTCATGGGCAAAGACGACTTGGAAACCATCGGCAACATCTGCGCCTGGTTCCGCAAGCACATGAAGTACGACGACAACGCCGGCGGCGACACGGCCAAGATCCTGCAAAGCAGCCGGGGCCATTGCGACGCCATCTGCCGGCTGTGCGCCGCGCTTGGCCGGGCTGCCGGGGTCGCCGTCCGCCCGGTGCGCATGAACTGGGGCTACCTGGAGAAAGAGGTCGTCTATCACTCCTTGTGCGAGATGTGGGTGCGCGGCGTCGGTTGGACGCCGTTCGATCCCTTCAATGAATCCCTGAGCGTCTGGCCCAACCTGCGCTGGCCCAACGTTGCCATGCGCCTGCACTACTATCCTGCCCAAGACTGGGACTTCGCGCAGTGGGTTGAGCTGGTCCGCCCGGACGCTCAAACGCCGACCTACACCACGCGGCAGCTAGCGGAGTAGCAGTTGACTTGCCTGCCGCAGTCCCGAACTACTCTTCAAATCGCAATTAAGTGAAAAGTGAGTTGGAAAATCTCAACTCATTGCTGATACAGGACTTGCCGCAAATGCGACCCCCCAGTTTTTCACATTGACGAATAGGCCGGAAGGTGAAAAGTGGACTTCGGCAGACCATGCTTGACCGCCTAAACATTTTCGTGAACTTTTTTCTCACTGCCGCGTCTTTGTTACCACCAAGACTTTTGGCATTGCGGCCCGCAACCCACCGCAAGAGCATACAAACTGGTCACGGCCGGAAACGGCCGCGGGTTCGAATCCCGAAACTGCTTTTGGAACTTGTGCGGGGCGCTTTTTTGTGAGAACCTCTGAAGCGGAGTTTCAGTCATGGCAACGAGGCCAGCAAGTGCAGTCCTTGGGGAGGAACGCATGGAACGACCTGATAATGCTGTCGCCGTCGTGCATATTCGCTTCGAAGGCCGCAGTCTCGACATCCGGCAGGCCGACCTCGACGTGGGCCAGGTGTCGAGCGACACGGAGATCAAGCGCGCCCTGGCGCACTACCTGGAAGTGCACGAGTCGAAGCTGCGCGACTATGTGATCGACCGGCACGACACCGGCAACATGACCGTCCGGCCCCAGGCCGTGTTCGGCTAAGAAACAAGCCCGTACCCAACCGCAAAAGCGTACAAACTATCGGCTGTAAACCGAATGTCCGGAAACGGATTGGGGGTTCGAATC
>JAKEHV010000272.1 GCA_022614915.1 Gemmataceae bacterium | reverse complement strand
GTGGATTAGTTCCTATCGTTGGCGATTCAATGCTTTGGTCGGTCTTGACGCCGGCCGAGAATCTGCCCAGTGACTGTTGGTTCTACGTTCGACGGCTAGAGTCGGCCATACCGCGCCCATGAGTTTCATCCCTCGGCGGTCCGAGAATGGCTTCCACTTCCGCAAACGTCATTCCTTCACGAATTCTGGCTGCGTTTTTCTCGGTAATGCTCGTTGCGAAAGAACCGCAGACGAAATAGACTAGGAGTGCGATCGCCCCAGTGATTCCAAATGCCCAGAGCTTGATCCAGCGACGCCTAGCCATGTTTCCTTTTGCCCTACCAGAGAACGACAACGGCCGGTCTATTGGACTTCCCGCCGCGCAACGCGCGTGATCTTAAGCATTGGCAAAGCGTTTTGCAAGCGCGCCAAGCCGGCATCCGTGAATTCGCCATTCTTGGAGAGAATCAACACGCGAAGGTTATTGAGCTTCGCAAGATACTTCAATCCGACGTCGGTCACCTGAGTGAAGGCTAGGTTCAGCTCTTCAAGGTTGTGCAGGTCGGACAATTGCCGCAGAGCGGCGTCTGTAAAAAAAGCGGAAACGTCAAGCTTTCGAAGATGCTTGAATCGGGGCAGTTGTTTCAGTTCCGCATCCGTCGCTTTGCTGATGAAAAGGCGCAGTTCTTTGACGTTTTCAAGTTCAGCCAATTGTTTCAACCCGGCCTCATGGACCGGCACCAAAAGTCTAAGGGAATGTATGTTCTTCAGTCTGCCGAGACTTGTCTCAGTCACTTCCGTTTCAACAAGAGCCAGCTCGCGCAAGTTCTTGAGATCCGCAAGATGTTTAGTCCCCAGGTCTGTCAGCGTCCCACCGATAAGCGTAAGAGATTGCAGGTTATTCAAGGACTTGAGATGCTTCAGCCCCGTCGCCGTCACGTTCCATCCGGCAAGCTGAAGTGAGTGAAGCTGCTTGAGCCCGGCGATTTCAGCGAGCACCCCGTCCGTCGTTTCGGCATAGGAAACGTCCAGACCGAACGGTCGTTCGGGTTGCGGCAGCTTTTTGATCTCGCCCGCTTTCCATTCTGTCACTTGGAAGAATGGCACCTCCCCCGTGACGTCGTCAAAGGTGTCGGAATAGAAAGCGAAAGTTCGATGATCCATCCAGCCGGAAGCGAAGCCGGCTTTCTGCCACGAGTCGCGCACTTTCTGCGGCAGGGGCTTGGGCAACTTCGGCTTACCCGCCGGCGCAGCAATCAGGTTGATGGTTGCGAAAGCCGCCCAACCTTTGAAACCGAACAATGCAGCGACGAGGCGGGACATGACTGCAATCCTTGGGGCACCGACGAACTATTCTCTGCGCGGGCCGCACCACACTAGCCCGACGCGCTAGCGAGGGCGGACGTGTTGCCCGCGAGGAAGTCAATTCCCACCTGGGATTCCTCGCAGGATGATTGCCAAGGGATTCATTTCCCACGGGCGACCTGTGCGCCCTCGCTAGCGCGTCGGGCTAGTGTTGCGCGCTTTCCATCATTGATTCTATCGGCGCGGGGCGTTTCATTTTGTCTCTCTGCGTTCCTCCGCGCCTCCGCGGTTGATCTTACTCAATACGTCGCTCGACCGCCGCTAATGTCATAGCACTGGCCGGTGGTGAAGCTGGCTTCCGCGCTGGCCAAATAGTGCACGAGGGCAGCCACCTCCTCCGGCTTGCCCGTGCGACCCATCGGAATGCGCGACACCATGTAGTCGACGGTCGCTTGCGGCAGCCCTTCCAGGATCGGCGTAGCGATGACCGCAGGCGAAATCGCGTTCACGGTGATGTCGCCCGCGCCGACCAGTTCTTTCGCCAGTGATTTCGTCAGGGCGATGAGCGCCGCCTTGCTCGCGGAGTAGGGCCCGAGCGTTGGGTTGCCTTCCTTGCCCGCGATCGAGGCGATATTGACGATGCGTCCATACTGCCGCGCGCGCATGCCGGGCGCGACCGCGCGGCAGCACAGCCACGGGCCGACGACGTTGACCGCGAGCACTTGCTCCAGATCCGTGGGCTCGAGTTCCCAGATGCGTCCCGCCTTGCCCGTGATGCCGGCGTTGTTGACCAGGATGTCGGGCGGACCGAAGCGATGGGTCAACTCTTCCACCGCCGTCTCGATGTCGGTTTGAGAAGTGACGTTGCCGGCCTGCCCGACGCCGCCGATTTCCAAGGCAACTCGCTGTGCTCGGGCGGCGTCCAAATCGAAGACGCCGACTTTGGCCCCCGCGGCGCCCAGGCGGCGGCAGATGGCCTCGCCGATGCCTTGGCCGCCGCCCGTCACCAGCGCCACTTTGCCTTCGAGGGAAAAGAATGCCATCGGCTGCTCCAGATTGAGATTTCCGTGGGTAGGTCGGACATTTCTGTCCGACGACGGGCAAGAATGCCCATCCTACAAGACTAGCCGGGCTCCTCTTGCGGAATCAGAAACCAATCCAGTCGCTGGATGGTGAAAGTCGGCGTCGTCGGCAACGGCTCACCCGTGAGCTGGGCAATGGCCCAGCCACAGGCGTTGCCCACGGTATCGTTGGTGATTTGTCCGCTGTAGTACAAGCGCAAGCTTGGCACAGCTTGCTTGGCTTGCAACCGACCCAAGGTGATCGCCGACATCCAGCGCACCCGATAATCTTCCGGGGGCATCGACTTGACGTCGTTGAGGCGTGCTTCGAGCTGACCCGCGAGCGCGTCATCGGTCTTGCCTTCCCCGAGCATGCCCAACGCCCAGACGGCAGCCGCCCGCGCCTCCTGCCCGAAACGCTCCGCCTTGCGTGGAATGAACTTGCGTAGTGTGGCCGCTGCCGGCGCATGCTTCTGCATTCCAAGCAATTGATTGAGGTGCGAAAGCTGATGCTCGGCAACATAACCGGGCGGCGCCGGCACTCCGGGCTTGGGAGCAGACAGCGCGAGCTGTGCTTCGATGAAGCGCACGGCATCGGGCAGCGTTTCGGCCACCGCCAAAAGACGCAGCCCCCACGCCGCCGTGATGCCCACCTCGGGCCGCGGGTTATTGAGCAACGGGACTAAGCGCATGGCGGCGGGCTTGTGATCGACCAGAGCCAATAGAAGGGTCGCTTGTTCCAGCGCGCGCCATCGCCTCGTCTCGAGCCATCTCATTCCTTGCGCAACGGCGACGTCGCGCCACTCTTTCTTCGCCGCCAGATCAACGAGCGCATGCCGCGCCCGCCGGCGCACGTCGCGCTGCGGGTCGTCCAAACGATCCCCCAAGAAGCCAATGTGTTTTGCCGAAGGCCGCTGGAACAACGTCTCGATTCCAAGCAAGCGCAGATTTGGGTCCCGGCTGGCAAGCAAGCGTTCGACAACGGGGACGACCAGTCCCGGATCGAGTTCGAGGAGCCGGGCGGCCGCGAGAGCTGCGACGGACGGCTCCTGATCTTCCGCTAAGCGTCGTAGCAGACCGATGGCGACCTTGCCCTCGTGATGCCTTAGCAAAGAAGACGCGGCCAAACGATCCGGAAAGCCGCGCGGCGACACGTCGGCGACAAGTCGTTCCGCGTCGCTTTCCAGGCCGTCGCGCCGGATTTGCGCGAGGGCCCGCGCCGCTTCCAAGCGCAGGGTCGGCGGCAGTTCTTCGGACAGCGCTAGTTCGCGCAGCCGATCCGCTGCTTTGGGTTCGCCGAGCGCGGCCAAGCCGCGCATTGCCAGTACGAGGCCGCGATCGCTTGAGGAAGCCGTGTGCAGCCGATTGAGCCAGACCTCGGCTGCGGGGCGATAGCCCCACGTCGCCAGAACCGGTTCCACCAGGTGGCGCAGATCGCCGCCGGATTGAGCGTGTCTGAACAGGCTAGCGGCGGCCGTTTTTGCTTCCATCGTCACTAGCGCTTGGGCAGCCGCCAGGCGAACCGCCGGATGCTGCTCTTGCGCGTCGAGGGCGGCAACCAGCGGGTCAACAGCAAGGTCGAGTCCTTTGACGCCCCGCCGATGCGCCAGCGCGAATGCTTCCGCCGCTTTGCGCCGCAAATCAAAATCCGACGCCGTCAAGGCTTTGATCCATAGATCTTTCGTTTTCTTTGAAACCATCTCGACCACTGTTGGGCTCGGCAAGTCCGGCGACTTGTACATGGGGGAGTCGATCAAGTCGTCGAACGGCCCCTCGGCACGCGCGATAGAACTAGCGAGCAGAAGCAGCAACCCTAATAGGAAAAGAGACCCGGCGTGGTATGACGACGCCTTCCGAAAAGGGAATCGCGGACTAGCCATAGGAAATCCTGTTATCGATTGCCGTGCCTATTCCGGCCGGCACAACTGCCACGTACGGAAACGCAAGAATATCAGCAAGAACAAACAGGCCGAGCCGATGATCCACCAGTTGGCAGGCAGGAGTTCATATTGCGTGAACCCCGGCATTTCGGCGGCTTGTAAGGCGGCGGCAACCGGGTTGATGCTCAGCACGGCTGCCACAGTAGCGTGGCCGAACGGCGCGCCCCGGCCCAGCCAAATCAGCAAGGTCCCCACGCAGATTGTCAAAAGCGCGAGATACGAAGCGGTGGTTGCTAGAGCCGTCACTCGAAAGAACGTGCTGGCGGCTGCGCTCAGCAGCACCGCGAACACTGCGGTCAGCACCAAACAGACCACGACGCGCTGGACCTGATACCACAGCTCCGGCTTGACGGTCATCATCACGATATAGCCCGGCAACGTAGCGCACAAAAGCAGAAAAAGCGGCCATGCAACGCTGGACAGTTTGCCAAACAAGATCTTGCCGGGGGACAGCGGCGTCATGCGCAAGAGCTGCCACGAGCCGGATTCCCGCTCGGAACTTACCAGACCGGCTGCCAAACTGGGCGCGAACAATATCAGCAAGGCGATCTGCAAAAGTACGAGGCCGCCGCCAATGTATTCAATGCCCCAACTGCGCGCCTCGGACGCCGCGACATAACTCAGCCCGAGTGACAAGATCGCGCATACGGCAACGAGCCGCAGCATCCAATGGGAGCGGCCGAAGCGCCGCGTGCGGAATTCCTTCACCATCACTGGATTGATCCACAGGCTTATGCTGCCGGAGCGGCGCTGTGGATCGACCAGAAAAAGCAAGCGGCGAAAGGTCTGCCCCTGCGTCGAGAGGTCTTCGGTCATCACGCCGGCGGGGCGCGAGCGGTCAAAGAGATTGTGATTGAGCAGGGAAACCGTGCTCAGGCCGCAGACCAAGCTGAAGAGCAGCGCCAAAATCAAGTAGCGCGGCAACACGCTCTGGGCGGAAATCATGCCATGGGCGCCTACGTCGGCGTGCCCCAAGACCTCCATGACGGCTGGAACGGGGGACAGACAGCGCAACCAGCCGGCCAATTGCGCCCAAAGATCGCTGCTGCCGAGCAAGAGCGCATGCGGGACGAGCGTGAGCACTGCGATGCCAAGTACGAGCGCGTATGTGAAGCGCAGCGCACTGTCTGTCGACTGGGAACGGCAGCTCACCAGCAATCCCAGCGTGCACATCTGCAAGACCGCTACGCCGAGAACTGCATAAAGAAGCGTGATGCCGCCGCGAATTCCCGCGCCGCCCAATGCATAGCAAGCCGCCGCAGCCGGCAACGTCATTACCAGCAAGACGGCGGTAAACCCGAGCGCGCCGCCGAGTTTGCCCAAGTAAATCGAAGCGGGGGAGAGCGGCGAGTTGAACAACAAAGCCAGCGTGCCTTTGATCTTCTCGCGGACTATGGTGGTGGCGGGAAACGCGGGCACAAGGAGAAGTATGCCTGCGAGCAAGCCATAGCCGAAAACCAGCAAGACCTGCACGGATCGCGCCCCCGTCAGGTCCGCTACCTCGCCGGTCGGCCAACGCACCAAGACGAGCAGCATGCAGCCCACCGCCAGGCCAAATTGCAATAGCAAGGCCTTGCGGGTGCGCAGCACTTCCAAAAGCTCGCGGCGAATAATGGGATTCATGAAATAGTGGTCAGTGAACAGTGGTCAGTGGTTAGTGGCAAGCAGCATCACCACTAACCACTCTCGCGCGCTACGGTCATGAATGCCTCTTCCAAATCCGTCTGCACTTCGCGGAATTGGGCCACGCCCGCGTCGGCGGCAACCAGCGCAGCGAGCAGTCCGGTCAGCTCCTCGTCGCGCTTGGTCGTGCGGAAGCGGACGACCAGCTCGGCCGGCGAGGACGAAACCTCGGCGTCGGGTTCGATAGTTTGCCGCACAAGCGCCGTCACGTGCTCAAGGGCGGCGGCGCTTGTGAGCTGGATTTCCATGGGCCGGCTGGGGCGCAATTGGCGCGTGATTTCCTCGAGCGTACCGAAGGAGCGCAGCCGGCCGCGCGTAATGATGGCCACGCGATGGCAAATGCGCGCTAATTCAGGGAGGATATGGCTGGTGACGATCAGGGTCTTGCCGCGCTCGGCCAAGTCCAAAAGAAGATGACGCATTTCGATGCGCGCTTCCGGGTCCAGGCCGTTGGCCGGCTCGTCGAGGATGAGCACTTGGGGATCGTGCAGCAACGTACGCGCGACAGCGACGCGCTGCTTCATGCCGTGGCTGAGCGCTTCGACAAACAGGTCGCGAAACGAGCTCGCCCGCGCGGTTTCCAAAACAGCGCCGATGCGTTGCACGCGCTCGCGGCGCGGAATTCCGAAAGCCGCCCCGAAGAAATCGAGGTACTCGCCGACGCGCATGTTGTCGTAAGAGCCGAAGGTGTCTGGCATGTAGCCGACGAGCCGCTTGATCTTGCGCGCTTCGGTCACGCAATCTGCGCCGGCGACCCTGGCGGAGCCGCTCGTGGGCCGCGCCAGGCCGACAAGGATGCGTATCGTGGTTGTCTTGCCGGCGCCATTGGGACCGACGAAACCGAGGATTTGGCCGCGCTCGACGGACAGGGTGAGCCTGTCGAGTGCCACAAACGAGCCGTATTTCTTGGTCAAATCCCTGGTTTCTACCACCGCCGCCATGCATGGACTCCGTTGGAATCGTTCCCGCGCTCGCGCGTCAGGATTGTGTGTTCCTTCGCTTGCGTTTAGGGTGGGTGTGCCCGATTACCGAGTTACAGTTCCTGCCACGTCGAGTTCAAGATAGTCGATGGTCCACTTCTGGCTTTTGCCAAAATCACGCGGCCCCGATTTGCTTCCCCCGACGTCGCCGATTGTCAGGTTAAGAGTCAAGCCGCCTTGGGCATCCAGTTGCAAGAACCGCGCATCGGTAATGTCCACGCGAAAAGGATCGAGCGGACCATCGGCTTGATGCAGTTGCACCAGTCCATCCGCTGCCCTGCCGGAAACCGTAACGCGCCGCCCCGGCGCCTGAATTTTCGCGACCAGGCGCGCACGCTCCACGCGCAGCGGCGACGCCGCGGCGGGTATTTGAAAGCGAAGCTGCAAGTCGGCGGCGAGGCTGAATTCCTTGATCAACGGCGTAGTGCCGGTGGGCAGAATCCTTCGATAAGGGATCATTGTGCCCGGCACGGTGATCTTCGCACCAAGCGTCGGCCGTTCAAACTCGATGGGGAATACGATGAGCGCGCTGCCGACGTAGCGCGCATCGGGAACAAGTCGAAAACCCATGTCCACGGGCTTGGCCCACGCCAGCACGAAATGCCGGTCTTTTGCGACCGGGCCTAGCGCCGTCGTCAATAGTTTGCGATAGATATCCTGCCTCCGCTGCTGACGATCATCCAAGACTGCATCGCCAAGAAACTGTCCCTCCGGCAAAGCACGCGTGGTGTCGACGCCGAATCTGCCGTCGGCATCGGCGCTTAGCGCCAAGTTGCGGCCGTGCGGTGAATACAAGAACGCGTCCGACACTTCCTCGAATGGACCGGAGTCGATCTTGCCTTCCATGCCCTCTGGCCCAAAGTGCGCGCGGACGTGCATCGGCGACGACGTGGGACACGACCACTGGAAGGGTGCCATGCGAAGCCCGGCCGGCAACGTGAGATTTTCCCAGCGCCATCGGTCCAGATCGGCGAGCACAAAGCGGCGTGTCTGTCCTTCCACGCCGCTCATGTCCAGCTCAAAGAATCCACCCTTGTCGACGCCGAATTCCGCGGCTCCCGATTCCGGTCGATAGAGCGCCAATAGTCCTCCAACGTTGGCCTCGGCGGCTGAGGGATCAGGATGCACCACTTGCGCGACCGCCACCGTGGGCGGCGCCGAGCGCCGTGACGACTCTGCCAGGAAGACCAGCACGAGCGCTGCGCCGAGCGCCCCTGCCGGGGCCAGGCAACCAAGCCATTCCCGTCGAGCCGATTTTCTCAAGATCACCCCCAAAGCGAGCGCGCCTCCTAGAAAACCGGCGAATACCAGCGCGACGCTGCCGCGGCTCGCCACGGTGTAGCCAATTTCCTCGTTAAGTAGCGGGCCAAACACCGAGACATCCAACGGCGCCGCCGGCTGGATGGAGTGCAGCTCTTCCGCCACGAATTCCAAGTGCGGCAATGGCAAAGGCTGAGCGGGGAAATCCGCGAAGGGCGACGGGCCGTCGCCGCGTTCGCGTGGCCGGTACCAGGCTCGGGCTCCCAGCGTGGTGAAGACGACCTTGCCTTTGCCCACGCGCCGTGTGAACCACAAAGGCCAGCCGTCGATCGAGTGCCTGGCCGCCGCGGGGTCCGGAAGCAAAACGCGCACGAACTCGATCGGACGCTCGTTTTCCTGCGGCGGCCCTTGCGCCACCGCGTCCTTGGCGGGCGTGTCGTCAATGCGCAACGAAGTAAGCCGCACGCGATCCACGATTTGAAAATCGAGAGCGTCCCCCAATAGCGCCGCGACCACCGCTGGCTCCACCATGTCCAGCATGACCCAAATATTCCCGCCCTGCTGCAACCAATGCCGCAACGCGCGCAGACCGGACGCGTCGGCAACGACGCGGTTGGAAGCGATCACCAGATGCTTGATCCCGTCATACGACTCCGGAATGGGCGGCAACGGCCCGGCATCCACGACGCCGACCATTTCCGAAAGACGCCGAGCGTGCCGAAATGTACGCGCCAGCATAACGACCTCGTCCGCCCGCGATTCAGGCATCGGGAGTTTGCCGAAATCCGGCGGCTCCGGACCTTCTTCGTCCAGCACGATTGCCGTGAACGGGTCCGGCTTGCGATACAGAATTCCGCGCCCACGGATTTTTTCTTCTGTGCGTGGCAATATGAGGCGGTCCGTCCCATCCGTGCGGTCGTAGAGCAGCATCTCGATGTCGCGCGAAATGGAAGGCGAGTCCGGCGCGCGGCCGATCAACAGCCAAGACGTAACCGTGGCCCGCGCGGGCACCCAAAGGTCGCGGACGTATTGCACGTCTGCTTGACCCTTATAGAAGACAGCCACTCGGCCCTTGCGATCCTGTTCGGTGAGATTGGTGACGTGAAAGGCGAGCATTCCTAAGTTGTCCGTCATCGACGCGCGTACGCCCGCCGGCGTCAGCCCCGCAAGCCGCAAAGTCGGCACTTCCCCAGGCTGAGCCAAGGCGTTGGCGGACAAAACCAGAGTTAAGGCGAATCCAGCCAGCATGCCATTACGCCCGGAGGGATTCGAACCCCCAACCCTCGGTTCCGAAGACCGATGCTCTATCCAGTTGAGCTACGGGCGCGTAACCTCAATGTAGCAAATCGCGCCGGTCGTGCCAAAGGATTGCCGCTTCAAGGTTGGAAAGGAGCGCTTGCTGCTGGGTTCGATGCGGAAGGTGAAGGCAGCGCGGCAGTCGGCGCAGCGCCTGTGCCGTCCGGGGCCGGCGCTTCGCGGACGAAGACAATGCCGATAAGGAGGACCACGGCCAAACCGAGAATCAATCCGAGTTTCGCGTCGTTGGTCATGAGGTTCAGTCTGTCCTATCTGTCATACTTCGTTCCATTATGCCTAATGAAGTCGGGTGAGTCGGTTCGATCCGGTCCGCGCAGATTCTCCAGATTGCCAACTGCACCTTCTGATCCACAAATCTCGCAAACTCCTCTTGGGCGCAAAATCCATTTTCGGTTATCTTCTGCAATTCCCCTCGCTTGCGCGTCGGGCTAGCGTTGCCCCTTGCTTGCGCGTCGGGCTAGGGTTGTCTCGCTTAGGCACGAAAGGATGGATCCATGCGCGTGTGCCTTTACGAAGACCGGGCGGATCTTCTCGAACCCCTTTGTCTTACTCGGCCCGTTTTTGAATTGCGCTGCGGCCTGACCTCGCTCGCATCGAAGCAACTCCGCCGCCTCGACGCTGCCGAGTGCGGTTATCTTGTGCGCCCGCTTTTGGAAGAAACCACGCGCCAGCGCTATCCGGATGCGCCCGTCAACGAAATGGATTGGCTGCGCGCGGGGCCTCTTGTCTTGATCAACGGTCGCTGGCTGCCGCCCGCGTCGTACGCTGGCACGATGCAAACGCTGCCCACAGAGCGGATTCCAAAAGGACCTTGCGTCGGCCTGTTTGAGAACGAAATTGCCTTTGCCGTACTCGGCCAGGACGACCTGCGTGGCTTCGTTCCGAGCGCATTGCCCGACTTTCTCGAGCACTGGAAGGACACTGTGCCGGCCCAAGATGCCGAGGGCGCGTGGATTCGCTTTGCTTGGGACCTGGTCGCGCGGAACGGCGCGGAAATTACGCGCGATTACGCGGAGATTCTTGGACACGGTTCCGCGCCGTCGTCCACGCTTGCCCTCGTCGGCCCAGCGAATGACCTGTGGGTCCATCCGCAGGCGCGCATCGAACCCTACGTTGTTGCCGATACCACCGCCGGCCCGGTGGTCGTCGATGACTCCGCGACAATAACGGCGTTTTCGCGTCTGGAAGGGCCGTGCTACGTCGGTCCACGCACGCATGTGCACGGCGCCAAGATTCGCGCCGGCACGACGCTGGGCCCCGAATGCCGCATCGGCGGGGAAGTGGAGGCCAGCATCGTTCATGGTTACAGCAACAAATACCACGACGGATTCTTGGGCCACGCCTATGTCGGCGAGTGGGTCAACCTCGGCGCGGGCACTCACAACAGCGACTTGCGCAATGATTATGGCGACGTATCCGTAATCCTGAATGGCCAAAAGTTTGACACCGGCTTGAACAAAGTGGGTTGCTTTCTCGGCGACCACGTCAAAACTGGCCTCGGCACGCTCTTCAACACCGGCACGAGCGTCGGTGTCTTTTGCAATCTTTTGCCCGCGGGACGATTCGCCCCCAAGTACGTTCCTTCCTTCTGCAATTGGTGGAACGGCGCCCTGCAAGAGGGCTTCGACCTGGAGCAACTCTTGGCGACAGCGCGGCAAGTCATGAAACGCCGCGGCCAAGAGTTGACACCGGCCCACGTGAGGCTTTACACCCGGCTGCATGGCGATACCGGTCTCGAGCGGCACCGCGCTTTGCGCGACAAGCTGCGCCGCACCGCGTGAGGAGCGGACAGGCTCAAAACCTGTCCTACGAGGACAACGCGATGGATTTCTTCAATCGCGTCGGCGACTGGTTTGCCGACGACCGCTTGTTGGCCAATCTCGTCGGCTTGCACGTCATCCTCGCCGTTTTCCTCGTTGTTTCGGTGATATTGCGCAAGATCCTGATGCAAGGCGGCGACGTGCTGGTGCGCTGGACCGGCCTGCACTGGCTCGACGGCATCAGCAAGGAAGCGGTGCGCAAGATTCGCGCGCTGCTTTTTTGGGCAACCGTCTGCTTGATGCTTGGCGCGATCTTGGGCTCTGTTGCCTATCACGCATTCGGCCGGGACATCCGGCTCGACCTAAGCGACTGGTATCAGCAACTGACTGCGGAGCAGATTTTTCTCCTCTGCCTGGCTTTGGGTCAATTGGCATTGCTTGCGGTAGGCGTATTCTTCGCGATTCGACTCGTCCGCCGGGGCCGGCTTTACCTGGAAAAGGCCGCGCTGGGTTTGACGCCGCAGACTTCCGGGCAAGTCATCGGCGCTTCGGCGCTGGACGCGGGCACGAGCCAAGAGGCTCATCGCGACACGGTGCGGCGCTGGTTCGACCTGTTGCAACGGTTCGCCCTGTGCACGCTGGCACTGGCCGCCCTTTGGGTCGCGGGCCGCATCGTCCATTTGCGCGAGGCGGTGGACACGTTCATCGGTTTCTTGATCCGCCTGGTTGCCATCATCATGGTGGCCCGGCTGTTGACGCTGGCCGGCCGAACCATCTCCCATGCGCTCGCAGGTCTGGGCAATCGGCATCTCGGCGCGGGCAGCTATCGCCGTTATTGGGAGCGTGTGACGCGGCTCTTCCCGTTCGGCGAACGCTGCTTCGAGGCGGCGGTTTACGTCTCGGCGGCGTCGCTTATCATTCATGAATTGAAGTTTGTCGCGGTCATTGCGGATTTCGGACCGCGCATCGTGCAGTGCATCGGCATTTTCTTCAGCACGCGCGTGCTCATCGAGCTTTTGACGGTGCTCTTGCACGAAGCGTTTGGCCTGCGCAACGAAGAGCGTCCGCTCGATCAGAAGGGGCAAACGCTCGTGCCGCTTTTGCAGTCCATCGGGCAGTACGTCCTCTACTTCGGCTCCGGCGTTATCATGCTGGGCGTCTTGGGCATCGACACCGGCCCGATCCTCGCGGGCGCCGGCATCCTCGGTTTGGCGGCTGGTTTGGGCGCGCAGAGCCTGGTCACCGACGTCGTGTCGGGCTTTTTCATACTTTTCGAGAATCAGTACCTTGTCGGAGACGTGGTGCAGATCGGCGACGCCGCCGGCGGCGTTGAGGCGGTCAGCATTCGTCACACGCAAATCCGCGACGAACAAGGCAAGCTCTACATCATCCCGAACGGGCAAATCAAGAGCGTGATCAATTTCTCGAAGGGTTACGTCAATGCCGTGGTCGATTTCAAAATGCCAGCCAGCCAAAACCTGGACCAGGCGATGCGCGACCTGGCCGAAGCGGGCCGACGCCTGCGCGAACGCCGCCGCGAAGTGCTCGGCGACACCGTGGTCAAGGGCCTGGTGGAACTGACCCCCACGGAGATGACCGTCCGCGCCGTTACGCGCGTGCAGCCTGGCGCACACCAGGCGATGCAGTATGAATACCGGCGCCTGCTGAAAGAAGTGCTGGACGAGCGGAAGGAACAGGCGTATTCGCAGGCGGCGTAGGACCGTTTGGCAAACTCTTCACAATCTTTCCGTTTGTTCCGTTAGGATTTGGTCAGTTGCGCGCCGTAGTCGTTGCTGGGGTCGCGAATGATCGTGTGAATGTGATTCGTGCCGCCTTGCGGGGCGTATTCGATCACCAGCGTGGGGCCTTGGACCCGGTAGTACACCGCGCTACCGTTGGTTGTTGGGCCATACCAGGCGAAGTAGGTGTCGTCGAGTTTCGCCTTGAGCTCTGCCAGACGGCTGACGGCGGCGTCTTGGGGCAGGATGTGGACCCAGGCCCCGATTAGTTCCAAGAGCGTGGCGCGCTGCGCCTCGTTCAAGGCGGCCCCCTTGATCCCTGCCGGTGGAATGGTCTTGCCGTCCTGACCTGGACCGAGCACGAGGTTTTTAGGTTTCGCGCCAAGAACAGTCTGCTTCTGCTGCTTGGCATCAAGCATATTGACGAGCTAGAACGCCAAGTCGTTTTCCGGACCCAAGGGCCGCACCGTCTTGCCGTCCCTTGTGAAGGAATCGGGTTGCGTGCCGGTGTGCGTCGGCGTCAGCACGGCGTTCTTGCCGACCAGCGTGACGTTAATGCCCAAATGATGGCCGCCGAACTGCAGCATCCACGGCTCGGTCGCCGACGGCTTGCCGAACAGAGCGAGGTAGAAGTTGTCGGTGCCGAATTTCATCTTGTTGTCCTTGCCTTTGACGAGTTGGTCGTCGGCGTTCATGATGTCGACGACTTTTTGAAACCCTTGCTTGCTCAGCACCGCGGCCACAACGTCCAGGGCGGCGGCGCGTTGCGCCTTGGTAAGTTCGCCGATCGGCAAGCCATTGCGCTGCACCATTGTCACCGGCAAGTTGGACCAGGCTGGCTTTTTGGGGCTGTCGTATGCCAGAAGCGCCTTGCCACGTTGCTGGGCGTCGAGTGACTCCAGAAACGCGTTGGCCTTCGCCACCGCGTTGGCTGTTGTCTTGTCGTCGCCCGTCGCCGCGCCGGTGGATGGCGACGCCGGCCAAATCGTCGCGCGCGAGGCGTACACCGAGAAGCCGAGCAGCAAGACGACGCCGAGGGCGGGCAGCAGTCGAACGGCGCGCTTTCGTCCCATGCCCTCTTGCGACAACACTTGGAATCGGTGTTCGCTCATGGTGCTCCCCGAATTGGTGGTCGATCCTCGTTGTACTGAATCGTGCCGAATACTGCTACGGTAGCTCGCGCAACTCGACGTTTTGTACTCCTTCGATTTGATTGAGCGCGGTCACGAAGGCCACCGCTTCTTCCTTTTGGCGCAGGCGCACAATGTAGCTCAAATCGAGTGCGGCGCCTTGGCGGGCCGTCGTGGTGGCCTTGAGGCGCACAAGCGCAAGATGCTTTTCGAACACCGATTGCAAGACGCCGTTGGGCTCGCGGCCAAGCCCCAAGCGAACGGCGAGGGCATAGTCGGCCGTGGGGGCCACGGTCGCGTTCGACCCGCCCCACTGCATTAAGAGCCAGGCCGCCGCGGCAACGACGGGGATTCCCAAAAGAGGAACAACCGGAAACAGGTCGTCACTGGCGCCGACGCCCATGCCCACGACGACGGCGAAAATGACGAACGCGGTGTCGCGCGTGTCCTCGACGACGGTGCGAAAGCGCACAATGGCGAGCGCGCCGACCAGGCTGAACGCCCGGGCCACGCTGTTGCCGATGACCAGCGTGACCATGGCGATCAGGATGCACAAAAGCACGAGCGTGGTGACGAAGGGCGCGATTTCCGCGCGCGGCTTGCGTTGCGTAAGGGCATAGACGCAGCCCACGACGCAGCCCAGCACAAAAGCGATGAGCAAACGGGCCGCGACGTCGCCCAGCGCGGCCACTGTCTGGCTCGACGAATCACCTTCGAGCCAATCAAACATCGGCTGCTCTCCCGTCGCCGGACACGTGGGTCGAACATTCTTGTTTGCCAAGGACAGGCGCAGTCGGGCAAACAGGAATGTTCGCCCCACGTAAAACCGCGCGCATAAAGGACCGAAACTTCGACACCGGACAAGGCGGCAGTTGCAGCGCGTGAATGATCTCTTTGAAAAGCGTAGGCAAAAACCCGCGGTATTTGAACTCACAAACGACGTGGTCGGCGAGAATGGGCAAGCCCCCCTCGAACGCGTCCAGGTTCCACTCGTTGGTGAAAACACCGCGAATGCGCCGGTCAAACGTGAGCCTGAGCGGACCGTCCATGGATTCGCCGACCAGAGCGACGCGTTCATAAGCGATGCGGCAAACCGGGCCCAAGCAGCGCCGCACCAGGTGACGATGAAACCAATGACCCGGCCAAGTGAGCGCGGACATGGTTTGTGCGAAAAAGGCAAGTTCGCCGTTGTCGATGCGCGTACGCCGTTTCTTGACGCGGTCGCCCCACTTGCTCTTGCGCTCCAAGTACATCCACGGCGCGTTGCCATAGCGGCGCAAGCGATGTTTTCGGCGTCCGAAGGAACCCAGGCCGCGGAAGACGTCGTACTGGGGCGTATCGCAGTAGAGGCTCAGCGTCCGGTAGGCGTTGCCCAGTTCGGGATCGGCGTGCGGATCGGGCGCAAGCCGTCCGCTCGCGCGCTCCATGATTCCCGCAGCCTGGTCCTCGCTCAAGAGAAACTTCAGCTCGTAAGCTGGAATCGCCGTGTCTACGCACAACGAAGGCGATGCGAACGCCTCCGTAGACTCCACGCTCCGCTTGGGGATCACCACCATTAGCGCGTTCGTTCGATGGTTGTCGTTGGCCGATGGCTGCGGCATCACCGCGCGGCCTCCTTTCCGCCTTGTTTCACTTCCGGATGGCCCAGGAGATAGTTGCGCCGCTCCTCGGCGAAGTTTCTGAGGCTCATGCCGAAGCCGCGCCCGCCGGGCCCAGTTTTTCCCTCGCCGCCAGGGGGGAGAGGGGTGAGGGGTGAGGGGGCGTCGGCGGTTGCTTGTTGAAACGCAGCTAGCGTCACCAGCTTGCGAGTGTCGATCTCAACTTCTTTCTCGATGAGCGCTCGATACTGCGCGACGACTGGGCCGAGTTTTTTCCAATCCAGGTTGTCTTGGGCGATGGCCCGCACGTAGTCGAGATACTTCGCTTTCAGGCTCGGCACGGCAAGTAATTTGCTGCGCAGCGGCTTGCGCATGTCGTCCAGACCAACCAACGGATCGGGACCGGCCGTGCCTTGGCCCATGCCGCCTTTGGGGCCGCCGAAACCGCCCTTGCCTTTGGGACCGTCGAATTCTTTCTTGCCGCCCTTCGGCAGTTTCTCCCCTCGCCCCTGTGGGGGAGAGGGGTCGGGGGTGAGGGGGCCGCCCTTGGGCCCGATGCCGCCGGGCGGGCCGAACATGAAGCCCATGGCCGGCTGAAATGCTTCGTTCATGTCGTGCGGGATAATGTGGAACTTGCCTTTGGGATCGCGGTAGATGCTGTAGTCGCTGGCGCGAATCCAATAGCCGTCGCTGTTGGATAGGACCACGTCGAGCGCGAGGAACTTCAAAGCGCCGTCGATGTCCAGAATCGGCGTCAGGGCTTCCTCGAGCTTGTCCGGCGGAGTCTGGTTGAGGATGCGGCACAGATTGACGAGCGCCTTCCAGGATTTCTGGTCGTCTTGGGACTTGATCTGGTAACGGCGTTTGTAGTCTTCGATTTTGTCGCCGTGGTAGGTCAGGCCGTCGCCGCCGGGGCTGACCTTCCAACGGGCGCCCTTGTCGCTGCCGTAATTCTCGGCGACGAAGTCTTTGTTGAATTGTTGCACATTGGCGTAGACGCCCCAGCTTTCGCCGTTGATGACGACTTTGACGAGATTCGCTTTGGGGGCCGGAATGTATTGCCGGGCAATGTGAGAGTACAGCGCCGTGCTGAGCAACGACGAATCGCCGGCTGCGTTGAGGAGGTTGAGCGTCTTTTGGCCATAGAGCCGCTGCTTGGGGTCGGCGAAATCGAGCGACAGGTTGAGCGAGCGCTTGTAACCGGCGGGCGTCATGCCGTAGCTCGACATGCCGCGGAAATGGACGCCGACGTTGGGATATTTCTTGCCGTCGACGGTCAAGACGGCCGGCACCTCGACATCGCTGCCTTTGAAGTCGGCAAGCTCTTCTTCCCAATCTTTGTTTTCGAACTCCAGGAACAAAGTGCGGAGCACCGACGGTTCATAAAGAGGCGCGTCGGCATAGGATTTGACGTCGGCAGGCGTGACGCGCGGGCCCGGCTTGGCGGGGTCGCGTTTGCCGAAGGGGCCGGGACCAAATCCGCCGGGGAAACCTTGCGGCGGCGCGAAAAGCCGGCTCAGGCCGGCGCTCACTTCTTCGTCGCTCAGCTTGCCGTCTTTGTCCGCGTCGGCTTCCTTGAACAGCGTCTCGGCCGCCGCCACGCACTCATTGAGCGTCACTTTGCCGTCTTTGTTGCTGTCGGCGCGCTGCACGATGTTGCCGGCCACGAATCGTTCCGGACCGACGACGACGAAGCCGCCTCCCCCAGGCGGTTGCGGAATGACTTCGCCGCCTGAGGGTAAGGCCTGGACAATGACGACGGGCTTGTCCGCCTTTCCCGCCTCCGGGACGGGAGCGGGAAAAAACTGCGGCCTAGGGAGTATCTTGCCAAGCGCGTCGGCAATCTGCTTTTCGTCGAGGGCGCCCTTGTTCTCTTTGCGGGTGTCGGCATAGAACTTTTTGACGCTTACGATCACTTCGTCTTTGGCCAGCTTGCCGTCCTTGTCCGAGTCAACCGCATCGACGAACGGCTTGCTGAAAAACCCGCCCGGTCCAAAGCCGCCCGGGCCTTTGCCTTTGCCACCAGGACCCTTGCCGCCGGGTCCAAAACCTGGGCCGAATCCTTTGCCCGAGGCTCGCTCTTTCTTGAGAAACTCGCGGGCGGCCTGTCGTTCTTCGTTGTTCAGCCGTTTGTCCCCGTCTTTGTCGAATTGCTTGACCAGCTTGCTATTCTGTCCGAATGGACCCCCTGGACCGGCGAAAAAGAAGGCCTTTTTGTCGAATTCCTTCTTGTCCGGCTCTTTCTTTTCGTTTTTGCCCTGTTGAGCCGCGAGGTAGGGCACGGACATAAAGCCAATGAGAAAAAGGAAATGCAGCAACAGCCAGTTTCGAGGACGCATCGCTTCCCCCATGCTTCTTGGATTCTACGCCAAAGATTCACAAAGTGTATGTCACGGAGGAGATAACGGAACCGCCGCACGTTTTTTCAGGGGCGGCTTTTTTGCTTGCGAGCCGGCAGTGCGGCCTTGAAGATAGGGCGGATTGATCCCAGGGGAAGGGCAAAAAAGACCCCTCCTCGATGGGGGAGGCTTGATGCACACAGCCACTCCGCCGGCGCCCGTTCCTGCTGCGAAATCGCCCACACCCGTGAGTTGGCGGCTGGCGATTGCCGCGGGCGTCGGCGCGGTGGCCATTGCCGCCTATTGGCTGCAGCCACTGATCGGTGTGCGCGGCCAAGGTTTGGCCGGGTTCGTTTGCTTCTTCGGGATTGTCGCGGCGTTTTCGCGCAATCTGCGCGCGGTCCGTTGGAGCACGATCGGCTGGGGAATCGCTCTGCAGGTTCTGTTCGCGCTCATCATTCTCAAATGGGAGATGTTTGGCTATCGCCCCGGCTATGAGCTGTTTCGCGGCATCTCTTCTGTAATTACGCGGTTCGTGGAATTCACCGACGAGGGCGCACGCTTCGTTTTTGGGCCACTGGCCGATCCCGAGCAGCTTCGGCGCGTCTTCGGCCCCAATAACGGCTTCGTGTTCGCTGTTTCCGCACTGCCGGCCATCATTTTCGTGTCGTCCTTCTTCAGCGTGCTGTACTACTTTGGCGTCCTGCAATTCATCGTCCGCATGTTTGCCAAGGCGATGATGTATCTGATGGGCACTAGCGGTGCAGAGACGCTGTCGGCCGCCGCTAACGTCTTTATGGGCCAAACCGAGGCTCCGCTTATCGTCAAGCCTTATGTGCGCGGCATGACACAGTCCGAACTCTTGGCACTTATGGTCGGCGGCTTGGCCACCATTTCCGGCGGCATCATGGTGGTCTACATTCGCATGGGCGCCGATCCCGTGGCGATCCTGGCGACCAGCGTAATGGCTGCGCCGTGCGGCCTCTATTTGTCGAAGCTGCTGTGGCCCGAGACCGAAACACCACAGACGGCGGGCCAGGCCGACACCACGGTGGAATCGCCGCACCGCAACGCCGTGGACGCGGCGGCAGGCGGTGCTTCGGACGGGATGGTGCTTGCGATCAATGTCGCCGCCATGCTCATCGCGTTTATCGCGTTCATCGCCCTTATCGAGTTTATGCTGGGCCTGATTCACCCCGACCTGTCGCTCAAAGCGATCTTTTCACGGCTGTTTGCACCGGCGTCGTTTCTCATGGGTGTCGAGCCTCGGGAAGTCGGCCAGGTGGCGGATCTGCTGGGTATCAAGCTGGTGGGCAACGAGTTCCTCGCTTATGCCAAGCTCACGAATCTGCAACGCGAAGTCGATGTGGCAACAGTGGCCGGCGTGTTTGGCAATTTCAGCGGTGTCTGGGTTCCTAGTTCGATCGATGCCTTGACGACGCTGCAGACGATGGGCAGGCCAGCCGGCGCCGGGCTTTGGCCCGGCACGCGATCCTATATCTTGGCCACGTATGCTCTGACCGGCTTTGCGAATGTTGCCTCAATTGGTATTCAATTGGGAGGCATCGGCGCCATGGCCCCGGAGCGGCGGTCCGATCTGGCCCGCCTTGGCGGCCGGGCGCTGTTCGTGGGCTTTGTGGCGACATTGCTCAATGCGGCCATTGCGGGCGTGCTCCTATAGATAAAAACAACATGCAACTTCAGCTCACGGACCGTGTTGCGTTGGTCACTGGCGGCGGCCGCGGTATTGGCCGGGCCATCGCCATTGCTTTCGCCGAAGCCGGAGCGCGCGTGGCGGTGTCGGCACGCACGGCCGCGGAATTGGCCAAGGTGACCAAGGCCATCCGCAAAGACAACGGCGAAGCGCTCGCGCTCCAAGCGGACTTTTCCAAGCCGGAAGCGCTGCCGCAAATGCTGGAGCTCGTCGAACAGCAGCTCGGGCCCCTCGACATCCTGGTGAACAACGCCGGCATCGGCTCGAGCGCCAATCCCAAGCCGGTGATGGATTTCGACGACGCCTTTTGGGACCTCTCGCTCTGGCTCAATTTGACCGTGCCGTATCGCTTGTCGAAAGCGGTGTTACCGCACATGGTGAAAAGGCGCTGGGGACGCATCATCAACATCGCATCGATCAACAGCAAGATGCCGAGCTTCCACGGCGCGGCCTACGCCGCGAGCAAGCATGGCCTATTGGGCCTGACGCGCACGCTGGCGCTCGAAGTCGCGAAAGTCGGGATTACCGTCAACGCGATTTGCCCCGGGCCGGTGCACACGCTGATGAACGACAAACGCATCGAATACGACGCCAAACGGAAGGGCATCTCGTTCGAGGAGCAAGAGAAAAGCATGACGCCGATCGGCGGACGGCTCGAGCCGGAAGATATTGCGCCTTTGGCTGTGTATTTGGCCAGCGACGCGGCCCGAATGGTGACCGGCCAAGCTTACAACATTTGCGGCGGCGTGATGTTATATTGAGCGGCCGACTATCCCCGCTTGTTGGTAGGCCGCACGACGACGAGGCCGCCGTTGGGGCCGGGCACAGCGCCGCGGACCAGGACGAGGTTGTTGTCGGCGTCGATCTTGACGATGTCGAGATTGCGAACGGTGCGCTGCGCGTTGCCGTATTGCCCGGCGGCTTTGTGGCCTTTCTTGGGCCGGCCGGAGCCGCGGTTGGAGGCGTGCGAACCGGTGCTGCCGGGCGAACGATGCACCTTCTTGGCGCCGTGGGCGGCGGGCAGACCCTGAAAGTTGTGGCGCTTCATGGCGCCGGTGAAGCCGCGGCCCTTGGTCGTGCCGACCACGTCCACGCGCGGCACATCCTTGAAAACTTCGGTGGCGGTCAGGATGGCGCCGACTTTCACTGCGCTTGGCGCTTCGAGGCGAAACTCGCGGATGTAACGCTGCGGCTCACAGTTTGCCTTCTCCGGGATTTGCACGCCGGACTCCACGCGTTGCTTGCGGCGCTTGGAGCTAAACTCGGTGGCGACATGGCCGCGCTCGGCGCGGATGGCCTTGCGGCGCAGCTTGTCCTTGAAGCCGAGCTGCACGGCGTGGTAGCCGTCGCGCTCGGGGGTGCGGATCAGGAGCACGGGACACGGGCCGCACTCCAAGACCGTGACGGGCGCCATTTTCCCTTTGCCGTCAAACACTTGGGTCATGCCCACTTTGCGGGCCAGCAAGCCGAGAGCCATCGCGGAATCCTTCGATTCGAGTTTTGCAGGAAAAGTTATTATGGAGTTGGGACGCATTTCGTCCAGAGCGGTTCCGCAAAGGGGACGAACGTCTTAGGCTTGAAGCAACACTTCTGGCCGTTCGAAATCCGCCATCGCTTCGAGGCGGCGGGCTTTCAGCTGCGGAAATTGAAGAAAGTGCACCTGTCGTTGCGCTTGGTCATCCAAACTTATTGTGGATCTGCTTGGTTTCCGGTCCTCTTCGCGATTGCCGGCTTGCCATCCGAGTTCGGGGTTTGCCCAGACTCGTCGGCTTCGGCCGTCGCGGACAGGGTCAAGGTCACGGTCATCTCTCTGACTTCGCGCACGACCTTGACGTTGACGCGCTCGCCCGGTTTCTTGTCCAAAAAGGCGCGCTCGACGTCGAACGCGTTGACGACCGGACGGTCGGCGACGGCGAGAATCTCATCGCCGCTGACGAGGTGTGGCCGCTAATTTCTGCCGGATTGGCCTCGAAACGTGGTTATTCGCGATGAAACTCGGCGATGATGCCGCCCAGGCGAAACCAGGCGTGCAGGCGTGAAAAGTAATAAGGACGCACCCAGCGCAAACCGCAGTCGGCACAGACACGCTTCAGTTCCTCGCGGTTGTAGGTGCGGCAATGCCACATGCGGCTGCACATCGAGCCGGTGAGCGTGTCTTCGGTGACAAGTAGGAGGAGCTTGCCGCCGGACTGCATGACGCGGGCCAGCTCCTTAAGGCCGGGCCGAGGGTCGGGCAAGTGCTCCAGGACCCAGCCGCACACGACAGCGTCGAAATACGCGTCGGGGTATGGCAAACGCGTGATGTCGGCGGCGACGTGGGAAACGCGCGGACTTTTAAGCCGGCGGCGCGAGCGCTTGAGCATGCGCTCGGAAAGATCGAAGCCCGTCAGGAAGGCGTCCGGATCGGCCCAACGCAAAAGGAACTTGGAATATCGGCCGTTGCCGCAGCCGGCGTCGAGGATGCGCTTGCAGCCGCGCACGTCGAAGGCGGCGGGGCGAATCAGCCGGCCCGCCAATGTTTCGTGGCCCGTGACGAAGCCAGTGAAGCTGGTCAGCTTGCCCGCGAGGCCGTCGTAATGGTCCTTGATGAAAGTGCGGTAATTGTCGAAGGAACGGCGGGCCAGTTGCTTTGATTCGATGGCGCTTTTGATGCCGCGCTTTTTCGACGGGGACGGATCTTGCAGCTCCGGCATGGTGTACTTATCCACATCTAAACGCAGAGGCCGCAGAGAACGCAGAGGAAAACAAGAAAGTAGGAAAAGCAAAAAGTCCTTTTGTCTTCCCTTTCTATTTCTCCGCGTTCTCCGCGCCCTCTGCGTTTCAAAATCTAAATCGCCACTCGTTTGGTGTAAATGTACCACTCAACTAACAGAAGGACCAACGCCAAAACCAGAATCCATTTCCACAGGTCGCGCGGCTGGGGGCGGTCTTGGCCGGCGCTGATGCGTTCATTGCCGATGCGAATTTCGTCGCGCGGCTCGATATTGCTCTCGTTGGCGTCGAGGAGGTTCACCGAGAAGTTGCGCACGCCGCCGTCGTCGCGCTTTACCAGGTACACGCCGGCCTTATCCGTCGCGGAGAACACGAAATCGGGCCGGTTGCCGCGCTTCATGTGGAACTTGGCGCCGCTCGGCGGGGTGATTTCAAGCGCTTGCACGCCAGCTTCCGGCCGCAAGATCATAGGCTCGCCCGGCTGCACGGTCACGGTCCGCACCGCGTCGTCCACGTTGCCGAAGAGATAAAGCACATTGCGGAAGAACAAAGGAAAACTCGGTTGGAGCGGCCAGTTGGACATGAGCTCGCCTTCCTCGCCGACCAGGGCGAAAGTCATGACGAGGTCGGTGTACGCCCCGCGCGGCATGGTGAACATGAGGGGCACGCCGCCGCCCGATTCGAGCAATTTGGTGAGCGGCGGATAAACGCGCCGGTTGGGATCGCCTTCGGGCAGCTCGAACTTCGCTTTCACTTTTTCGTCGAGGTTCTTCTTGACGTCGAATTCAAAGGCCTCGTTGACACCCACGTCCCAAAGCGTGGTCAGGTAGCGCAACAACGGATGTTCGCGCTTGCTGACAGCCAGGAACGGATTCTTCAAGGTGTTCTTCGGTCGCTGCCAGGGGGGCGGCGGCCGGTCGATGAAGAAGGCGTTGGCCTGCGGCAAATCGGCTTCATCGGCGGGGGCGCAGCAGTCGAAGATGACCAGGTCCACGTCGCCGCCGCTGATCTTTTTCCGATAGGCTTCGCCGCCCAAGTCGGCAACCGCAAGCTGCTCGGTCGAAGCAAGCCGCAACGAGGCTTCCTGCTCGAAGAAGGCGTCGAGCACGGGATTGTTAGGGCCGACGATGAGCACCTTGGCCTTGCGGACTGTGCCGACGACGAGCCAGGCCTGGTCGTCGAGCGGAAACTGGTCGTTGGCGCCGTCGATGCGGGCATGCAGAACGAGGTTGTCACGCACGTCCATTGGGGGCAGGAGTATGTTGGCTGCGTTTTCGCCGGGCACATCCTTGTCTTCCAGATCCGAATCCGGCTCGGCCTTTTTGAATTCACGCTTGGGCAACAGCACCGTGGTCGCCTCCGCGTGGACGATTTTGCCGCCGGCATAAACGTCGAAGTGCACTTTCGCTTGGGCCGCCTCCGGACGAAAGTTCTGGAGTCGCAGCAAGACTTGCAGCTTTTGGACGTCGAGGTTGGCCTCCTTGACGTTCTTATTGAGAATGCGGACAGCGTTGAAGGCGACGATGCCGAGGTTGTTGACCTTGTCCGCACCCGACTGGCCGGCGCGATGATAGCGCAGGTTGAGGTCGCCGAGCAGCGTCTTGCCGGTTTGTTTGGCGGCCAGATTGGCAAGGCTGGCCTCGGTCAGCTTGGCGTAGCGGCCGTCGGAATAAAGATGCACGACGGCGGAGATGCCTTTGACCGGAACCATCACGCGTTCTTGTCCTTCCGGAACGTCCTGGGGCTGCACGGCGACGTCTTCCGTGGAGCGTACGGGATTGGCGAGGCTCTCCGCCAAAGACAGCGCTTCTTCGATGCGCGTCGGCCGCTCGGTTTGCTCGATGCTCTGGATGGCGTCGCGGAGCTTGGCTTTATTGTTGGTGTAAGTTTGCAGCGTCGTGGCCTTGGAGTTGAAGACGAGGATCATGCCGTAATCGTCGTCGTCGGCCGCTTCGACCTCCTTGTGCGCTTCTTGCTTAGCCCACTCCAGCCGACTGGGCGACACGTCGGTGGCGGCCATGCTGGCGGAGTTGTCGATGATGAGGATGTAGTGCTTGCCCTGGCTCGTGCCGCCGTGGAAGCGGATGCCGAGCACGGAGTAGATGAGGATCATGACGGCGAGCACTTGCAAGAGCAGCAGGATGTTCTCGCGCAGCCATTGAAACAGGCTGTTGACGTGCAGGTCTTCGATGCTCTTCTTCCAAAGATAGGTGCTTGGCACCTGAAGCGGCTTGCGCTTGAGCTTGAGGAAATAGAGGATGACGATGACGAGCGGCAACAAGAGAAACAGTATCGTTAGCAGCGGCGCGAGTGACAGATGATAGCTGAGGTTGAAGTTTTCCTGCAGCCAAGTGTTGAACTCGGCGTCGACGCCGGACAGGTTGAGAATGCACAGGATGAAGCCCGGCAATGAAAACACGAAGAGGGCGATGAGGGCGAGCGGAAACCAGTTGCGTGCGAGAAACTTCAGCATGTCACTTCACCAGTCCTCGCTGCCGTAGATACGTCAGCACGAGCCGGTCAAACGGCACCTGGTTGTCGGTGAACAGGCAACTGATGCCGCGGCGGGTGCAGAATTCACTGAGCGTCGCGCGGAACGACGCCAGGTTTTGCTTGTAGCGCTTCAGGAGCGGGCCGCTGACGGTGATTTCGGCTACATCGTCGTCCTCCACGTCCACGAGCTTGAGGTCGCCGACGATTTCCGGCTCGATCTCCTCATGGGCCAGCACTTGGATGCAGTAAATGTCGAACTGGCGGGCGACGAGGTAGCGGAGCGCGTCTTCGTAACCGTTCTTGTCGAAGAAGTCGCTCAAGACGACAACGATGCCTTTGCCGCTTGACTTGAGACTGAAAGTGCGGAGCGATTCCTTGAAGTTGCTGCCGCCGCCGGCCTCGATCTTGTTGAGGAAGTCAAGCACGCGCCACAGGCTGCGCCGGCCGCGCACCGCCGGCAGCGAGCGCGTCAGCCGCTCGTTGAATGCTTCGATGACCACGCGGTCCATGTTGCACAGACCGACGAAGGCCAGCGCCGCCGCCACTTGCTTGGCGTAATGCAGCTTGCTCGGTTTGCCGAAGTCCATGGACATGCTGGTGTCGATGAGCACGTAGAAGTGCAGGTCCTCTTCTTCCATAAAGAGGCGCACGAACAGCCGGTCGAGGCGGGCGTACAGGTTCCAATCGAGATGGCGCAGGTCGTCGCCCTTGACGTAATTGCGGTAGTCGGCGAACTCGACAGATTGGCCCTTGCGCTTGCTGCGGCGCTCACCCTTGATGAGGCCCATGAAGATTTTCCGCGACACCAGCTCAAGCTGCTCGAGCCGGACGAGGAATTGGGGGTCCAACAGAAGTTGTGGTTGCGTGTCGGCCATGCGCTTCGTATTATTCGTTCTCTACGAGGTCAAGCTCCCGTGGCGGATCCGCGCGACAAGCAGAAAGCCCGTGATATAATTGCAAAGGAGTGCGAAGCCGGAGTGCTTCGCGAATTCCCCGCGCAATGGCTCGATCAAACTTCTGAAGCCATAAGCAAAGCAGCCAAACAAGGCGATCGAGCGGCTCAGAAAGCAAAAAAACTCCTGAGCGACAAACGTTTCAAGAAGACGAAGGACTAACATGTGGTACGCGGTCAATCTCCTATTCGAAGGTGTACATCAGGGCCAGCCGGCTTCGGAGAACCTTTGGGAAGAACGGCTCGTCCTCTTTCAGGCTGATTCCGAGGAGGCTGCTTGCCGTCAGGGTGAATCCTTCGGTCAAGCCGAGGAGCACGAGTACGATTCCGCCACGGGCGAACACGTTCGCTGGCAGTTTCGTCGAATCGAGCGAGCTTTTCCCATTGAATCACTTGTTTTAGGCAACAAGACCGAACTCTTTTCTCGTTTTCTTCGGGCGGGCGAGGTTGAGAGCATGTCGACATCGTTTCAGGTTACGCCGACATAGCTCAGCCATTGCACGGATTCTGTTAGTGCGAAACGGCAAGCCATGCAACTAGGCCTTTCCAGTTTCGGGCGGTTTCTCTTTCACTTCATGCATTACATCGGCGAGCACGTTGTCCGGCGGGATGTTCTCCGCCTGGGCTTCGAAGTTGAGCAGGATGCGATGCCTGAGCGCCGGTAAATACACGCGGCGGATGTCGTCGAAGCTGACGTTGTAGCGGCCCTCCAATAGGGCGCGGACTTTGCCCGCCAGCACGAGGGCCTGGGCGCCGCGCGGGCTGCCGCCGCAGCGGATGAACTTGTTGCTGACGCCGGCCGCAAAGTCGCCGCCGGGGTGCGTCGCCAGAATGAGGCGGATGGCGAAGTCCTGCACCGGCGGCGCGACCAGCACCTCGCGGACCAGCGACTGCCACTCGCGGATGCGGGCGCCGTCCATCACCTTGCCCGGCTGCGGAAACTCGCCCTTGGTAGTGCGGTCAAGGATGACGCCCATCTCCGCACGCGTCGAGTAATTGACAAGCAGCTTGAAGAAAAAGCGATCGAGCTGCGCTTCGGGCAGAGGATACGTGCCTTCCTGCTCCAAAGGGTTCTGTGTCGCCATCACGAAAAACGGCTCTTCCAAGCGGTGGATGGTGCCGCCGATCGTGACGCTGTGCTCCTGCATGGCTTCGAGCAAAGCGGATTGCGTCTTCGGTGTGGCTCGGTTGATTTCGTCGGCAAGCACGATCTGCGCGAACAGCGGTCCGGGCTGAAACGTGAAAATGCGCTTGCCGTCGTCGGCTTCATTGATGATGTTCGTGCCCATGATGTCAGAAGGCATGAGGTCGGGCGTGAACTGGATGCGGTTGAACTTGAGGTCGAGCACTTGGCTCAGCGTGCGGATGAGGAGCGTCTTGCCCAGGCCCGGTACTCCTTCGAGAAGAGCGTGGCCGCCCACGAATAAACACGTCAAGACGCCGTGGATGATGTCGTGGCTGCCGACGATGACTTTGCTGATTTCCTGGAATACCTGCTCATACTCGTGACGAAACTGGTTGGCACGTTCCTGAATGGGCAGAGGCGCAGTCATGCAATGTCCTTTTTGATGCTCTGGGTATTCTCAAATTCGAGTTTCGGATTTGTTATTTCTTGTCTCGTTCTTCCATGGCCTTTTTCTTGGCCTTCATGAGGCGCGAGGCGAAGTCGGCGGCTTCTTCCTTCTTCTTTTCCGGGGCGAGCTTCTTGGCTTCGGCTTTCTTCGGCGCTGTGCCGGCGGCCTGCGGGCCGGCGACGACGATCTCACCCACGACCACTTCGCCGGCTTCGAAGCGCTTGGCGGCTTTCTTTTTTTCCAGAAGCTCGCCCACTTCCGCCTTCTTGGTCTTTAGGCGCTCGAGGAACACCGTGGTTTGCTCGGCGACCTCACGGCGGCGCAGGCGGTCCCAAACCCGCGTCGCGTAGGCTACTGCGACCGCCGGCTCCAAGGCGATGCGGCGCACGGCAATATCCAACAGGAAGCAGACACCCGCCAAAAACACCAGCCAATACCACAATGTCTGCATGCTCTGATGGCTGATCGGGGCCATGCGGAAAACCTCGCGATTCTGGGCGGCAAACATCAGGTTGGCGTAGTCGTCGTCATAGCGTTTACCGCCTGTGATTTCGCGCAGCCGTTCCAACAGGGCGGTGTTGCTTTCCATCTCCGCGAACTCGGGCGAATACGGAATAGTGACGCCGGTGCGCACCGCGTCCACGATTTCCTTGCCGTCTTTGCGCCATTTGGCCTGGATGGTGAGGAAATACGAGCCCACTTCCTCGGCCACGAATTCCGCTTCGTAAACGCCGGCGTTCTTCTGCTCAAACTTAAGGTCGATCTTGCGGCCGTCGGGCCCTTTGAACGAGGGCGAGGAAATGCCCGCCTTCAATTCCACGTCTGTGATCGGCGTTTTATTGCTGTCTTCCTCATGGGCTTCGACGATGACGCGGACCTTGCCGTCACGCGTCTCGGTGTTGACCTGCAAGAACTTGCCGGATTCGAGCGAGCGCAGCGACCAATCGACGGTCTGCTCCCAGAACTTGATGTAGATGTTGGAGTTGGCCCAATCGCGGTCCCAATAGGCTTTGCCGCCGGGCTGCGTGCGCGCGTCGCTGGTGAACGCGACCGATTTTCCCAAGCCATATTGCCAGTAGGCGAGAATGGGAAACTGGGCGTCGCCGATCTTCGGAGTCTGGATTGGCACTTCTACCAATGGGGAAGACCGCTTGGTGGTGCGTACGAATCCGTGCAAGGGATCCAAGGGATTCGACATGCCTTCGGTCGGACCGCCGCGGAATACCAGTTGCGGCTGGAACGGTTTCTCATGGACGAAAGACTGGCTGATGAGCCGCGCTTCTTTGATATAGATCGACGGCAGCTCCGAGGGGTCCTTGACGTGCCACGGTCTTCCTCCAGTCACTGCTGCCATCCTTCTCATTTTGTCAATTTCCGCCTGGCCGTGCGATGTAATACACACCGTGGTGCATGTGATCTTTGCATTCTTGATCTTGCGCAACAGCGCTAGACTGGCTTCCCAGTGGTCGCCGTCGCTGATAAAGATGATGTGCTTAGTGCCCAATGCGTATTCCGGCTTGGTGAGTTCGTCGTAGGACTTGATCAAAGACGGATCAACGTCGGGCATGTCGCCCGGCATCATGCCGTCGAGCTTGGAGATGAGGGCGTTACGCTTGGTTCCGATTTCCTGGAAGGGGATGAACCAGGTGTGCCCGCCGGCGCCCTGGAAGCCATGGTCATAATAGAGCACCCCGATCATGTCCATGGGCGACAGCTTCTCTATCGCGAGCTTGGCGATCTTGCGTTGCCAGGCGTTGCCCTCGGCGATCTCCGAAGCATGCATGATGAGCACCAGCCCGCTTTTGCCCTCGACCTTGACGGACTTGAGGTCGGAGGTGACCGGCATGGCCTTTTCCAGCTCCGTGCCCTGCCAGCCGCCGGCGCCGAAGCTCTGCGGTCCGCCGACCATGATGAAGCCCGCGCCTTGGTCGTGCGTGTTGCTGCGGATCACTTTTTGCTGCTCGTCGGTCAGGGCGTCGGCAGGGATGTTGGCGAGAATGATGCCGTCGAACTTGCTAAGGACGATGGCGAGCTGCATCGGGTCTTGCGGCAGCCGGCTGGGGTCGATGGTCACCACCTTCATGCTGGACTTGGCCTGGCGCAGGCGGTCGGCGAGGAGTTGGTGATCGCCCACGTTCGGCTCGACCAGGAGCACCGCGCGTTGGCCGCGCGACATCACGCTGACGCTGGCCCGGTTATTCTCGATGCGGTCACCGGGAAAGTCCTTCTGCACCTTTTCGCCGCGGTTGTTCTCGACATAGAGGGGGACGAACTTGGCCTCATAGGTATAGGCGTCGTCTTTCTTCGAGCCGGGTTGCTGGTAGTAGAAGACGTTCAGGCCGGGCTTGAGCTTGACCTTGGTCTCGAAGAGCGGCACGCCGTCGAAAACGGGTTGGTCTTTGATCATGTCCAGGCTGATTTTCGAGAGTTGCAAGCTGCCGACGACGGATTGCGGATGAAAGCTGCGCAGGACGATGCGCAACGGCAATCGGGTTTCGCGCTCGGTGAAGGGCGGGGCCTCGATGCGCTCAACGAGCACTTCATTGGGATTGCGCCGGCCGGCCGCCACGGGGATGATGTCGATCTCGACGCCGTTTTGCTTGGCGATGCGGGCTTGCTCTTCGGACAAGCCCATGTTTTCATTGCCGTCGCTGATGAGCACGATGCGCTTGCCGGTGTTTTCGGGGAAAGAAGCCAGGGCCAGCTTGATGGCGTCGCCGATGTTGGTGTACGTGTCGTCGATGGGACTTAAGAAGTTGCGCGGCAGCTTAAGCTGGGGCACGCTGGCCGGCGGCAACTCCAAACGCGGCCGGCGGCCAAAGAGGATCAGACCCACCTTGTCGCCTTCCTTACCCGGGCCGCGCTTGGCGATGGCTTCGCTGATAAAGTCCTTCAGCCGCTCTTCGCGCAAATCGCGGTCGCCTTCGCGCTCGGGTGGAATGCTCAGCGAACGGTCCCACAGAACGAGCACGGTGAGGTCTTTGTCCGGCCGCCGCGCGTGTGTTTCCGCCAAGGCCAGCGCCAAGAAGACGATGAGCAGCGCGCGCAAGGTCAAGGCGACATAGCGGCGCACCGGACCCAGCCCCGACAGATTGCGAAAACTGAACCAGATGAGCGCGGGCACAAGCAGGAGCAAGAGCAGCCAGACGGGCTCGAGCGGCTGCAGGCTAAGGAGGAAAAGTCCCGCGTCCTGCAATCGGTTTGCGACCGGCCGCACCAGCAAAGCGCCCAGGAAAAACAACAGCACGGCGCCGACGCCGCAACCCAAGTCCGCGGACCATTGCCCCGTGACAATGGCAACCAGCAGCATGAGCACGAGCAGGCCCAGTGTAATGCCGCCGCCCCACCAATTCCATTCTTCGGGCAGGAAAGTGAAGCCGCCGATGCCGACTAGCAGAAGTGAAGCACTGCCAAACAAGAGTGGCAACGACCAGCGGCCGCTCTGACGGTGAACATAGAGCATCCAGCCGGCGAGTCCCAATCCCGCGACGAGGAGGAGGATCGCCAGCCAATGGTCGTGCAGGATTTCCGCGCTGCCCATGCCCGCACCTTGGTTAGACGGAGCCTAGAATACCCTAAAAATCAATCCTTTGCACGCGATCATTTTCGCTGTCTACTACATGCACCCGGCCGCGGCTATCGACCGCCAAGGCCCACGGACTGCTGAGCCGGCCCGGTTCGCGTCCCGGTCCACCCCACGTGCCGAGCGATTTGCCTATGAGCGAAAACTTCTGCACGCGGTGATTGCCGTATTCCACGACATAGAGCGCGTCGGCCGCCTTCGGAGAAAAAGCCACATCATAAGGATACGAAAGCTGCCCAGCACCGGTGCCGGCCGTGCCCCAGTAGCGGACAAGCTCGCCCTCGCGCGTAAATACTTGAATGCGGTGGTTGCAGGCGTCGGCCACGTAGAGGTTGCCGTCCGGACCCAGAGCCATGGCGCGGATGCGCGCGAATTGTCCGGTATCCGATCCCGGGCTGCCCCAGCATTTCAAAAACTTACCTTCGTTGTCGAACTTGCTGATGCGCTGATTGTCGCCGAACTCCGCAATGTAGAAGTTGCCGTCGGCGTCACGCAGACAATCGCTGACGTAACTGAGTTGCCCGGGTTCCGTGCCGATCGTGCCGCCGATGCTGCGCAGCAGTTTTCCTTCCGATGAATAGATGCGCACAGTCTGGTAGTGCGAGTCGCTGACGACCAGGTTGCCGTCCGCATCGACGCTAAGCCCGCTGGGCCGGCCGTTGCGATAATCCGGGGGCGTCCACGAATGGCCCAAGAACTTGCCGTTGCGGTCGAACGCTTGAATGCGCGCCGTCCAATCGACTAAATAAAGCCGGTCTTGGGCGTCGATGGCGATGGCCCGGGGTTTGACGAGTCCGCCGCCCTGGACGCCGCGCTTGCCCCAGACGAGCTCCGGCTCCTCGCCGGCGTTACGGCAGCCGGACACGAGACAAAGCACAATACAAACTGGGAATTGGAGTCGCATACGCTGTTCAAAATAACATGCCTATGAGATTGACGCTAGTGGGCCGGGCCTGTTCCGCTTGATTCAGCTATTCGCGCTCTCAACATGCTCCCCTCGCCCTGGAGGGAGAGGGGTGGGGGGTGAGGGGGCCAGCGCCGAGCGCGAAACGATAAATCAGATTGGAGTTTCCTGAGATGTTGCGTGGATGTCCTGAACCTGAGGCGGCGTCTGTGCCGGCCCGAACTCGGGACGCCGGAAGAGCCGGCGCAGCTCTTTCCAATAACGACTTTCTACAGTATCAAGCGCGACACTTTTCGACGGTTCCCAACTGACGGGAACCTCCGCCATGATGCACTCCAAGTGATTCGCTTTGGCGAGGATTTCGATGTGCGCGGCGCTTGATTGGCATTGAATCGGGATGCGGCGGAAAACCTCTCTGCGATAGAGCCGAAAAGGACACTCCGGATCATGCACGCGGACGCCGAAGATCCAGCGGGCCGCGCAACGCCTGCGCCAGTGCCGCCAACCGAGCCAGCAGTCGCGCTTGTCCGGTGTCGCGCCGAGCAAGATCCGACCCAGCACGCTGCGGATGCCGTCCCAAACGCGCAGCCAGAGCGGCAGCGGCTTGCCCACACGATAGCCGGCGACGAGATCGACCTGGTCGATGGCGTCGAGGGCGCGCGTGAGATCGGGAGGAAAGAATTGCTTGTCACAAGGGGCCGTGACCAAAAGCGGATGCTGAGCGGCGCTGATGCCGATTTGCAAAGCATTGCCTATGCCGCCATGCGGTTCCAGGTAGGAGAGGCGCAGATTCGGAAAACGTGGGCATAGCGCTTCGACTTGGGCACGCGTATCATCGCTGCTGCCGTCATCGACGACGATGATCTCACATGTGCGCTCCAGACTTTCCAGATGCGTTTGCCAAGCAGCGACGACTTCGTGTACTTCCAATGCGTTTTGATAGGCGGTCAGAACGACGCTGATCGGCGCTTGGCGAATCGGCGCCCGTTCGAAACGGGAGTCCTTCGAGTATTCCATCCGCGCTAACTCTCGTTCCCTTACGGCACAGCCCTAAATGCCACACGAACTGTAGTACTGAATTAGCATCTAGTGCGGCGTGAGAGTAAATCGAACATCTGTATATGTTATTGCGGGCAGCTGCGCATCACCACGAGCGGGCGGTGGCGCTCGCCAAAATCCGGCGTGCGACAAACTTCTTCCAATTGGCCTTTCGTCAGGTGAATGGGCCATTCCTCGGCGCAGTCCGGCGGCATGACAAAGTAGACCGGCAGTTTGTGGCTCACCCAGATGTCGAGGTTTTCCCACTCGAGAATGGTGCCCAGCGGCCGGCCCAAGTGAAACGCCAATAGATGCGACTCCGCGCGAAAGAAGACTACCGGCATGTGCGTTTTCTCACGGATGTCCCGGCCTAAGCGCGCCAGCGGCCAACCTTGTTCCTGTTTAGGCACAAGGATGCCGTTGTAGATGCCCCAGCCGGCGGCAACGGCAATGAGCATTGCCGCAACAGAGTAACCGCTTGCGCTTCGCGCTCGGAGCATACCACGCGAAACACTTCCCGTGTTTAGAGCTTGCCACAGTTTCTCCGCCGCGCAGCCTAACAGGATGGCAACGCCGGGATAAGTCGGCAACAGGTAGTCGGCGCGCTTGAAGCTCAGGCAGGAGAGAAGAACAAAGATAGAGAAGAACCAAACGGCGCCCAGCCGCGCTTCCCGATCGGATAGGACGGGCCTGGAGACCCGTCCTACGTCTTGTCGCCGACGCCACAGCCACCAACAAGCAACCGGTAGCGCCGCGCTCCACGGCAAAAGGTCCAAAAACAGGCGCGGCAAGTAATACCAGAAGGGGTAAGCGGCCAACGTCTCCGAGCCGCCCAGGGCCCGTTCGACATTGTGATAGAAGAAGAACACTTCCCAAATGCGATTATCCGTTTGCGCATTCGCCCACAGGAACCACGGCGCTGTCAGCGCGAGAACCAGCGGAACGCCCCACGACAGCGAGCGAAGCGCCTGCGCGGCCGGAGGCCGGTTTTCTCGATGGGCGCGCGTCATCTTCTCGAGACTCAGCAAGGAGCCGATCACAATCGCGACGAGCACCAGCGCGACGGGGCCTTTGAGGAGAACGCCTGCCGCCAACGCCAGATAGCCGACAAGATACCAGCGCCTGGTGCTCAGAAAGAAACAGCCGACGGCGAGCGCGACCGCGAAGGTCAGCGGCATGTCGATACGGCCGATGCGCGCCAGCCAGGTGAAATGCACGCTGGTAGCCAGCATGAGGGCCGCGCTCAAGCCCGCGACGGGCCGGCCAAGCTTGCGCAACAAGAAGTAGATCCAAAGGACCGTGCCCAGCGCCGCCAGCGCCGCCGGCAGCCGCACCGCCCAGACGTTGAGTTCGCCCAGCGCCCAGCCGCACAGGGCCACGAGCCAGTAATAGAGCGGCGGCTTTTGCAATTCGACGTGCTGGTCGAAAAGCTTGGGCAAGAGCCAATTGCCTTCGTCGAGTATCGTCTGCGCGTTTTGCGCGGCCCGCGCTTCATGGCTGCTGTGCAAATCGCGCGCGCCCAGTCCGAAGAAGAAGAGAAAGGCGGCGTAACCCGCCACGAACAAGACCGCCCAGCGCGAACGTGCGAAGTCAAGAAAGGACATGGCTTGCCCCTAGTATCCTCTGTGTCTCTGTGCCTCTGTGGTTAGTCTTGAATTACTACGCCACGCGGCGTTGCGTGTGCGCTTCGTGCAAGCGCTGATAGATGGGACAAGTGCGCAGCAGATCCTCGTGAACGCCGACCGCGACGATCCGGCCATGATCGATCACGACAATGCGGTCGGCGATTTCGAGCGTGTGCAGCCGGTGCGTGATGACGAACGTGGTCCGTCCCTTGGCGAATTCCTTAAGGAAGCGGTGCACTTCCAATTCCGATTCGGCGTCGGCCTGGCTGGTGAACTCGTCGAGAATGAGGATGCTCGGGTCGCGCAGGATGGCCCGCGCCAAGGAGAGCCGTTGTTTTTGCCCGCCGGAGAGCTTGGCGCCGGCTTCGCCGACGCGGGTGTCGTAGCCTTCGGGCATCTTGAGGATAAAGTCGTGGGCCCGCGCCTGTTTGGCCGCCAGTTCAATCTCCTCCTTCGACGCGGAATGTCTGCCGTAGGCGATGTTGTTGAAAACGGTGTCGTCGAACAGAATGGTGTCCTGGGTGACCAAGGCGATCTGGCGCCGCAGCGAGCGGAGGTTGGCAAGGCGCAGATCGACGCCGTCTAAAAGGATGGCGCCATGGTCGGGATCGTAGAAACGCAGCAAGAGGCCGAGGAGCGTGGTCTTGCCGCAGCCGTTTTTGCCGACCAGTGCCACGGTTTCGCCGTGTTTTACCGTGAGATCAATGCTGGTGAGGATGGGGTGGCCGGGCTCGTAGGAAAAGCAGACGTTTTGAAACTCGATCGCTTGGTGGTGCCGATCGAGGCGCGGGCCGTCGGTGTTGACGCCGACTTTCGGCTCCTTGTCGAGGTAATAGAAAACGCGGTCGGCGGCGGCGCAGCCCGATTGGATCTTGGTAAACACGCTGGACAGCTTGCGCACCGGGTCCGAGGTGGCCGCCAAGAGTGCGTACAGCTGGATGAGCGTTTCCGGCTCGAGCGGCTGGCAGCTCATCGGAATGCCGAACAGCGTGGTCTGCCCTCTGAGGACGAGAAAAGCGCCGGCCAGAAGCGCGAGCAGGATCGCGCCGACGCCGAGAAACTCGATGATCGGCCCCACGAGAGCGTCGAGCGTCACCACCCACTGGGCTTTCTGGTAATACTCCTTGTTGGCATTGCGGAAACGGCGGCGCTCGCTGGCTTCGCGCGTGAACGCCTTGACGATCTTGATGCCGCTGAAGGTCTCTTGCAGGATCTTGTAGAGGTCCGACATGCGTTCCAACAGCCGGCGCGTGGCGCGTTTCATTGAGCGGCCGACCCTCGTCAGAATAAACAAGGCGAACGGCACCAGGACCAGGAACATCAAGGTGAGCTGCCAGCTGATCCAGCAGGCGATCAAGATGCACGCCAAAGCACGCAGCGGCTCGGCGATGACCTTGCCGAAAATAGTGCGCATGCCGTTGCCCAAAAGCTCGGTGTCGTTGGTGAACCGCGCCATGAGTTCATGGGTGCCGCTTTGGGTGTAGCTGGCCACGTCCAGATGGACTGCTTTGCGGTAGAAACGATTGCGCAGGTCGAACAGCGTCAAATTGATGACGTTGCCGACCAGTGATTCTTGCCAGAATTCGAAGAAGCCTTTGAGCGCGATGCCGAGCAAGACCAGGCCGAGGACCAGGGCCAGCGTCTCGAAGGGGTCGGTGGGCATCAGCATGTCGATATAGCGCTTCAAAACGCGGTCGCGGTAGAGCGCATCGCGCAAGGAACTGAGCCGGCCTTCTTCGGCGTTCAGCTCGCGGTCTTTGTGGCGCAGCTTGTTGTCGCGCGTTTTTGAGGCCGGCTCTTTCACAATCAGCGCGACCTCGTCGGCGAGGGCGTCCACTTTCTTTTGCTGTTCGTCGATGTCCTTTTGAGTATTAGCGATGGAGCCGTCGATCCACTGCTGTAGGTTTTGCTGCGAGCCGAGAACTTTGAGGATGGGATAAATGGCCGTGAAGTTGAGGCCCCAAAACGTCGCAGCCAGGACGGCGGCCAACACCGAGAAGAGGACGCGGTAGCGATAAGGCCAGGCGAAGCGCAAGGCTCGTGCGAAGTTCTTCATGCGTGGGAGAATCCTTTCTCGTCACGAGCCGATTAGCGCATTCCTGCCGCGACCATCCGGGAGCGTGCTGGCACGAACACCGCTGCCGCACGGTCGCGGCTTGGACAAACGAGCACGCGGTCTACGGGTTTTAGCAGAACGGCCACCCACGAACAAGTCAGCATGAATTGGCCCGAGCCGCGACATTTCCTTTGCCTTTTTCGAAAAAATCTGCCATTCTACCAAGAGAGGAAAAGTGCCCAATCCTGGCGAAACGGAGGAATTTCGCCGACTCGCTATGAACGCGAAGATCCTTTGCAACTGGCTGGGCATTCCCGAAAAAGCCTGGCCTCCCGATCCTTACACTTTGCTCGGCCTCCAACCGGGCGATGCCGATCCCGTGCGGATTGAACAGCGCGTGCAGGACCGCATGGCTCGGCTGCGCTCCTTTCAGCTCTCCTTTCCGGATGAAGCCACCGAAGGCCTCAATCGCATCGCCCAGGCCTTTATTTCCCTGACGGAGAAGCTCGCGCGCAACGGCAAGCAAAACGCCGCTTCCGAGTCTTCGAGCAACGGCAAGACCATGACGATGTACAAGGAAGACACCATCGTCAACGGCATGACGGTCACGGATTGGAAGGCGGCGCCTCCTCCGGTGCGCTCGTCGGGGTCGCCGGTGAAAACGGGCGAGGACGCCGCCGTGCCGGTGCCCGTGAACGAAGCAGTTTTCGTGTCCTATCCAGTGGCCGCTCCCTATGCGCCGCCGCCCTGTCAGCCGCCGACCTCGGATTCGTCGCGCGGCTTTCAGGAGTCGCTCGAAGCCCGGCGCGGCTTAGGCACGCTTCCAGCCGTCATGGAACGCGGCGACTTGACCCGGCACATGATTATTGCTTGGGACCAGGCCGGCAAGCATTTGCGAGATCCCCAGCGCCTTTTGACAAAACCCGCCGAAGAAGTGGACCTGACGCGCTGGCTGCATCATATCTTCGAACTCATGGCGGAGTTCCCCAAGGTCTTCGGCTACCCCGGCATGCCCGGCTATCGAGTGGTGGCGATGGCGCGGCTGGAAATGACCGCGCAAATGTTCAAGATGCTCGATGCCTCGCAGCGCGAATGTCTGGCGCGGGATTGGGCCGAGGGTCGCAAGCTGCTGTTGGCTTATCGCAAATTCGTGCGGCAACAATTCAAGACGTTGCGGCGGCGCAGTCCGCCCAATCGCGTATTCGCAGCAATCCGGCACGCCATCAACGACCACCCCATACTGGTGGCGGTGGGGTCGCTGGTTGCTGTCGCGGCGGTTTTCTATGTGGGTTGGGTTGTGCTTTGATTCACGTAGGATAGGATTCCGTTCCTGTCCGACTATGGTCAGGAACGGAATCCTAACCTACGGGGCAAGGCCTTGCACCGTCTTCAGGCCGCCAGCATCGGAGAAGGCTTGCGGCGGCGGGGTGTTGTCCACCGCCAGGGTGGCCAGGTTGAACGATTGCACGCCGTGCATCGGGCGGCGAACGAAGACGCCGGGCACTGGGGGCTGATTGAGCGAGTGCTCCTTGAGCCACATCGTCAGCTTAAACTCTTCCGAAGGCCAGCGCAGCTCCATGTGATAGGGGACGATGGCGCCGGTGTGGCGGTCGATCTTGATCTCTTTGATCTTGGCGCCGCAGATTTCCTTGCCGGTGGCGTCGTCCACCAAGAGATAATCGGTCACTTGCGGGTGCGGCGGCTGCACCGGATGGCGGCGCAGCACGATCACTTTGCGAATCGGCTGGCCCTGCGACGACACCGATTTTTCCACCAGGCGCAGCGTGTCGCGGTCGTGTTCCAGCTTGTACTTCTCCGGTGGGCCGTACGGCAGGCGCGGCTTGTCGCGCGGCGCTGGTGTTCCAAAGCCCATCGATTCCATCACCCATTCCGGTTGAAACGGAAACGGCATGCGGCGCACTCGGCCGTCATGCAAGTCCTGATACGAGCAAAAGACTTGATAGGGCGGCTTGGCCTTTCCGATCCAATACCAGAACTCGTTGTCGTTCGATCCCAAATCGACGACCGGATTGCCCACGGCCTTGGCGCCCAGACGGAAGTTGCGCGGCTTCTGTGTCACCATGTGGCCGCTCACGCCGAAACTCTGGCTGCCGTGCGTGCAGGTCATGTCCAAATGTTCCACGTGCAGACTGTCCATGCGGTTGGCGTTGTTGTTGAGGTAATCGACGAGAGCAGCAACAGACGGCACGTCGCCGGCGACGGCCGGCTTGGGCGTGTCGTTTTTCACGAAACCCCAGCGCGTGCTGGAGCAGCCCGCCGCCGCCACGGTAAGGAGGAGCCCCACGCCGAAATAACGCGACCATCGCTGCATCGGATTCTCCTGACAAGCGCCTCGCCAGAGTGTTCGTCTCTTTCCGCGAGGCGACTACTCTAATTCCAACCAAGCACTTGAAAGACTTCGTGCTGCGCTTGGCTCATGGCTTCTTCGTTCAAGCCGGGGTTGACTACCTGATAGGATTCCTGGGTGCGCGGGCAGCGCAGCGTCATGGTCTCGACGCCGTCGGCCACGCTGGTCTGCTCCAATTTCAAGCGCCGGCGGCGCACGAGCAACAGCGCCACGACATAGCGGAAGTTGACGCGGCCAGGATCAGTCAGTCCCTCCAAGCGCTGGAAGCACTCTTCCAGAAGGTCATCGTCGAAACGCGGTTTGTATGCGTCTTCGGGCGGCGGCACTTTTCCCGACCAGAAACTGAAAGCGCCCGGCGGCGGTCCTTGCCAGACCTGTGCGCTGAAATCCTGCCGCACAAAATGATCGCCCTCTTCCAGCAAGGCGGTGTAATAACGCTCGCCCACTTCCAAGTCACGACCCGAGACAACGCAACGGCGTGTAATCGGTTGAATCTGATATTCCGTCATCGCCGGGACTCCAGCGCGCATCCCCTGCAATCCTAGCGGGCAAACGCGCGTCAAAACAAGTGAACTTGCCGCCTTGCCTCCTGGTATTATTCGTCATCGCGACGTTCCAACGACATGGACTTTTTATGCCGATTCTGCGGAGGACGCCAACGCGGCAACGGGCGCAAGCGGCGCAAACTCTGCGGGCGCACTCCAAAAAACAAAGCGGCGGAAAAGCGCCGCACTCCAAAAAACAAGAAACTGTCTCACTTTGGCAGACAGCGCTTGAGGTCGTCCAGAATCTCGCCGGGCACGTGAAATCCCCAACCGGTGATCGCCTGGCGCAGAAAGCCGTCGCCGTCGATGACGAGGAGCCGGGGCGTGGCATCGACGCCGAAGGTCAACTTCAAGCCGTGCCCGTCGTGGACCGGGAATGGCAGTTTCATATCCGCGTGCTGCTTGCGAACAAAGTCCGGATCGGCGCCTAGCGCCAGCGCCAGGATGCCGACCTTGCCCGCGTATTTCTGGTGCACGTCTTGGGCGAAGTGCAGCACTTCTTTGCCGGTCGCGGATGCTGGATTGAAAAAGAAGATCACGAGCGGCCGTCCGCTTATGCGCGACAGGCGTGCGGAGTCTTTGCCCGTCCAACAACTCACAACAAAGTCCGGCACTCGTTGTCCGGGTCCCACGGCCATCGGCGTCGCGGGCTCCTCCACCGCTACTTCTGTCAGGAACTCACCGCGCAAGGCGGCCTCGAGCCGATTCTCCAGATAGGCGACGGCCTTGCGATAAGGCGTCGGCGCTTGTTGTTCGTGGTGAAACTGCACCCTTCTCAAGAGCGTCTCGATCTGTCCCCGATGTTGCGAGGGTTGCGCCAAGAGCGGTTTGGCTTCGTCCTGGAAGCGCTTGGCCATGAGGATCTCCTGGCGACGGTCCTCGAACAGCCGGCCGGCATACTTCAGCGGGCTGTGCAACTCGTAGACCGCGGTTGTGCGGTGCGTGGGCACGCGCCGCGCCGGGTCGCGATGCTCGATCACGCGTTCGACTTTTTGGGCCACGCCCAAAGCCGGCGACAGCCACACGGTGTCGCGCCGCCGCCAGGCTTTGCTGTCGGCGCGCGGTTGATCCCAATCTTCCGACTGCTGCAAGCCGGCGAGCTTGACGCAGGCGACGCCCTGGCATGTTTCCGTGCCCAATACTTGCCACGTGCGCACTGGCCGCCGGTCCTCATTCACTTCCCACCTGGATTGCCGCCCCACTCTGGCGAGAGGCGCTTCGAGGACGGCGCCGTAGTCCACCGTCGGCGGTCCGAAGATGGGTATGGTCGCGGACACGCCGGCAGGGCCGGCGAGCTTACCCGCTTGTCCGATTGTCACCACTTCCAGGCGTACCGATTCGTGGACGGGTTTGCCATCGGGCTTCTTGTTTTTGTCGTTTTGCAAACGGAGCGAAGTTAAGAATGCGGCTTCCCACGTGCGCTGATTGGATTCCAGTACAAAAATCGTGGTCTCCAACTGGTATTGCATTTGGTACTGCACGTTCGGAACGAGCGCTTCGTCCACGAAGGTGCCCAGATAGACGAGTTCCAAGCCAGCCGAAAGCTGCGGTGTTAGGAGAAACTCACTGCGCGCCGGCGCTTGCCCGAGCGCCAAAACACATGTGACGAGACAGAGCGGATTGACCATAACCCCCTGCGCGGTCTAGAGAAACACGTTCCTGCCTGAACGGGCGATACCAAACACGGCGAAAAAGCACAAGGGCAGGGGACCAGGAGTCAGAGGACAGAGGACAGAGGTCAAGGGTCAGATCCGGCGCCAGGCTTCACATGCTCTGCCTTTTGTCCAGTTTCTCTGACTTGTGCTTCTTGCTGACCTCTGACTCCTGACCCCTGACCTCTGACTCCTGACCCCTGTCCCCCGACCCCTGACCCGGTTACAATGCTTATGGTTGTGACCCTGTCCATTGACCCCTGTCTCTTGACCCCTGACCCCTCACTCCTGCTTAGAAAGGCACTGCCATGAAATCATGGAAAGAAATGGCTTTGGCGGCCGTGGCGCTGGTTGTGTGTGCCGGCCAAATCAACGCCCAAACAACACTCCGCTTCAAATTCAAGGAAGGCGACAAGCTCCAATACCAACTGGAGCAGAAAATGAAGATGGCCATGAACGTTGCCGGCAAGGAGTTCGGCATCGACATGACTCAGCACATGGACATGGGCTGGATTGTCGGCAAAGTGGAAGACGGCGTCGCGCAGATCACCATCAAGTTTGGCAAGGCCAAGATGGCGATGGATGGTCCCACGGGTAAGGTGGAAGTCGATTCCACCAGCACGGAGGAGCCGAACGACCTGATCGGCAAGACTCTGCACCAAGTCGTCAAGACGATTGGGGGATTGGAATTCGACTGCAAGATGGATGCAACGGGCGAAGTGAAAGACGCGAAGATTCCGGCGAAGGCCTTGGAAGCATTGAAAAACCTGCCGGGCGGCGACCAGATGGGCGATTTGTTTTCCGAAGAAGGCCTCAAGAAGATGATACAAGGCGGCATGATTCTCCCCAAGGAGGCAGTCGCCAAGGGCAAGACCTGGAATCAGAAAGTGAGCATGAAGATGCCGTTCGGCAAGATGACCGGCGACATCGAGTTCACCTATGAAGGACCCATTGAAAAGGGCGGCAAGCACTTGGAGAAAATCGCGATGAAGCCCCAGGTGAGAATCGACGCCGATCCGGCCTCGCCGATCAAGCTCAAAAGCCAGGAAGGCAAAGGCGTGGCCCTGTTTGACAACGAAGCAGGCCGGCTATTGGAAATGACTTCCGATCAGGTCATGGAAATGTCCATCGAGGCGAACGGCATGAACCTCAATCAGCGCATCACGCAAAAAACCATCGTGCGGCTGAAGTAGGTATTACGCTGATGCAATGAAATGGAAACCCCAAGCCGCGCAAATCGCCAGGCGGCCTTGGGGTATTCTCTTTTTGTGTCAACACTAGCTTTGCGCGAGCGGAGAGCTATTTAACTTTTCAACGAACGCTTTGTGTTCCGGACTGGCAAGCCCTTGCTGCAACACGGCATGGACGCGGGCGAAATCGCGGCGCACCAGCGCATCCGCGTCGAGCCAGAGCCCCGGCAATCGTTCACTCTTGCAGATCCCCTCCACGAGCGGCAGCCTCACGAACTCAGCGTCACGCAGCACAAACCAGTCGATGGCCTTGTCCAGCACTCGCCAAACGACATACTCTTTGACTTGATTCCTTCGATACACCTTGAATCTCTTTCCCAAATCGATGCTGACTGAGCTTGCCGCGATTTCGCCGATTACGTCCGGCGCTCCGGAGACATAGTCGTCGGCGTCGACAACAGCGTCGCCTCCCTCAATAAACAGGAACGCATCGGGCTGCAACTCGTTGTCCAAATCGAGCCGCAGAGTCGAGTTGTCGCCCCCGCGAATCCGTGGGGTCTGATGACGGTAGACGCCGAAAACGGTGACCAAATCAAGGTGGGGCTCAGCGTGTCCTTCCAAGCGCACGGGCGACGGCATGTGCACTTCCCCCTCGATCAACTCGACCTTCTTCTGTTCCGGCATCGCGTTGTAGCGGCGTTCAAACTCCGCACAGCTCAAGCGATCGCCGTTTTCCAATGGAGGAGGCGAGAGCGGAGATGGAGGCGGAACAGGATTCGGTGTGTCGAGAATCTCTTCATTCATGCTGCTACTGTGTAACAAGTCTCTTTGGTATTTAATCGTCCGCGCCGTCGCAAATCAAGCGCTGAATAGGCATTCGAAACCGGCACAGGCAATGTGTCGTTGCCAGTGTTCGTCCGATTGCGGATAATCGCCGCGGAAATGGACGCCGCGCGATTCTGTTCGCTCCAAGGCCGAGTGGATCATGAGCCGGGCGATGGTGAGGAGGTTTTGCAATTCCCAGCCGGAGCGGGCGTCAAACTCGCGCCTAAGGACATAGCGGCACCAGAAGGCGACGTCGCGCTGCGCTTGTTCCAGGCCGGATTGATCGCGGATGACCCCCATGTGCCGCACCATCAGGCTGCGCAGTGAACTCGTAAGGTCGGGCACGTCGAGTGCGCCGTCGGTCTCCGGCTCGAGGCGGTTGGCGATGGGCAGCGCCGTGAAGCGATCCTGGATTTGCGCGGCGGCTTCGGCCGCGCCACGGCCGCACGCCGTGCCGAACACGAGACCTTCGAGCAGGCTGTTGGACGCCAGCCGGTTGGCCCCGTGCAAGCCGCTCGACGTCACTTCACCGGCGGCCCATAAACCCGGCAGGGCCGTTTGGCCGCGCTCGTCGACCGTGACGCCGCCGATCATGTAATGCGCCCCGGGGCGGACCGGGATGAGGTCCGCGGTGATGTCCAGACCGAAGCCGCGGCACATTTTGTCAATGCCGGGAAAGCGCCGCCGCACCAGCGCGGGGTCGAGATGACGCAGATCGAGATAGACGTTGGGGTGCTTGGTTTTCTCCATTTGCCGGACGATGGCCTGGGCGACAACGTCGCGTGGGGCCAATTCGGCACGTGGGTCCGCAACAACTCCCCTCTCCATCGAGGGAGAGGGGCCGGGGGTGTCCAGCTTCTCCCCTCTCCCTGAGGGAGAGGGGTTGGGGGTGAGGGGATCCGATGAAAGCTCCCCTCGCCCTTTGGGAGAGAGGTCGGGGGTGAGGGGGGCCAACATGAACCGGTCCATGTTCTTGTCGCGCAGGTAGGCGCCCTCGCCGCGCAGCGCTTCGCTGATGAGGAAGCGGCTCGAGCCGGCGACATAAAGCACCGTCGGGTGAAACTGCATAAATTCCATGTCGCGCAGCTCCGCGCCCGCGCGATACGCCGCCGCCATGCCGTCGCCGGTGGCCACCGGCGGATTGGTGGTCTCGCGATAGACCATGCCCGCGCCGCCGCTGGCCAAGATTGTCTGTTTGGCCCAGACCAAGAGCTTGCCGTGTCCGCCGCGGTGCACGAGCGCACCGACGCAGCGGCCTTCGTGCGTCAAGAGATCGAGCGTAAACGCGTCGTCCCAAAGTGTAATGTGGGGCATCTTCCTGGCGTGCTCGATGATCGCGCGCATCACCTCGAAGCCGGTGGCGTCGCCCAAAGCGTGGACGATGCGGCGATGGCTGTGGCCCCCTTCGCGCGTCAGGGCCAGGTGGCCGTCTTCCTCGTCGAAGTGCGTGCCCCAGGAGATGAGGTCGGCGATCTGCTCCGGCGCTTCGCGCACCACCATTTCGACAATGTCGCGCTGGCACAGTCCGCCGCCGGCCTTGATGGTGTCTTCGATGTGGTTTTCGAAGCGGTCCTCCGGCGACAGCACCGTAGCGATGCCACCCTGGGCGTAGCTGCTGCTCGAAAGCCGAATCTTGTCCTTGGTGACCACGAGCACGTCGAGCGCATCCGGCACCGCGAGCGCCGCCCGCAACCCGGCAATGCCCGCGCCGATGACGAGAATGTCCGTGAAGACGTGCGGCGTGTGCTTGGGGCTGAATTGGACCAGGTAGCGATGGAGGTGGGTCATTGCTGGAACGGAGTTGCGACTCGTACCATGATAGTGTAGGCTTCGCGTGATAATCGTCCTGCCGTGAAAAAAAGGACTAACTTGTCAGTCGGGTGCTCCAGGTGAATAATGAAGCAATGACGAAGGGAGACAAGAGCGAAATGCCACAAGCAAACTCGGCCGAGCATGCCCTTAAGCGAACTTTGAAAGAAGCGATGGCGGAAACACTGCATGAGCAGCGTGAGTTGCTGCACGAAGTTTTTGCGGAAGTGTTGGAAGACTTTGCGCTGGCCGAAGCCATCCGCGAAGGTGAATCAACAAAAGTCGCGTCCCGAGCGGAAGTCTTGCGCGTTTTGAAAGGCAAGTCATGAAGTCGGCCTTTCGTAAGAGCTTCGCCCGCGATGTAAAGAAGATCAAGGACGACGACATCAAGAAACGCGTCCAACAGGTCATCGAAGAAGTCGAAAAGGCAGCCGATCTTCAAAGCATCCACAATCTCAAGAAGTTGACTGGGACGGCGAAATACTACCGCATTCGCATCGGCGACCACCGAATAGGCGTTCTTGTCAAAGCGGACACGGTCGAATTCGTGCGCTGCTTGTCGCGCCGCGATCTGTCTCGGGGCCGGCGCGAGGACCAATGACATGGCGACCAAGGCCGCGGAAGCTCCCCAGGACATTCCGCCTAAGATACTCCGGTCCGAAGGTTTCGGCAATGTGTGCGACGTGACAAGACGGCGAACTCGGCGCGATCCGGTGTCAAAACTGTCAAGGCACCCCCGGGTGCCTTCACTCCCTACTCTTTCGGCCTCGCGGCGTCCTTGCGCTCCACTTTGGTGACGTATTCCCGCAGCCTGGTGTTCCGGGGATGGATGGCAAGCGACTTCTTCCACGCCTCGATCGCGCCGGGACGGTCCCGCCGCGCGAACCGCGCGTTCCCGATGATTTGCCAGGCCTTCCAATTTCCCTCGTCCAGTTCCAGCGCTTCCTCCGCGAGTCGCGTCGCCCCGGCGTAGTCGGCGGACCGGTAGCAGACCTTGGCGCGCTCCACGAGCCGGTCTGCCGCGGTTCTGCGGCTCGCGGACGAGGGCAGGCCGTACACCAGCGCGACCCGGTGGCTGGTCGCCAGGTCGCCGAACGGCTGATACGCGTAGTCGAGCCCGAGCCGGCCGATCCGGAACCCGATCCCCGCGGTCAGCCCGTCATGCCCCCGGAATCCGACGTCCTGGCCGCGCCACTTGTAGCCGGCCCGCAGCGCGATCGCAGCGCGCGGAAATCCCGCCGCGCTCAGGCTGGAGCCGGGCTCGCGCCGCGCCGGCGGCGAGGCCGCCTTCGAAGTCCACCCGGAAATCTCCACGCCCGCGGCGAACGTCGGCCCCTGCTGCGCCAGCCCGATCCCGGCGTCCATGGCGGCCGTGAGCCACGGGAGGCCCTGCCACGCGCCGCCGACCTTGATCGCCGTGGGCAGGACGTAT